>CAYRTD010000004.1:0-68582 GCA_964426915.1 uncultured Bacteroidaceae bacterium | reverse complement strand
CTTCGCTGAGCTCACCGCCATGTGGCGGTTTCGGTTATGATCCAGACACCCGACTCTATTAACAGGCACTAATTAGTGTCTGTTATTCTTAACAACTAACTTGTATCCTTCAAGATAGCCGGCAACTTTTCCCGGAACGTTTTCTACAGAGGGCCCGAAATACATATAGGAGCTATCTTCAGAAGGCAACTTTGCAATACTTTTTGCACTTCTGTGATTAAATTTTATATATTCCCAGGCAAGGTCCTGGGGGACAGCATGGTCTACATATAATTTATCTGCTTCACAAATTTCATTTCTGTGTTTGTCAAAAAATTCTCTGATATTTGCTTCAGGATCATTATAATGCAGAAACTTTTGAATGGACATGATTATTACAATGGCTGAAAAAACAGGATACATCCACTTTCTGTTTTTAAACTGGATGATAAACTCAACAGTTAATATGGCAAAAAAAGGAATCGCAGGAGCAATATACCATCTGTGTTTATTCATACTTACTGTCAAAAGAATACCATAACTCAGCACGATCAAAAGAGAAAGGAGCAAAAGCCTGTTTTCCTGTAAGGGTGGAAAATGGCCGTTTTTGAAGATTCTATATATCGCAAAAATTCCGGCCAGATAAAAAATATAATTCCAAATGCTGAAATTCATATCCAGCACATGAATTACATGAAAGGGATCATATCCCGGTTCAAAAGAATTATCTGTAAACCGGAGGAACATATCAGTACTGAAGATATTGGTCAGAAGACCCGGTTGATTTTTATTTCCACCATTCCAAAAAGCAGGAATAATTCCCACGCTGATAATGATCAGAATAAAGATCCCGGCAGAGATCCAAAACTCTCTCTTCATGATCTTCTGGCTATCCCATCTAAAGATCGCATAGGCAAAAACAGCAGGTAGCATGAGAAGTATTGCTACGGATTTGGTATAAAATGCAAGACCCAAAAAAGTTACAGAAAGATAAATTGCCTTTTTTTTACCAAAATCCCAGTATTTCAAAAAGTAATAAAGAAAAGCTGTCAGAAATAAAAGCAGCAGGCTATCCGTATCACCGGTTCTCCCAACATGAAACCCGATAATGCCTTTCACAGTTATAATTATGCCCAGGAAAAGAATAAGAAAAGTCTTATTACGGTATAAAAGAATAAGCTTTGAAATAAAAAGAAAAAAAAAGAAAATCGAAACTATTGAATGAAACCGCAAAGCAAAATTTGATATTCCGAAACTTTTAAAGCTGAGAATAATCAGCCAGACTGTTAAAGGAGGTTTGGTGTTGAAAGTATCAGGCCGATCTAAATAATAATAATGAAAATAATCCCTGTTTTCCATCATGCTTACAGCATTTATGCCTCTTCTGGCTTCATCCCATTTTTCTGCCGGCTGCTTGCCGATTTTCCAGGTTTCGAGCAACATACCGGTCAATATTAGCAATATGATCGCAAGGCCTTGAAATTTCATTCTGCGGAATTCTTATCCTTATCTTTCATTACCATTTGAGCAACAGTCCGGTTATGCTGTTCGAGAATTATCTCCTTATTCAGTGTGACCCTGCCTATAGTAGCCTGATCGTAATACCTGATGGTTACCAGTTCCAATCCGGTTTCCATTTCAATATTGAACATTTCTTTAAGTTCAGAAGTCACTCTCTCCAACCGGTTTTCATCCAGGTTTACACAAACCTGAAAGGAAATAGCTGTATTCTGCATCAGATTGATCTTAAGTCCGTTTTTTGCAAAAGAGGCGATAATGATACTTAAGGAATCTTCCGTAATGAAAGAAAAATCGCGTGCAGAAATATGAAAAAGCACCTGATTCATCTTAAAAATAAAGGAAGGGATAAGCTTTTCATAATCATCCATCCCAACAAGTGTTCCGTTTAATTCAGGGTCCACAAAAGACTTAACATGCAGAGGGATGGATTTTTTCTTCAGAGGCTGAATGGTCTTGGGGTGAATAACACTGGCCCCATAATATGCCAGTTCAATTGCATCATGATATGACAGGTGTTCAAGCAAAACGGTTTCATCAAACCACTTGGGATCGGCATTCAGTACCCCGGAAACATCTTTCCATATAATCACCTTTTCAGCATCAAGAATATATGCCAGAATTGCGGCTGTGTAATCGGAACCCTCACGTCCGAGGGTGGTGGTCAGAGTATTTTTTGTTGAAGCAAGAAATCCCTGGGTAAGAAACAGACGATCTCCTTTAAACTGGAAATTCTTTTTTACCAGTTGATCAGAAAGTTCCCAGTCAATGGAAGCTTCTCTGAACCTGTTATCGGTCTTCAGAGATTCCCGGATATCTCTCCACCCGGTTTTGAGACCGCAATCATTTAAATAGGCGGAAACAATAATGGTGGAAAGTAACTCACCATTACATACGATCTGATCATAATCAAAATCATAATCCAAAGTAGGTGGCTGATCAAATTTCGCCTGCATCAGGGAAAAAATTTCTTTCACCCTGGCATATACCGGATGCTGCTCATCTTCAAAAAGTCCGCTGATTATATAATAATGATAGGCCTTCAAATTTTCAAAATTTTTTTCCAGATGAGGCTTATTTCCATGTACATAATTTTCGGTAATCTGTTCCAGAGCATTTGTAGTTTTTCCCATTGCCGACACTACAACTACAATATTTTCATTATATTTCCTGAGAATATTTGAGATATTGCGAACGGATGCGGAGTTTTTTACGGATGCACCACCGAATTTAAATATCAACATAAGAAAAGATTAAAATTTTTACTGTATAACCTCAATTATAAACCAAATTTACTTAACCAATTTTGTTTCTCGCAAAATTCTGATTCATGCAATACCTGGAAAAATCAGGCGGTATAAAAAATTTGCTCCCTTGTGGTATCCCTGAGCACTCCGGGCATGCATAAACCGGCTGAGTCTGACAAAAATAAAAATATTATGGCAAATAACTATCAACCACCAACACTAAGTGAATTCATTAACGAGCAGCAAACTGCCTTTCCCTATGCGAAAGGTGATCTGACCAAAATATTAAATCATATTGGAGTAGCATCTAAAATGGTGAACAGAGAAGTTAATGCTGCAGGACTCGTCGACATCCTGGGAGAGGCCGGGAAAAGCAATATTCAGGGGGAGGATGTGATGAAGCTGGATGAATTTGCGAATCAGCGCTTCATTAAAATATTATCCTCCAGCGGAGAGGTTTGTGCAATTGCTTCTGAAGAAAACCATGATATTATTACATTCAATAAATCCATAGCTCTTGATGGAAAATACGTAGTATGCATAGATCCTCTCGATGGCTCATCAAACATAGATGTGAATGTCTCTATAGGTACGATCTTTTCCATTTACCGAAGGCTAAGCGATCAGGGTTCCGTCCCTGATGAAAACGATCTCCTTCAGCCCGGTAATAAACAGGTTGCCGCAGGTTACGTAGTATACGGATCATCAACCATGCTTGTATATACAACAGGCCTTGGTGTAACCGGATTTACCCTTGACCCTTCATTCGGGGAATATTGTCTATCTCATTATAAGCTAGTTACTCCCGAAGACGGAAGAATATACTCCATTAATGAAGGGAATTACAAACAGTTTTCTCCCGGGATACAGAAATACCTGGATAGATCCAAAGGAACGGAAGGAAAAGACTCCCTGTCTTCAAGGTATATTGGTTCACTGGTATCGGATTTTCACCGGAACTTGATAAAAGGGGGTATTTATATGTACCCCTCAACAGCAAAACAGTCCGGCGGGAAATTACGACTCCTCTACGAAGCCAATCCCATTGCATTTCTTGCGGAACAGGCAGGTGGACTGGCAACCGACGGGAATGGAAACCGTATTCTGGATATCATTCCACGCACTATCCATCAGCGAGTCCCCCTGTTCACAGGTTCCAGAAATATGGTACTGGAGGTGGAAGAGTTTATCCGGAACTTTGGGTAAGGGATGAGACAGGGCAGCAAAAAGAGTTTGTCAACAGAGTAGAGCAACTGGATCTGCTCTTTTAGAGAAGCCCTGGAAAAGGCTAATCTTCTTCTCCATTAGCGCAATTTTTTTTCTTAATTTTGTGGCCACCATGAAAAAAATACTCGAAAAATATTCCCAATGGCCTCAAAATACTCAGAAAAAAATATTCTCTGATGCCGGTAAAGGGAAGCTTATCCGGATGAAGGGACTGAGTGGCTCAGCAAAAGCTATATATATACAGCAGCTCATGTCAGAGCTCAAGGGAAGTCACCTGATCATTCTGAATGATAAAGAAGAGGCTGCCTTTTTCTACAACGATCTGACAACCCTCGACAGCAAAGACAGAACAATGTTTTTCCCTTCATCCTACACCCGATCCATACAATACAAAAAGACCGATGATGATAACATAATTACCCGCACAAAAGTCCTTAAGCGCTTGAGCGAAAGAAGGACAGCCAGTTTTATTGTGAGTTATCCCGAAGCTTTGATGGAAAGAGTTCTCAGCAGGGCTGAACTTAACAACAATAGTTTTGAGCTGATGACAGGAGAAAAGGTCAGCAGGGATTTCCTCAGTGACCTCCTCCACGAGTACAATTTTGAACTTGTCGATTTTGTTTTTGAACCGGGTCAGTTCGCCATTCGAGGCAGCATCATTGATATATTTTCATTCTCTTCGACCTTACCCTACCGTATTGATTTTTTCGGTGATGAAATAGAATCGATCAGAAGCTTTGATATCGAGTCACAGCTCTCGGTAGAAAAAATAAAAAAAATGAGCCTCATTCCGAATATTCAGTGGGAAAAGGAAAGAGGAAAAAGAAGAGTGTCCTTTTTTGAATATTTGCCTGAAGGAACAAAGGTATGGGCAGATAATTTTGAAATAGTCTTTTCACGTATTGATGAGATCTTTGAGAAAACTGAAATTGAGGACCCGGAAAAGCCCCTGGTAAAAAATGAGGTTATTGTCAACTCAGAAACATTAAAAGCAGATCTTAGTCCACTGGTAAAAAACGAGTTCGGAGGCCCTTTCTCCTCAGTTGCAGGTGAAGAAGCAGAATTTCATACAAGTCCACAACCGGTTTTTAACAGAAATTTTGAGCTGCTTGCCGAGGACATTGTAAAAAGAAAACAGGAAAATTACGAAGTATTTATCTTATCGGAAAGCGAAGCCCAGATCAACAGGCTGAAAGATATTTTTAATGAACTGAATCCGGATGTGGAGTTTGATTTTTGTCTTCAGACCCTTCATGAAGGATTTATTGATCACGACCTAAAGCTTTGCATATATACTGATCACCAGATATTTGAAAGATATCATAAATACAAAATAAAAGATCGTTACAACCGGAAGGAATCTCTCAGCATAAGAGAACTCACCGACCTGAAGCCGGGCGATTATGTTGTTCATATTGATCATGGTATTGGGATTTTCGGCGGACTTGAAACTTTAGAGAAAAACGGAAAAAAGCAGGAATCGGTACGTCTTATCTACAAAGATAAGGATGTACTGTTTGTGAGCATTCATGCACTCCATCGAATCTCGAAATACAAAGGTAAAGATGATTCCACCCCGAAAATATACAAACTTGGTTCAGGTGCATGGCAGAAACTAAAAAGCACTACCAGGAAAAAAGTCAAGGATATAGCTGCAGAACTAATAAAACTTTATGCAGTAAGAAAGCAACAAAAAGGTTATTCATTCACTCCCGACTCCTATCTTCAAAGAGAACTTGAAGCTTCTTTTATATATGAAGATACTCCCGACCAGATAAAAGCAACCGAAGCGGTTAAAGAGGGAATGGAAGCAGATTTCCCCATGGACAGGCTGGTTTGCGGTGATGTTGGTTTTGGCAAGACTGAGGTTGCCATCCGGGCGGCTTTCAAGGCAGTGACAGATTCCAAACAAGTGGCTGTGCTTGTTCCGACAACCATACTTGCGCTTCAGCATTATAACACATTTCGTGATCGTTTGAAAGGGCTTCCCTGCACGGTGGGATATATTAGCCGTCTCAGAAGTTCGAAAGATCAAAGAGAAACCCTGGATAAACTGAAAAAGGGTGAAATTGATATTATTATCGGCACACATAAACTCGTGGGAAAAGATGTTAAATTCAAAGATCTGGGATTGCTTATTATTGATGAAGAACAAAAATTCGGTGTAAGCGTAAAAGAAAAGCTTCGTCAGTTCAAGATTAATGTAGATACGCTTACCCTTACAGCTACACCTATCCCAAGGACCCTCCAGTTTTCTCTGATGGGTGCACGCGATCTTTCAGTAATTAATACGCCTCCCCCCAACCGCCACCCCATCCTGACCGAACTTCATTCTTTTAATGAAGATATTATTAAGGAAGCTATTGAATATGAAGTAGAACGTGGTGGTCAGGTGTTTTTTATTCATAACAGGGTGCAAAATATTTCAGAAATAGAAGCACTGGTTAATCGCTCCTGCAAAGGGGTCCGTACCGTAATAGCCCATGGCCAGATGGAAGGAAAAAAACTGGAGAATATCATGCTCGATTTTGTCCAGGGCTATTATGATGTTCTTATTGCTACTACAATCATTGAATCAGGACTTGATATACCAAATGCAAACACGATAATTATCAATAACGCTCATCATTTCGGCCTGAGCGATCTTCATCAGTTAAGGGGAAGAGTGGGTCGTTCCAATAAAAAAGCCTTTTGCTATCTTCTTGCCCCCCCTCTTCATCTAAACACACCAGAGGCCCGTCGGAGGTTAAAGGCAATAGAGGAATATTCCGAACTCGGGAGTGGGTTCAATATCGCCATGCAGGATCTGGATATCAGGGGAGCAGGCAATCTTCTTGGCGCCGAACAAAGCGGTTTTATTTCCGATGTGGGTTATGAAACTTATCAGCGAATTCTTGAGGAAGCTGTTCTTGAGCTGAAAGAAAATGAATTCAGACATATCTATGAAGAAGAGGAAAAGAAAGATCTGAAAAAACCCAGGTATTATTCACAGGACTGCCAGGTAGACACAGATCTTCAAATATTATTTCCTGAAGAATATATCAGTAGTATTACCGAGCGAATGAGACTATACCGTGAACTGGATAATGCGAAAGAAGAAACCGACCTGACAATTTTCAGGGAAAAACTGGAAGACCGATTCGGTCCGGTTCCCGGTGAAGCAGAAGAACTTATCAAGGCTGTAAAATTGCGATGGCTGGCTATGCGGTCTGGTATTGAAAAGATCATGATCAGGAATAATACCATGGTGATGTTTTTCATTGCCGACCAGGAATCGGCCTTCTATCGCTCCGAGGCCTTCACTAATGTCCTTTCCTTCGTGCAGCATCGAACCCGTAAAGTGAAAATGAAAGAAGATAATGACAGATTGCGCCTGACAGTTCGTGAAGTAAACAGTGTTTCCGGAGCAATTGAGGTAATAGAGAGAGTGCTGGAAGGAAGATAGGAAAATAAATGGAATTGAAAAGAAGGAAAAAAGTTATTATGGAATATCAGAATTGAAACCTCAGTAGGGTGTTGTTTGTGCGATAATTCTAGAAGCCGGGCATTTCTTGACAGAATGTTATAAAGCACTAACTTTAGGATAATCCCATTCTTTTTATAAAATTTTTAGTGTGAAACTTAAGTCATTTAAAAATACAATCTGTCAAAGTAGAATTATTATAATATCTTTGCAAAGCTTAAGAAAATCTTAGCTAATAATATCATAAAACTGAATGAATTTAATTGTAGATCTGGGAAATACCAATGTAAAATTTGCTGTCTTTAATAAAGATGAAATTTATCATAAAAATATCGTAAAAGATCCCGGTATAAAAGATTTCGAAGCGGTTATGAAAAGATTTCCTTCCATCCGCAAAGCTATTGTTTCATCAGTTATCGATTATTCACCCGAGATCTTTGATTATTTAGAAAATATATTGGATTTCTGCATTGATCTCGATAAAAATACTCCATTGCCCATTGAAAATTTATACAGCTCGCGAGACACCCTGGGATTTGACCGTATAGCAGGAGTCGTTGGAGCTGTTGAAAAGTTTCCGGGCCACAATATCCTGGTGATCGATTCAGGTACTGCAATTACGTATGATCTGATAAATTCGGCAGGACAGTTCCTGGGAGGATCAATATCTCCGGGAGCATACACCAGAGCCCGGGCATTGAATAAATACACTGCAAAACTTCCACTGGTAGAACTTAAAGATTCCTGGTCATTTCCCGGAAATAATACAGAGGAAGCAATAATCTCAGGCATTCTCTCGGGAATTGTCTATGAAGTTGACGGATATATCAATGATTTAAAACAACAATATCCTGACCTGAAAATAGTTTTAACAGGTGGTGATGTTAAACTTTTTGATAAAAAGCTAAAAAATATCATCTTTGTGGATTCGAATTTGAACCTTTACGGACTTAACAGAATTTTAGAATATAATGCCAGTTAAAAAAATATTTACAAGTTTATTACTTATTGTAATGACATTGCCTGCCTTTGCACAGGTCAATACCTATTCACCTTATTCACGCTTTGGACTTGGAGAACTGAACAAGCCCGGTTTTACCCAAAACCGTTCGATGGGAGGTGCAGGGATCGCCATCAGATCGAATAAAATCATCAACCTGGTAAATCCCGCCTCCTATAGTGCCCTCGATAGCATGTCGTTCATATTCGACTTTGGCCTTACCGGATCTTCAACTACATATAAGACGGAGGATCTTAATTCCAGTTTAACCAACATGAATCTGGATCATCTGGCCATTGGCTTCACCATTGCTCCCTGGTGGAAAGCTTCTGCAGGAATAACCCCATTTAGCTCTGTTGGTTATAAAATAATCGATCAACAAAGTGATCCTGATCTGGGTCTTGTCGATTATTTTTTTGAAGGCAACGGGGGACTAAACCGTTTTTATCTGGGTACCTCGGTTATGCTTTTCAAAAAATTATCTCTGGGAGTTAATCTCTCTAACCTATTCGGGTATATTCAGAATGCCCAGAATGTAAGGTTTCCGGGTCAGGGGACCTATTCAGAGACTTACGCTGATGAAAGGTTGGTAATCCGGGACATGTTGCTCAATTTCGGCATGCAATACCATGAAGTTTTCAACGATAAGTATTTTTTCACACTCGGAGCAATTTATGATAAAAAAACAGCCTTAAGTGCAGAAAGAACATCACTTTATCAAAATTCCTTTCCCGGAAATGCATTTGCCCTGAATGATTCTACTGTAATCAATCCCGGTTTTGTACTAAAAAAAGAAGATGATCAGGGAGACATTATTTATCCTTCCCGCTATGGTGCCGGACTCTCGTTTGGCATACATAAAAAATTAGTTCTTACCGGAGAATACCAGCTACAGAACTGGAGTGAGAGTAGTATTATGGGAGAAAATGATTCTCTTGTGAATTCAAATTCCATGAATTTTGGTGTAGAATATACTCCCAATCCTGAAGCATTCAGAGGATACCATAACAGGGTGCATTACAGGCTTGGAGGATATTATTCAAACTCCTACCTTCGCATCCGTGGTGAACAGTTAAAAGATTATGGCATAACTTTTGGAGTAGGTCTACCGTTCAGAGGAACAAAAACCACATTTAACCTGGGAGTGGTTCTGGGTCAAAGAGGAACAACAGATAATAGCCTGGTAAAGGAGAATTACGGGATCATTAATCTTAGCTTTACGTTACATGATTTCTGGTTCTTCAAAAGGAAGTTTGATTAAAATATTTAGAACCATGAAAACAAAAGGATTGAAATTATTTTTAGTTGCGGTGCTCGGGATATTCAGCATTAATGCTTATACCCAGCCGGGGACAAAAGATGTTCCCAATGAATGCAAAAAGAATTACTCATTATATTATGAGTTTTACAAGCATAAAAATTACAAGGATGCACTGAAGCCATGGAGAGACCTGTATCAACAGTGTCCCGAATGGAAAGAAAGCACATATGCTTATGGAGTAAATATATACAGGTATTTTCTTAAGGAATCTCAGGGTCAGGCAGAAAAAGCAGCTTATGTCGATTCCATGATGATGTTATATGATGCCAGGATCGAATATTTTCCTAAGAAAAAAGGAGATATTCTCGGAAGAAAAGGAGTGGATCTTTTACGTTACAGGAGAAATGACGGGCCTGAATACATTAAAGAGGGCTATGAAACTCTTAAAGAATCGGTCGAAATAGAAGGAGATGAATCCAGTCCGGTAGTAATAACTACCATGATTTCTGCCGGCATTTCATTATTCATGAACGGAATGCTCGAGGGAGAAGACCTGATCAGCAGTTATGTTACTTCTAACGATATACTCGATAAACAACTCGCCGCCCGGCCTTCTTCGAGGACCAAAAAGGCAAAAGAAGCTGTTGAAGCAAACATCAAAGATTGCAAAGTTATGACCTGTGATGCTATCGTTAATATTTACGGACCGAAATTTGAAGAAAACAAAGACGACATAGATTTTCTTGAAAAGGTCTCAGGATTTCTGAACGATGCCGGAGATTGTGAAATGGATCCCTTATATGCAGAAGTTTCAGAACAGCTTTATTCACTGAAACCTTCAGCAGAGGCAGCTTATAATCTCGGCCGTCTTTTCATGAGGAAGGAACAATATCAGAAAAGTAAGGATTATTATCTGGAAGCTATTGAAGCAGCTGAAGAAGATGATAAAAAAGCTGACTACCTTTATTCACTTGCCGCTCTTTCACAGCAATACCTGGATAATCCGTCCGATGCTGTTAAATATGCATCTCAGGCTGCAGAACTGAAACCCGAATGGGGAGATCCGCTGATTCTTATGGGAATAGCCTACATTTCCGGTAATTCTTCCCTTGGGGATGATTTTGAGAAAAGGACTGCCTACTGGGTAGCTGTAGATATGTTTCAGAAGGCAAAAAATGTCGATCCTTCAGTTTCAGAAAAAGCCGCAAACCTAATCAATGAGTATAAGCAATATTTTCCATCCAAAGAAGACCTGTTTTTTCACAGTATCGCCGAAGGTGACAGGTATACTGTTGGGGGATGGATAAACAGAACAACTCAGGCAAGACCTAAATAGTGTTTGTCCATAAAGTCCGCTATCTGCGTTATGCTCGCCCCAAAAATGCTCATTTACATCAGTAAACTGCGCTTTTTGGGGCTTGTGCCTCCGCTAAAGCTTCAGCGACACGCGGTCGCAAGCCTTGATATCGAACTTTCTGAATCAAACACTTGACTTTATTGACGGACACTAAATAGAGTCTGTCCATAAAGTCCGATATCTGCACTGCTGAATTTATTGACGGACTCAAATAAAAAAGATGTATCTCCTTAAAAAGAAAATAGTATTTCATTTCATTAAAAAACTCCTGGTTTTTCCGGGAGTTTTTTTTCTTTTGTTTTCCTGTGAAACTGATATTGAAAAGATAAAATCTCTGACGGATCCTTCTGATCTTCCCGATGTGCATGCCCAAAAGGTAGAGATCATTTATACTGACTCTGCCAATCTCAGCATGATACTCGAGGCGGAAAGAATAAAAAGATTCGGAAATACAGAAAGACCATATATTGAGTTTCCGGAAGGAATGTTCGTAAGGTTTTTTGATGACAGCATGAAGGTTGAATCGGAAATCACCGCTAACTATGCCATATACTATAATGATGAAAAACTCTGGGAAGCAAAAGGAAATGTTGTTGCCCATAATATAGGAAAAGGAGAAAAGTTAAATACAGAAGAATTATTCTGGGATGAGAACAAGAAGAAGATCTATTCCAATAGTTTTTCAAGAATTGAAACCGAAGACGGGACATTTTACGGGCAGGACGGTTTCGAATCCAATCAGCGCTTTACGAAATGGCGGCTAAAAAGCTCCAGGGGGACCGTTAAAATTAAAGAAGGAAAAGAAGATGAAATCCCGGAAGAGTAACCGGTTTATGGAAATTATCTGGCTTATCGCAGCCGTTCTTTCAGCAATCACATGCATACATGCATTTATAACCAGGGGAATAGCTGAAGGCCTTACCTTTTTTATTATTTTTGTTCTTGCTTCTGTCTTTTATATATTGAGAAGAAACCGGGGACAAAAAGAACCTAACCCTAAGGAATAAATTATATGCCATCTGCTCTCATAATTATCATCAGCCTGATCCTTTCGGCTTTTTTTTCCGGCATGGAGATTGCATACATATCGTCCAACCGGTTAAAGATTGAACTGGACAGGAAACATGGGCTGTTTTCATCCCGCATAGTTAGTCTTTTTCTGAAAAACCCGGGACATTTTATCGCTACCATGCTCGTTGGCAACAATATAGCACTGGTAATCTACGGGTTCTTTGTCGCCCGGGTCCTGCATCCTATCCTGCTGAATCATCTAAACGTTCATAATGAAGTACTTATACTTTTTCTCCAGATCCTCATAGGAACCCTTGTAATACTTTTCACCGCCGAATTTTTGCCTAAAACCATATTCAGAAGCCGACCCAATCTCACCTTGAATATTTTCTCTGTGCCAGTCTTTATTTTTTATATACTCCTTTATCCTGTTACCCTGATAACCATTAGTTTCACCAATTTTATCATGCGATTCATACTGGGAATTCGAGTAAGAATGAGAAGTGAAAGCCAAAATCCGGTTTTTGGAAAAGTCGATCTGGATCACCTGGTAAATGAAAGTCAGACACCAGATGAACAAAGGATGTATGAAGAACCTGAAAAAAAGATCTTTCAAAATGCACTCGAATTTTCCAGACTGAAAGTTCGCGACTGCATGGTACCCAGAACTGAAATAGAGGCTATGGAAATTAACAGCAGTCTTGAAGAGCTGAAAAAAAGATTTACCGAAACAGGTTATTCCAAGATTTTGATTTTTGAAGATTCTATCGATAATATGACCGGCTACATCAGCACCAAAGATCTCTTCAAAGCACCTGCCAGCATAAAATCAAAGCTTGTCCCGCTTTCCATTGTACCTGAGACTATGAATGTCAATAAACTTTTCAGAAAACTTATTAAAGAAAGAAAAACTATTTCCCTTGTGGTTGATGAATTTGGAGGAACATCAGGAATTGTTACACTGGAAGATATTATTGAAGAAATTTTTGGTGAAATCGAAGATGAGCATGATACCGTTGAGTTTATTGAAAGGCAAATAAATGAATATGAATATGTCTTTTCAGGAAGGCTTGAGATCGATTATCTGAATGATAAATACAAACTTGAGATTCCCGTTTCCGAAGAATACGATACCCTTGCAGGGTATATCATTCATCATCACGAAAGTATTCCAAAATTAAATAACCTGGTAATCATAAGTGGTTATCAATATCGAATTTTAAAAGTCTCCCAAACCAGGATAGAACTGGTACATGTAAAACGTCTGCATGTAGATTGACCCGGGCTTCACAGGGATTCTTTGCCCATGTTTTGCAGGGATAACATTAATAAATGCTATCTAAAAGTAATAAGCTTTTTAAAAGAACTTACTATCTGAAAGCATTCTTACCCCACCCCCAACCCCCTATCCCATTCCCCAATCCCTGCCCAAACATTTTTTCCCATTTCCTAAGCTAAATTAATGGAAATTACTATCTTCGTAGCCTGAAAAAAACAGTCTAAAAACAAATTAAATGGCAACTTTACAGAATATCAGGAACAAAGCGGGTGTGCTTGTTGCAGTTATTATCGGATTAGCCTTACTGGCATTTATTCTCGGTGATTTATTCAGCTCAGGACCTTCGGTTTTTTCCCGTGACAGGATGGAAGTAGCGGAGATTGACGGAAAATCAATCGGCTACATGGAATATAATTCGAAAATTGAAGAATTGGCCGATTTTTACAGAAGTAATTATCAGTTAACTACTTTGGATCAGGAAACCCTGGAAGAGATACGGGAGGAAGTCTGGAGATCGACAGTGCAGGATATCGTTCTGGGAAATACAATTGAAAACCTGGGCATCCGGGTAAGTGTAGATGAACTGAAAACAATGCTTCTTGGTGATTCCGTAAGTGCAGGTAATACCAGGATCCTGGCTGAAGAACCCCATCCAATGGTTCGCAGAATGTTCACAAATCCGGAAACAGGCGAATTCAACCGTTTCCAGATGCTTAATTATTTTAATGCCATCAGCACAGACATGTACCAGGAAGAAAGAAGACAATGGGTATATATTGAAAACCAGATTGTTGATGACAGGGAAAGACAAAAGTATTTTACACTGGTTCAAAAAGGAATGCAGCCGAACAGCCTCGATGCCAGAAATTTCGCGCACGAATCAAACTCATCCGTTAGTTTCGATTTTGTATCTGTTGGGTTTAATAGCGTTTCTGATGAAGATATCAGCTACAGCGAGTCGGATCTGAAAAGTTACTACGAAGAGCATAAAAATGAATACCGTCAGGACGAAACCCGGAGCATTGAATATGTTTTATTCCCAATTGAACCTTCGGCAGAAGACGATCAGAAGGCTTTAGCCTATATTCAACAAAGTAAGGATGCCTTTGAACGCACTGAAAATCCTGTTGGTTTTGTAAATAGCAATTCCGACCTACCTTACAGGGATATTAATTATTCCAAAGAAGAATTACCTGAAGCATATGCCGATTCCATATTTAATTCAGAACCCGGGTATGTTGCAGGTCCATACTTTGAGGACGGTTCCTACAAACTGGCCAGGGTACTTGATTTTACAATGGTTCCCGACTCAGTAAGAGCAAGACACATATTAATTTCACTTTCTGTCCAGCGGGATGACAGACGTGCTGAAACTATAGCAGACAGCCTCCTAACCGTGATCCAGGGAGGTGCAGATTTCAGTAACCTCGCAAGGGAGTTCTCGGCCGATCAGTCTAACAGCAGTATAGGCGGTGATCTGGGATGGTTCACAGAAGGTGCGATGGTGAAGCCTTTCAGTGATTTTGCCTTTGAAAATGAAACAGGAGATCTCGGTGTTGTAAAGACAAACTTCGGTTATCATGTTATTAAAATAATAAACCAGAGTCCAAGGGTAAGGAAAGTAAATCTGGCTGTTGTTGAAAGACAGGTAGTTCCAAGCGACGCTACTTATCAGACCATTTATTCCAACTCCGTAGAATTCAGAAGCAAAGCAACAAGTCTTCAGGAGTTTCGCGAGCAGTATAGTGAAAAAGGGCTTACGCCACGCTTTGCAACTGAGTTCGATAAAAGTACGAAAGACCTGCCCGGGCTGGAAAATGCCAGGGAAATCATCCGCTGGTCCTTTGAAAATGAAGAAGGAACAATAAGTCAGATATTTGATCTGAGTGATAAATATATTGTTGCTGCACTTACAAATGTAAATCATGAAGGGATCGCTCCTTTTGAAGACGTCCGCAATGAAATCGAGGTAATTGTAGCCAAACAGAAAAAGCTTGAAAAGGTTCTGCAGGAAGTCAAAGAAAGTATTTCCGGTTTATCCGGTCTCGATGCTGTTGCCGAAGCTCTGAATACAGAGATACTTGAAGCGGAGAAAGTAAGACTTGCCAATCCCTATATAAATCCAGCCGGACTTGAACCAAAAGTTGTTTCCAAAGCCATGATTATTCCTGAGGGAGAACTTTCAGAACCCTTTATCGGTGAGAACAGCGTTTTCCTTATAGAAGTAACAGATAAGACCATACCTGAGGATCCGGATGTCGCATCCGCCCAATTCAGGCTGAAATATATGCTTGAAAGCCGCGTTGCCTATCAGGGATACCAGGCACTTATCGAAAATGCGAACATTGAAGATAACAGGATCAGGTTTTATTAACCTGCTTTATTAAGAAAAGTAGTTTATCCTTCTTTTGATATGCATCCGGAACCACCCGGATAAGAAATATAAAATAAAAAACCCCGGTTAACGCTTAATTGCATACTCCGGGGTTTTATATTTACTGCAAAAGTTTTTTCACAATTGCCGATATTGTTTTACCATCCGCCATTCCTGCAAGTTCGGAACTTGCTCTGCCCATTACTCTACCCATATCCTTCATCCCTTCCGCATCCATAACATCAATTAATTTTCTCAGGTAGACACTGAGTTCCTCTTCCGTCATCTGCTTTGGGAGATACTCTTTTATAAACTCGGCTTCCTGCAGCTCCTTTTCTGCAAGTTCCGGTCTGTTTTGTTCCCTGTATATAGCAGCACTGTCATTCCTTTGCTTAACCAGCTTTTGCATTATTTTTATCTCCTCTTCATCCGATAACTCAGAGCCTGCTCCTTTTTCTGTACGGGCAAGAGAAAAGGCTGTTTTTACAGCCCTGAGTGCATCAAGCCTTTGCCTTGCCTTTTCACGCATCGATTTTTTAATATCTTCATCTATACTAACAGAAAATCTCATATGCTTCGGGGTTTAATAATTTAGTCAACATTATCATGTAAATAAGAGTTATCCTCCCTGAGCCTGGGTTCCCCCTTCTCTTCATCCTCAGAAAGCCTGTATTTCGAAACGTCCTGTTTTGTTGAAGGGGTTTCCGGTTTTACCTTTATCTTTTTTCTTACGTAAGCAGGCTCATTCTCAAGCTGTTCGATGGTTTGGTTCTCTTTTTTGGTATTATAACCATCCATCTTCATCCGTTCATGAGCCTCCTTAAGTTTTTTTACTCTTTCTTCTTTTATTTTACTTGCAGATTCATTTAGGGGGGCATTTTCATCCACAGACTCATCAAAAAGAATATATTCCTCCGAACTCCCCTCATCTTCAAATTCAATTTTCCTCTGATTGTAATCAGCATTATCCTTCACAGTAAAGTCATCTTGGGAAGGTCCTTTTTCCCCCTGATCTCGAAGGGGGATCTTATCATAATGTTTTTTTATGGTATAAAGCTCAGGAATGCTGTTTGTTCCGAATCCCGTAGCAATAATTGTTACACTGATACCGTCTTCGAGAGATTCATCAATACCTGTTCCCCAGATGATGAGTGCGCTCTTATCTGCAGCCTGATTAACATAATCAGTAATTTCTCCTACCTCATCCATGCTTATTTCATTTTCCCCGGAGGTTATATTTAACAGGATTGATTTCGCTCCGGTAATATCATTATTATTCAGCAGTGGTGAAGAAAGAGCGGCTTCAATTGCCTTGGTTGCCCGGTTCTCACCATTAGCAGAAGCCGACCCTAGTATTGCAACACCTGAGCTTTTCATTACAGTTTCAACATCCGCAAAATCAACATTTATATAACCATGTACCGTTATAATTTCAGCAATTCCCTTGGCAGCCCTGGAAAGAATATCATCAGCCTTCTCGAATGCCTGGGCCAGTTTCAGATCTCCATGCACCTCACGCAGTTTCTGATTATTTATTACCAGTAAAGAATCGACGTACTGCTTTAGTTCATCAATTCCCTCAATAGCCTGTTTTATTCTTTGCTGTCCTTCAAAGCGAAAGGGTATGGTCACTATGGCAACAGTTAAAATACCCATTTCCTGTGCAGTTTTCGCAATAACAGGCGCTGCTCCGGTTCCTGTTCCTCCGCCCATGCCCGCAGTAATAAAAACCATCTTTGTATTCTGGGATAGGATCTCCGTTATCTCCTCAATATTCTCAATTGCTGCCTGTCTGCCTACCTCCGGTTTGTTTCCTGCACCCCGGCCTTCGGTCAAAGAATCGCCGAGTTGGATCTTTACCGTAACCGGACTATTATTGAGAGCCTGGGCATCAGTATTACAAACAACGAAATTAACATCCTTGATTCCTTTACGATACATATGGTTTACGGCGTTACTGCCACCTCCTCCCACTCCTATTACTTTAATAATAGAAGAACGGTCTACAGGGAGTTCAAAATTCATCAGATCTTCTGCCATGACTATTGGTTTTTAATTTTCAAAGTATGATTCTACATATTTGTACTTTCGTCATCAAATATATCGGTTATAGCGCTCTTCAGTGAATCAATCAGTTTTCCTTTGGGACGTATTCTTGATTTGAATCTTTCCTTACTTTTATTTATCAGCTCTTCCTGTTCCGGTAAACTTTCTTCAATGGCTGTATTATCATTGTTTTCCAGTAAGAATTCATATCCTTTTAAAAGAAGTCCGACCGATGTGGAATACATTGGCTGATTAACTTCTTCATTTGATTCCCTGGTGAGTTTTTCATTCGGGTAACCCAGTCTGACATCCATGCCCGTTTTAAATTTGACCAGCTGTGGTAGGTGTCTAAGCATAGCGCCACCACCAGTCAGCACAATCCCTGCCGAGAGTTTATCAATATACCCCGAGTTTTCGACCTCAAACATCACTGCATCAACTATCTCCTCCATTCTGGATTGAATAATGTATGCGAGGCTTTTAAAGCTTATCTCTTTGGGTTCCCTTCCGCTGATGCCAGGGATAGTCACAACTTTATCTTCTTTTGCCAGATCTCCAAGAGCTGACCCGAACTGCATCTTTAACGATTCGGCCTGGCGCTGCAGAATAGAACATCCTTCCTTTATATCCCTTGTAACAGCATTTCCGCCAAATGGAATGACCGCGGTATGCCTTATTATCTCATCATAATAAACAGCTATATCGGTTGTACCACCCCCGATATCCACAAGGGCAACACCTGCCTCTTTTTCATCACTGGTGAGAACAGCTTCGCTGGATGCGAGAGGTTCGAGTATCAACTGTTTAACATTCAGATTAACCCGGTTAATGCATTTCTCAATATTTTTAGCTGACGCGATCTGACCTACAACAATATGAAAATTTGCTTCTAAACGTTTTCCTGACATACCTACAGGATTTTTCACACCCGCTTCGTTATCGACAATAAAATTCTGTGGGAGCACATGTATGATTTCCTCTGCTACGTCAACAGGAATCTTTTTCATATCCTCCACAAGTCGGTTAATATCTTTCCTTGTTATTTCATCCTCATAGGAATCACGGTTAATATATCCCCTGTTTCTTATAGATTTGATATGCTGACCGGCTATTCCTACAAAAACTTCAGAGAAATTAAGTCCCGACCTGGCCTTAGCTTCATCTACAGTTGCCTCAATAGCATTTACGGTTTCCTCAATGTTAAGCACTACACCCCGCTTAACTCCTTTGGAAACTGTTTTGCCCATGCCAAGGACTTCGAGTCGTCCGTTCTCGAGGATGCGACCAACAATAGCAACGATCTTGGTGGTCCCAATATCGACCGCTGCAACGATTTGTTCTTTATTTGCCATAGTGTTATCGTTTTGTACAGATTACTTGATTATTATATTTTAAATTGATCTTTTCATACCTATTCCATCCTTCATATTTTAAGCCTTCTTCATACAGGGTTTTCAGTTTTTTAAATTTGATTTCCATATCTTCCGTATCACCAAAAATGATCTGATGCGCCCCCACCCTGGGTATTAATTCAAAATCTCCCATGCTGTTCCGATAGATCTGGACAATCTGAGACCGCCAGAAACTGCTTTCCTGTAAATACCCCGTAAGTTTCAAGGTTTCATTCCATTCGTCATATTTTTTGTTACCCTTAAGTTCCTCCAGACTTCTTACCCCCTTCAGTTCGCTTCCTTCAGTGAAATACCCGTTTGCTACTAATACATGAGGTGTAAAACCTGAGACAGGAGGAAAAAGGTATCCTTCATCGTCAAGGTAATAAGTAGCTTGTGAGGGAGTAATGATCCTGACAACAGGCTTGCGCTGGGTTATATCCACTTTCAGGATTCCCTCCATATTTTTGTAAACCTGAGCATCCTTTACATAAGCAAGATCCAAAAGCTTTTCCTCCAGCCTTCTAATATTTATCGCTCCAACAGGATATCCTAAAATCTCACTATTCCCGGAGAGCAATAGCTTTTCAATATCCCGCTTCGTAAGAAATCCTGCGTTCAGAGTATCTATCATAGTTATCTTGACTTCCGTGCATAATGTTGTGTTGACCCTCAGGTTGGCAAAACTCAGGGCAAAAATCATATATGCCACTAAAAGAAGATTAAATAATATGAACATTAGCTTTCTCATCCATTCAATTCCTTAATAAGTTTCTCTATTGGATCAACCATCTGATCGATATCTCCCGCCCCCATAGTTAGTAATACTTCAGGATCCAGCTTTTTAATAACTTTCAGTAATTTATCTTTTGATGTAAGTATCCGCTCACCAGCGTTATCCAGTTTCTCAAAAATAATCCGGGAAGTTATGCCCGGAACAGGATCTTCCCTGGCCGGATAGATATCCATAATAATCACATCATCCAAAGCTGATAAACTGTTTGCAAATCCTTCGGCAAAGTCGCGAGTCCTGGTATACAGATGAGGTTGGAATATGCCTGTGATTCTCTTTCCCGGCAGGGCTTCCAGTACAGAGGCAATAAACACTCTCAGCTCCTCCGGATGATGAGCATAATCGTCTATATACATCCTGTTTTTTTCTTCGATTCTTACATCAAACCTTCTCCAGACACCTGTATAAGAAGCAAGTGCAAGTCTTATTTCCCTTTCACTGACCCCTAGCGTATATGCTACGGCAGACGCTGCAATAGCATTTTCCAGGTTCACCCTGCCGTAAACATTAAGTTTCAGTGAATCAATCTTTCCTGCCGGGGTCTTAAGAGTGAAGGTATAGCGAAAACCCGACCTTTCTTCATTTAAAGGGTGAAAATCAGCTTTTTCAGAATTCAGACTATAGGTCAGTGCTTTTATTCCCTCCGGAACGATCAGGGTCAAACCTTCTTTGTAAATCAGAATACCATTGTCATTTATCTGAGAAACAAATTTCTGAAAGGCTGATTTCAGGTTTTCGTAATTTCCATAGATGTCCAGATGATCGGCATCAATAGATGTGATCACAGCAAGATAAGGGAACAAATGAAGAAAAGAATGGTCAAACTCATCGGCTTCTGCCACAGAGTACTTCGCCTGATCATTTATTAATATATTGGATTTCAAATTATTACTTATCCCCCCCAGGAAAGCGTTACATTTCAGATCCGACTTGTTAAGCAAATGGGCAATAATAGATGAAACAGTCGTTTTTCCGTGAGTACCGGCAACGGCTATCCCCTTTCCGGTTTTCAGGATCATCCCTAAAGCCTCTGCCCGTTTAATTATCCTGAATCCTTTCTCTTTGAAAAATTCAAAAAGCGGATGATCGTGGGGTATGGCTGGAGTGTATACAACCAGAACATTATTTTTTTCTTTGAACTCATCCGGTATGAGTTTTTCTTCATCCGAAAAAAAGATCTTTATGCCTTCATGGGAAAGAGTATCGGTAAGTGGGGTGGGAACCCTGTCGTAGCCCGCAACCTCAAAACCGGATGAATTGAGATACCTGGCTATTGCGCTCATCCCAATTCCCCCTATTCCAAGGAAATATACCCGTTGTATGTTATCAAAAACCGTCATGTCATTTTCATAATTTCATCCGCTATTCTATCTGCTGCATCGGGAAGGGCCATTGATCGTAAATTTTCAGAAAGCAGTTTTCTCTTATTCTTATCCTCCAGTAGATTCAAACATGATGTTACCAGTTTGCTTTCAGCCTCCCTGTCTGCAATATGCAATGCGGCATCCTTTGCAACAAGTGCCATGGCATTTTTTGTCTGATGATCTTCCGCAACATTGGGTGAGGGAACAAGGATCACAGGTTTTCCCACCAGGGCGAGTTCGGAGATCGTGCCTGCCCCGGCCCTTGAAATTATTACATCGGCTAAGGCATATGCATATTCCATATTTTTAATAAAAGGCAGAATCTTAATATTTTTTTTAGTAGCCTCAGCGGTTGCTGACAGGATATTGTCGTAATAATGCGACCCTGTCTGCCAGATGAGCTGAATATCCGCACCAAAGAGTTTCAGTCCTTTCAGAATACTCTTATTTATTGTTCCTGCTCCAAGACTCCCCCCAATTACAAGTACCACCGGTTTATCAGCATCCAGCTCAAAAAAGTTTACGGCTTCCTGCTTCTTTTCCGGTTTATCAATAATGTCCTTACGGACAGGATTTCCGGTCAGAATAATCTTTTCAGGCGGAAAGTATTTTTCCATTCCTTCATAAGCCACAAAGATTTTCTGTGCCTTTTTGGCAAGTATCCTGTTGGTTACTCCTGCATAAGAATTCTGCTCCTGTATGGCAACCGGGATGTTCCGGCGTGCAGCAGCTCTTAAAATCGGCCCGCTTGCATATCCACCAACACCAATAGCTATATCGGGACGGAAATTATTTACAATAGAAACGGATTTACGCATGGATCTCCAAAGCTTATAAAAGAATGATACATTCTTCATGCTCAAGCTTCTTTGAAATCCGGCAACAGGCAAACCTATTATTTTAAAGCCGGCTTCAGGCACTTTTTCCATTTCCAGTTTATTCTCTGCTCCCACGAAAAGAATTTCCACAGCAGGATCCATTTTTTTCAGAGCCTGCGCAATAGAAATCGCCGGAAAGACGTGTCCTCCCGTACCTCCTCCACCTATTATTATCCTCCTAGATCTGTTCATCAGTCTTAATTACTTTTTTTGTTTTATTCAGATCTTCTTCAATGCCCCAGCTAATGCTAAGGATAACACCAAGAGCTATACTGGTAAAGAGAACAGAGGATCCCCCACTGCTTATATAGGGAAGAGTCTGACCGGTAACCGGCACAAGATTCACAGCCACTGCCATGTTCAATATGGCCTGTGAAACAATAAGTAAAACCAAACCAATTGCAGCAAAGGCCGGAAATGTCCGGTTACTTTTTTTCACGATCAGGGCAGTTCGGAACAACAGCCATAGATAAAGAAACATCACCACGATCCCTCCAAGTAAACCGTATTCCTCTATTATTATGGCATATATAAAATCGGAATTCGCCTGTGGAAGTTTTTCTTTCTGAACGCTGTTCCCCGGTCCTTTTCCCAGAATCCCACCATTAACGATGGCTACTTTAGCCCTGTTAACCTGGTAATTGTTTACTCCTTCATCAGGACCTTTACTGAAACTTTCAATCCGGCTTTTCCATGTACCCTGCCGGCTCTGAAGATCGAAAGCCCTTACAACCAGAAGGTAAACAGCAAAGAGCAAAACAGCACCACCAATAGTCAGCAACATGAATTTAACAGGCATTCTACCGATGAACATAAGTATAAACACGGACATAAAAAGCAGTGCAGCCGTAGAGAGATTAGCCGGCAGAATTAATCCGCAAATAAATCCTGTGGCAATAATTATCGGCAGATAGGCAGCTTTTATTTTTTTCAGTTTCCCCTGATTCAGGGAAAGTACCCTGGCCACAAATATCACCAGAATGATCTTGGCCATGTCGGAAGTCTGAAAGGTAAAACCACCCGGCATTTCCAGCCATCTGTTGGCTTCTGCATTTCCTCTTCCCAGAATGAGGGTGAAAATAAGCAAAGGAGTGACTATAAAAAGTAATAATTGCGATAGGCGAGAAAAAATCCTGTAAGGAACCAGGTGGGTTATAACGATGGTAAAAACACCAAACAGGAGGATAAACAGCTGCTTTAACAGCAAATATACCGTCCGGTTATCTCCTCCTCTAAATGCAAGGGATTGAGAGGAGCTATATACTGCAATCAGGGATATTACCGAAAGTAAAATAATTACCATCCAGATAACCCTGTCTCCACGTATGTAATCAGCTATTCTCATTATTTCCGTTTTGTTCCTTCCTACTAAAGTTCCCTTACTGCTTTTTTGAAAAGCCTGCCTCTTTCTTCAAAATTCTCAAAAAGGTCAAAGCTGGCACAGGCAGGTGATAACAGAACAGTATCACCCTTTTTACCCAGCTTATAGGCTTTTCTTACGGCATCTCTCATATTATCTGTTTCTACAATGGACTCTACTATTTCTCCGAATTCTTTTTTCAGTTTACTATTATCTTTACCGAGGCAAACCAGGGCAATGACTTTCTCCTCCACAAGACTTTTCAGGGAGTTATAATCATTTCCTTTATCCACACCTCCTGCGATCCAAACAATTTTATTAACCTGACTTTCCAATGCATACCATGTTGAATTCACATTGGTAGCCTTGGAATCATTAATGAATTCAATTCCATGGACTTTAATAACAGGTTCAAGCCTGTGTTCAACACCCTGAAAATCCATCAGTGCCTCGCGAATCACATCCTTCCTGATTTTTAATACATTACCGGCAATACCTGCGGCCATGCTGTTATAAGTATTATGCCTTCCGCGAAGAGACAATTCATTAACCGACATTGAAAAATCAACATCGTCAAATTCTATCTTCATAAGATCCTGATGATCAATCCATGCCACTTCGTCTTCTTTTTTCCTATAGGCGTATGGAAGCTGACGGGCCTTCAGTACAATATTCTCCAATTCCTTGATGGTTATCTCATCATCGGAACAAAAAACGAAATACTGGTCTTCCGTAAGATTTTGGGTAATACGGAATTTTGAATCCACATAATTTTGAAGATCATAATTATACCGGTCAAGATGATCGGGCGTTATATTCAGAAGAATGGCAATGTCGGCTTTGAATTCATACATTCCGTCAAGCTGGAAACTGGAGATCTCCAGCACATAATAATCGTAGTCTTCAGTCGCAACCTGATATGCGAAACTTCTGCCCACATTTCCAGCAATACCCGCATTCAGCCCGCCTTTGCGCATCATATGATGAATAAGTGATGTAGTTGTGGTTTTTCCGTTACTTCCTGTTATACAAATCTTTCTTGCAGCGGTATAACGGGCGGCAAATTCTATCTCTGAGATAATGCGAATTTTCTTTTTCCTGATCTGTTGAATTAAGGAATTACTTTCAGGAATTCCAGGACTTTTAATAACTTCATTCGCATTCAGGATATATCTCTCCGTATGCTTATTCTCTTCATAGGGGATATCATAGTTCTCCAGAAGTTCCTTATACCTTGGTTTAATTTTACCATGGTCGGAAACAAACACATCAAAACCCTCTTTTTGAGCGAGTATAGCTGAACCTGTACCGCTTTCTCCTGCCCCTATTATTACAATCCTCTTAGTTTCTTCCATCAGAACAATTGGTTTTAAGATTATCTAATTTTTAATGTTACCACAGAAATTATAGCCAGCATTATGCCGATAATCCAGAACCGCGTAACAATCTTTGGTTCCGGATAGCCCAATTTCTGATAATGATGATGAAGAGGAGCCATCCTGTATACTCTTCTCCCTTCGCCATATTTTTTCCTTGTATACTTGAACCAGCTCACCTGAATCATTACCGACAGGCTTTCCACCAAAAACACACCGCATAATATTGGAATGAGTAATTCCTTTCTGGCGATAATAGCGAATACTGCGATGATGCCGCCTATGGACAAACTTCCGGTATCACCCATGAAAACCTGGGCGGGGTAAGAATTATACCATAAAAATCCTACTGTTGCTCCAATAAAGGCACTGGCAAAGATCACTGTCTCACCAATTCTAGGGATATACATAATATTAAGGTAATTGGCTATAATTGTATTACCCGACACATAGGCCAGTATACCTAATGTAACCCCGATTATTGCAGCCGATCCGGTGGCAAGTCCGTCCAGCCCGTCGGTGATATTAGCGCCGTTTGACACGGCTGTAACAATGATAATTACAACAAGAACAAAGGCCAGCCATGAATATTTGGATGCTTTTTCTCCCATAAACCAAACCAGCCAGGCATAATTAAATTCATTATCCTTAAGAAAAGGTATAGTGGTAAGGGTAGATTTGTAATCTCGTATTTGATAATATTTACCATCCTGTTCGACCACATTTTCGGTTGTGGCGGCTGCTTCGGACGAAATCGCCTGCCTTTCTCTTATAATCACCTCATCACTAAAATACAGCGTCAGTCCTACAATGAGACCGAGACCTACCTGACCGAGAATTTTAAATTTACCTCTTAATCCTTTTTTATTTTTCCTGTATACCTTTATATAATCGTCCAGAAAACCAATAAGTCCCAGCCACATAGTGGATACCAGCATGAGCTGTATATAAATATTTGTTAGATCTCCAAAGAGCAATGTGGGCACAAAGATTGAAGCCAGAATGATCAGCCCTCCCATGGTTGGAGTGCCCTGTTTTGCCATTTGCCCTTCCAGTCCCAGATCTCTCACTGTTTCTCCTATCTGCCGCTGGCGCAGCAACTTTATAATGCCTTTACCAAATATCAGTGAAATGACCAGCGATGTGATCACAGAAATGGCCGCCCGAAAGGAAATATACTGGAAAACCCCGGCTCCCGGAACATCCATACTTTCAAAGTATTCAAACAAATGGTACAGCATTGTCTAAGTATTTAAAAATTCTCTTAATTTTTTCCTGTCATCAAAATGATGACGCATTCCTTTGATCTCCTGATAAGTTTCATGGCCTTTACCTGCCAGCAAAATAATATCCCCTTCACAGGCAAAACTGCAGGCAGTTTTTATTGCTTCCTCCCTGATGGTTATGCTAATGACTTTTTTCTTTAAAACCGGGTCGAGATCTTGCATCATATCTGCGATTATGTCTGCGGGGTCCTCATTCCGGGGATTATCGGAAGTAAGAATAAGCCTGTCACTGAGGCTGGCCGCTATCTTTGCCATCACTGGTCTCTTTGAACGGTCCCGGTTTCCTCCGGCTCCTGCAATCGTTATCAGTTGTCCTTTTCCTTCCCGAATTTCATTTATCGTTTTCAATACATTCTCAAGGGCATCGGGAGTATGTGCATAATCGACTATACCAGTAATCCCTTTCTCAGAGTTGATAATTTCAAATCTTCCCTCAACAGATCTCTGCTTACTTATAGACAATAGCAGTTCTTCCTTCCTAAATCCCAGTAAAAATCCGGCTCCATACAATGCGAGGCAGTTGTAAGCATTAAATCTACCTGGTAATTGCGTCCATAATTCTTCTCCGTTAACCAACAGAAGAGTGCCCTCAAAATGAGATTCTATGACCTTAGCTCTGAAATCGGCTAATGATCTGAGGCTGTAACTAAAAACCCGCGCCCGGGTATTCTGAATCATCACCTTTCCGTTCCTGTCATCGTAGTTTACAAGAGCGAAAGCCGTTGACGGCAGTTCATCAAAGAATTTCTTCTTCGCATGCAGATAATTATTGAAATTTCCATGATAATCAAGGTGATCATGAGTAAGGTTAGTGAAAATCCCTCCTGAAAAAACTGTTCCGGCAATACGGTTTTGATCAATAGCATGTGAAGAAACTTCCATAAATACATATTCGATTCCCTGATCAAGCATTTCTCTGAATACCGAATGTAAACGAACCGGGTCTGGAGTGGTATGACTTGCAGGGAGTACCATACTGCCAAACCTCACCTTAATAGTCGAGAATAAACCGGCCATGTATCCAAGCGTCGTACTCACTTCATAAAGCAAACTGGCAATAGTAGTCTTTCCGTTTGTACCTGTCACTCCAATAACTTTCATCTTTCCGGATGGATTACCATAAAAATTCGATGCAATAATCCCCAGTGCTTTACTACTGTCTTCGACTTTAATGATGGTTATTTTCTCTGAGATCTCCTCAGAAAACTCTTCGCAAACAATGAATTCCGCTCCTTTATCGATGGCATACCTTATGTATTCATGACCATCTGTAAGTGTACCCCTGACAGCCACGAAAAGATCCCCTTTTTCGACCTTCCTGGAATCAAAGGTGATCTTTCCCTGCAATATCTCTCCTTCTCCCGATATTTTCAGGACTTTACATGATCTGATTATGTTATCAAGAGTTATCATTAACTATCGTTTATGCTCATTTCAAGTCTTATGTTCTGCCCTTTTCTCATCTGGCTTCCGGGTAAAAGAGATTGTGAACGAACCGTACCCCTTCCATTTACCTTAACGTTCAAGCCGTATGATTCCAGAAGAAACAAAGCATCTTTCAAACCCATATCTATCACATTCGGAACCAGACCTTTATACACAGATCGGTTGATGATCTTTACCGAGTCGCCCATAGAATGAGTTGAAACCCAGGGTGAATTACCGGAGAAATCGATCACGCCTACCTCCATTGCTGTTAATACCTTTATTAACTCATCCGTATCACCGCTTTTTGAGAAAGGAGCTTCTGTAATTTTTGATCTCATATGATTCACAGGATTATGCATCTCCAGCTTGGTGGAATAAACCTTATTGGCAATTTCCCGGAATACAGGTCCTGCAACCAAATTGCCGTAATAAATATCATTTGAAGGGGCATTCACAACCACAATGCAACTATACTTCGGATCTTCTGCCGGGAAATACCCGACAAAAGAAGCCTGATAGCTAATCCGCGATTTTACTCTGTAACCGGTTCCCGAATCAGGAATTTGTGCGGTTCCTGTTTTACCTGCAATTTTATAATGTAAATTCTTCAGATTATTAGCTGTACCATCCTCAATAACCCCGATTAATAATTTATGGATTCTGCCGAGGGTTTCATCACTGCATAATTTCGGATTAAGTACATCCGTATTAATTTCCTTTATTTTCTCCCCTCTGTATCTTATCTCTTTAACAAACCTGGGCTTCATAACTTTACCCCCATTAGCAATCCCGTTATAAAAACTCAGCATCTGTAAAGGGGTAAGTGTAATTTCATAACCCATTGATATCATGGGGAGTGAGATCCCCGACCACTGACTGTGATCGGTATTCTTAATAAATGGTATTCCCTCTCCCATTATTTCCACACCAAGTTTTCGGTTCAGCCCCAGCTTATAGAGTCCTTTAATAAAATCCTCAGGATTATCATCATAATTTTCCGAAATAATTTTGGTGATGCCTACATTTGAAGAAACTTCGAAAATGTCCCGTACAGATGTTTTCCCGGTATGGCTATGCTGACTGTCCTCCACCTTAGTCCCTGAGAACCAGGTTACACCCTTCCCAATATCAACAGAATCAGTAATATCAACTTTATTATCTTCAAGAGCGACCATCAGACTTGCGGTTTTAAAAGTAGATCCCGGAACACCACTTTCCCCAATAGCGAAATTCACAGATTCCCAGTAGTTACCAGTACTCCTCCTTTCCAGATTCGCAATTGCCTTTATATCACCCGTGCTGACCTCCATGAGCACTGCAGTCCCGTGCCTTGCATTATGTAGTTTAAGTTGTTTATGGAGTGCTCTTTCGGCTACATCCTGAATGTTCAGGTCTATCGTTGAAACGATATCCAAACCATCTACCGGATCGATTTCATTTCTGTCGAAAAGAGGAACATAGATATTTCCGCTAAGTCTTTTATATAGCTTAAGGCCTTCAATTCCTTTCAGAACATCATCATAAGCCCCTTCCAGTCCCACGATATTTCCCTGTTCACTTCTGTTTGTCGAGCCAATGGTTCTTGATGCCAGGTAACCATTAGGTTTTACACGATAACTTTTTTCAATAAAACGGATGCCACCTTTATACCTTCCTCTATTGAAAATAGGAAACTCCTTAGCTTTCAACATTTGGTCGTAGGTAATATTTCTTTTAATAAGGAAATATTGGGATTTTTCGCTCCTGGCCCTGATAAGAGACTTCTTATACTCCAGCCAGCTACGATCATGAAAAAGTCCAGCGAGTTTCCGGGAGAGAGCATCAAGATTATTATAAAAAACTTCATCGGTCAGGCTATCAACAGTCAGATCAAGTCTTATATCGTAATAAGGCACAGATACAGCAAGCAACTTATTGTCTGAGCTGTAAATATCTCCACGATTTGCTTCTATGGGCACTTCTTTAATCGGAGCCGTATCGGAATTTACCGACCACATTTCATGTTCGGCAAACTGAAGCCATACGATCTTTCCTAAAACCGTTAACCCGAAAGTTACCAGTAAAAGGTAAACAATACCCACTCTCCACATTATGTCTTTTTTTACAGACATCCGATTTTTATCATTTATTTTATTATCTCAATTTTTTTTGGTGGCTCAACCGATTCTTTGAGTTCCAGCCCTTTTTTTTCCATTTCATCAGCCACCTCTGTCTGTCTGCTAAGTTTCATAAGCTCAGAAGAAACGAAAATTGCCTCCGACCGTAATTCATTGGTAGTTTCTCTCAGATCTTCAATGTTGTTCCTGAGCGTTTCTGCATGATAGCGGTTACTTATATATATCACACTCAGAAAAACAAGAAAAAAAACGAATGGTAACTGTTGCACCACTTTCCTTCGGGTTAACAAGGTCCCGTCAATGAGTCCCCGGAAAATACTGCTTCGGCCCCGTTCAGGAGATTCATGTTCTTTTTCAAATTCTATATGTTCATCATTTTCTCTCATCAAATTCTTTCAGCTATCCTTAATTTTGCACTCCTTGCCCGCGGATTTTTTCTTAATTCTTCTTCATCAGGGACTTTAACATTTTTTGCTACCTCCCTGAATTCCCTCTTCGGGTTACCATAAAAATCTTTTTCCAGCACTCCTTCCAGATTTCCCGTCTTTATCATTTTCTTTACCATTCGATCTTCAATGCTGTGATAACTCAGAACCACAAGCCTGCCTTCTTTTTTCAGAACTTCTGGACTCAGCTCTAAAAGATCTTTAAGTGCTCCAAGCTCATCGTTAACCTCAATACGTAAGGCCTGAAACAACTGAGCAAGCACTTTATTTTTCAAATGTCCCGGAATAAGACTTTCCACTATTTCAATCAGAGTTTCTGAATCTTCAATCCGTTGATTCTCACGGGCCCGGATAATCTTTCCGGCAAAGCTGTTAGCAGCCCTGAGTTCACCATAGTCACGGAAAATCCGGATCAGTTCTTCTCCGGGATAATCATTCACAATTTTTTCTGCAGTTAGCAACGAGTTTTTATTCATCCTCATATCGAGCCTTGTTTTCGTTCGGAATGTAAATCCTCTCTTGTCTTCATCGATCTGATGAGATGAAATCCCAAGATCCATCAGAATTCCATCCAGTTTCTCAATACCGAAATAAAGGAGGAAATTTTTCAGAAACCGGAAATTCGCATGAATAAACCTGACCCTTTCATCATCCGGCACATTTTCAATTGCATCGATGTCCTGATCAAAAGCCAGCAATCTGCCTTTTCTACCAAGTTTTCTCAGGATCTGACGTGAATGCCCCCCTCCTCCAAAAGTAAGATCAGCGTATACCCCTTCTGAATGAATATTAAGACCGTCAACACTTTCTTTCAGTAAGACCGGTTTATGATAGGTCATTCCTCAATTATTTGATCTGACGGGCCTCCCAGAATTTTTTCGGCCAGACTTGCAAATTCATCGTCTGCTTTGGTAAAGCTTTCATAATCGCCGGGCGACCATATTTCAATTTTTCCGTATTGTCCTGCCAGAACTACTTCACCTTTTATCCCTGCATACTCAAGTAACCTCTTGGGGATCAGGATTCTTTGTGTAGCATCTGCCTGGACTTCAGCAGTACCGCTAAAGAACATCCTCAGGAAACGGGTATGTTCCTTGTTGAAGGGATTTGTCCTTCTCCTTATAAGCTCGTTCTGCCTCTCCCACTCCTTCATTGGATAAAGGACAAGGCATTTGTCAAACACATCACGTTTGATCACAAAACCACTGGTAAGCTCAGCAGCCATTTGCTTTTTAAAAGCTGCCGGCAAAGCCGCCCGACCCTTGGAATCGAGTTTACAATGATAATCTCCGATAAATGTGATCATAAGCGCATGCTAGAATAAGTGCTAAATTAAGACATTTTCTCCCACTTTATACCACTTTATCCCATTTTTTTGCACTTTGTTAATAACTTTTTGTTTACCACATGAATGTTGAAAGACTTTGATAACAGCTAAAATCCATGAATAAGTCATCCTTTTTTATTAATTTTACCTTCTTATAAAAACCATTTTTTCGAAGGTATTTCGTCATTATTCAAATAGATGAAAGAAGTTAATATCAGGAAAATATTCCAACAGAAGAATCCCCGGCTTGCCCCTTATCTTCCCGGATTTGTCTATTCATACCTTGACAGGATCCTTCATGTCGACTTTATGAATTATTTTCTTGAAAAACACGGTGATAAACGAGGAGTGGAATTTGCTGAAGCCGGCATAAAGGAATTCGGTATTACCAAAGAGGTTATGGGTTTTGAAAAGATCCCGGATAAAAAAAATATACTATTTGTCTCCAATCATCCGCTTGGAGGTTTCGATGGCATGTTACTTATCAGTATTCTTGGCGAAAAATTTCCTGATATTAAGGTATTGGTGAATGATATACTAATGAATATTGAGAATATGAATGATGTTTTTGTTCCCATCAATAAACACGGAAAACAATCATCTGAAGCAGTAAGAAGAATTGAAGAGATCTTTTCACAAAACCATCCCGTTCTGACTTTTCCGGCAGGACTTGTCTCCAGAAAGAAAAAAGGAATAATCCGGGATCCTGAGTGGAAAAAGAACTTTGTCGCAAAAGCCGTAAAACATAAAAGAGACATAGTTCCTGTTTATGTGAGCGGCAGGTGTACAGATTTCTTTTATCGTCTTGCTAACTTAAGAAAGCTTACCGGTATTAAATCCAATATTGAAATGTTCTACCTACCCGATGAAACACACCGGCATAAGGGTGAACATATTAAGGTTATCTTTGGAGAGCCCATTTCTTGGAAATTAATCGATAAACGCATGAATTACAGTGAATGGGCAAGAAAAATCAAGGATCATGTTTATGCTCTGCCTCTAACTCCCGACCGAAGTTTTAAGGCAGGTATTTAATTTTTTGTTAATTTTGTAAATTCTAAGAATTTATATCATGGAGAAGATAATTCCCGCCATACCCAGAGAAAAGTTAATTGAAGAACTGACCGAAGAAAAGTTTATTCGCAAAACAAATAATGCGGACAACCTTTTGTTTGTCGTTGATTATCACGACTCACCAAATACCATGAAGGAGATCGGGAGACTAAGGGAGCTCAGTTTTCGTGCTGCCGGAGGAGGTACAGGAAAAAGTATTGATATTGATGATTATGATAAAGGGGAAATCACTTACAAGCAATTAATTGTATGGGATCCTTCCGAGAATGAAATATTAGGCGGATACCGCTTTCACATTTGTAATGAAGATAATTGCATCGTAGACGGAAGTGTAAATCTAGCAACTGCAAAATTATTTAAGTTCTCGGAAAAATTCAAAAAGGAATACCTTCCCCATACTATAGAGCTGGGACGGTCATTCGTTCAACCCAAATACCAGTCTACCAATCGTATGAGCAAAGCCCTGTATGCTCTCGATAATTTATGGGATGGACTGGGAACGCTTGTTATCGATCACCCCGATAAAGAATATTTTTTCGGTAAAGTGACCATGTACAGGAATTACAACCAGCGGGCCAGAAATCTGATTTTGTATTTCCTGGAAAAACATTTTCCCGATGAGGAGAATATGATTACCCCATATAAACCTCTGGAAACATATATGGACAGAGAAGATATGAAGAATATTTTCACAGGTTCCAATTATCTTGAGGATTACAAGATTCTGAGCCAGAAAGTCAGGGCATTCGGAGAAAACATCCCTCCACTTATTAATGCTTACATGAACCTTTCTCCTTCACTGAAAACTTTTGGAACTGTAATAAATCCCTATTTCGGAAATGTGGAGGAAACCGCCATAATGATCACCATTAACGATCTGTATAAACAAAAGTTAGAGAGGCATGTGAGCAGCTATAATCCGGATGATAAACTGGAGAATCATCAATAGGCCCGGCTGTCTTTTCCTTCAATAAAATTAATAAAAGAGTTCGACACGACCTTATTGCCTCCCGGAGTAGGGTAATTTCCAGTAAAATACCAGTCGCCCAGATCATTAGGGCAAGCCTTATGTAAGTTCTCAATGCTCTGATAAACTACTTTGACTTTTGCTTTGACATCCGGACCTGTTATAATTTCACTTATTTTTTGTGAAATTTCTTCGGGACTAAAAGGAGCGTAGATCTCTTTAACATAATTAACAAACTTTTCTTTGGGAAAATCTGCCTGGGCCTTGCATTTTTTGTATACTTTATTTATCACATTATCCATTCCCTTTTCTTTCAATAATGCAATTGCAGCCTTGAAAGCGATAAAATCCCCAAGTTTAGCCATGTCAATCCCATAACAATCAGGATAACGTATCTGGGGGGAGGAAGAGACAACCACTATTTTCACAGGACCCAACCGGTCAAGGATTTTTATAATACTTTGCTTCAATGTTGTTCCCCTCACAATAGAATCGTCGATAACCACCAGGTTATCTTTTCCTCTTCTTACCGTTCCATAGGTGATATCATACACATGACCAACAAGATCGTCCCTCCCCTTGTCCTGGGAAATAAATGTCCTCAATTTAAGGTCTTTAATTGCGACTTTATCGACTCGCGGCCGGTCGGCAATGATTTGCCTCAATTCTTCCCCGGTAAGATTATTTTTATCCTTAAGGATCTTTTTGGTCTTCAGCTCGATCATATAGTTCTCAAGCTCAAGGATCATTCCGTAAAAAGCAGATTCAGCAGTATTCGGAATGAATGAAAAAACAGTATTTTTGAGATCTTTATTTATGGCTTTAAGGACATCGGGAATAATGAGTTTTCCGAGCATTTTTCGTTCATTGTAGATATCTATGTCGGAACCCCGAGAAAAATATATCCTCTCGAACGAACAGGATTTTTTTTCTTCAGGATCAAGCACCCGTTCTACAGAAAATTTTCCTTCTCTCTTAATAATAACAGCATGTCCGGGGGGAATTTCTTTTACCTTATCATAGGTAACATTCAATGCCGTTTGAATCACGGGTCGTTCTGAAGTTACTATTGACACTTCATCATCATCATAATAATACGAAGGACGTATACCCCATGGGTCCCGAAGGACAAACGAATCACCATGACCAATCATTCCTGCAATCACAAATCCCCCATCCCATCGTTTTGCCGCCCCCCTCAGAACAGAAGGAATATCCAGATTATCGGCGATCAGCCGCGAAATCTCCGTGTTTGAATGGCCCTCATCTTTGAATTTTCTAAACAGGTTTTCGTTTTCATGGTCCAGAAAATGACCTACCTTTTCAAGTATTGTAACGGTATCGGAATATTCTTTGGGTGCCTGGCCAAGTTTCACAAGTGTTTCAAACAGTTCATCAACATTGGTCAGATTGAAATTTCCTGCAAGTACGAGATTTCTGGATTTCCAGTTATTCTCTCTCATTACCGGATGTACATTACCTATATTGTTAGAGCCAAAAGTTCCATAGCGCAAATGTCCAAGATAGGTCTCAGCCACAAAGGGCAGGTTAAGCTTAGCCCAGTGGGCATCTTTCAGCAATTCGGAATTATTTTTTTCAGCCTTTTTAAAAGGTTTGTAAATTTTTTCGAATACATCATTAATTGCCGAAGAACTCATTGAACGTTGCCGGCTGAAATATTTATAGCCAGCCGGCATATCCTGTTTCATACTAACCACTCCCGCTCCGTCCTGTCCCCTGTTCCGCTGCTTTTCCATCAAAAGATATAACTTCTGCAAGCCGTATCTCCATGTTCCGTAATTAAGCTGATAATATTCCAGAGGTTTTTTTAATCTGACCAGGGCAATACCGCACTTGTGCTTTACATCATCTGTCATCCCGAAAAACTTTTAATTATCTGTCTTTACATTAATAGGTTGTGAAACAATGAATGCATAGGGGAATTCTTTATTTATCTTTTTGAAAAGTTTTAATGCTTCTGACCGGGTACGGCAATCTCCGGCATATACTTTATAATCGGGAGCATCATATGAAATATAAGCATTTATATTTTCAAATTTGGTAAGAAAACGTCCGCGTGTCAGGTTAGCCCGCTGGAATGCATCATTTCCCGAGCCGGAAAATATCCGGATACGGTATCCCATGGTCTGATCGTTTTTCTTATTGTATAGCAAGTGCTTATAATAATTGTCTTCGATCATAGGGTCAAGCTCAACCCTGAAACCGGAAAGACCATCAGAAGCTTTTAACTTCTGCAATATATCTCCCTCCCTTTCAATATCCTGGGAATAACTCTCCAGCCCTGAAAAAAGAATGAGCAGAAAAAATGTTTTTATAAAAACAAATGCCTTCATTTGGGTTCAAAATTAATGAATTTTAATTATCTCACCGAGTTTTGTAAAAAATTATTATTTTGCAGCCATGTCACAGCCTCGTATAATTAGCAGAAATACTGAGCTCATTGCGGGATTATTCGCTCTTATGTCCGGAATAATGCTCATATTTACCATACTGACAAGATTTGAGTATATCACTCTCTTTTCAAGTCTTAATGAAGATCTTGAGTATCTTACAGATAATATTTCTCTCCTTAGACTAAATGCACTGATATGGGTTCTGACTGCACTAATAGTAACGGTTTCAGCATCTACCTTTATTGCCATAATGAATCCTTTTCACAGGCTTTTTTCCTGGTTGACAAGTTTTTTCCTTATCCTGGCAGCCGCAATGATATCTGTTGCAGGTATAAAAGCCCTGAGTGTCATTGATATCCTTCAGCATTTTAACCAGCTTGATCTGATAAATAATGAAATACTAAGACTCAGTATTTACACTCTTTCAAGGGAAAAGGAAATATACATAATGGCGGCTTACACACTACTCGGACTGGGATTTCTTAGTCTTGGCCTTTTTACTTTCAGGACCCACCGGCTCTCCATGTTTACCGCTTTTGTCAGCACTATTACCGGAGTAATAGTTCCGGTATTTACAAGCCTTGTACCCGAAAGCATAATGGCAAATATCGGACTGGTAGCAGGAAGCGTAACCTTTATGGTAATAGGAGTGAGACTTTTGTTTTCAGGAATTAACCAGGATGTCCCCTCTTCCACAAATGAGTAAGTCTGAAGCATGGATCTGTATCCGGCTACTGTAATCCTTCTTTGAAATGAAATTAAACAAGTCCCTGATATCTGATAATAATTCTTCTACTCTTCCTCCATTGCATTCATAACCTCATCTGTTACCTCCAGATTATGAAATACATTCTGAACATCTTCATCTTCTTCAAATTCCTCAATTATTTTCAGAATTTTAACAGCCTCATTGGTGTCCAGTTCTTTGGTGTCATTCGGTATCCTCTGAAGCTCAGCATTTTCAATTTCAACACCCTGCGCTTCAATAGCTTTCTGCACACTAGCAAAATCCTCCATTGCAGTGGTAATCACAAAGGATTCCTCTTCAACCTGAAAGTCCTCTACTCCTGCATCGATGATCTCCAGCTGAAATTCATCGGGATCAAGATTAGCTCTGGGTACGGTTATAACTCCTTTGCGGTCGAAAAGAAAACTCAAGGACCCGTTTGTTCCCAGATTTCCCCCTCTCTTGGTAAAAATTGAACGTATAGTAGAAACCGTTCTGTTATTATTATCAGTCAGGCATTCAATAAAAACAGCAATGCCATGTGGCAGATAACCCTCAAATGTCACCTCCTGTAAATTATCCCCTTCGCTTTCTGCTTTATTTATGGCACGTTCAACATTATCCTTTGGCATGTTAACACCCTTTGCATTATTAATGGCGAGACGCAGGCGGGGATTTGCTTCCGGATCAGGGCCACCTTCTTTTACTGCAATACTTATTTCCTTGACGATGCGGGAAAAGACCTTCCCTCTTTTGGCATCGGCAGCTCCTTTTTTCCGTTTAATGGTTGACCATTTACTGTGACCTGACATATATTATGATATTAAGTTTAACCAATCCTACAAAAATATAAAATCAAAACGAAAAAAAAACAGCGAAATTATATGAATTAAATACCGATTGGCAATAATAACGAAATGTAAAATCCAGATAAAAAACCAAACATTGTGACCGGAAAATGGAAAAACCGGTTTTTCGTTTTTAAAATAACACGGAGATGGATAAAATAATCCTCGTGTTTTTTCGAACTCTTTGTTTATGTTTTTTGTTTAATTAGTGTCTGTCCATAATGTCCGATATCTGCGTTATGTTCGCCGGAAAAATGCTCATTTACACGAGTAAACTCCGCTTTTTCCGGCTTCGCAAGCCTTGATCTCGAACATTATGTTCCGATAGCTATCGGAACAGACACCCGACTTTAGTGACAGGCACTAAATTAGTGTCTGTCCATAGAATGGTTTTTGTGCGATTTACCATAAGGGGGGTAGCATGAACAGAAAAATTTTATATTCATTGCTTGTTTTTATTCCGGTCTTTTTTCTGACAGCATTCAGAGCAGATACAGATCCGGAAACAAACTTATTGCGCAGTCTTCTAGGTAAATTGCAAAACCATTATGAATGGTATCCCCAGCAAAAAGCCTATTTACATAGCGATAAAAATAACTATCAGGCTGATGAAAGGATCTGGTTTAAAGCCTATGTTATTAATGCTTCCGATCACCGGCCTGACCAAATGAGCACAAATCTGTATGTAGACCTGATCAATCCTTCAGGTTTCGTGGTTCAGACAAGACTTCTGAGACTTTCAGACGGGCTGGCAAAAGGAGATTTTTCACTAGAGGACACTGTCCCCGAAGGTCGCTATAAATTAAGAGCATATACCAACTGGATGCGTAACCTGGGAGAAGATTTTCTTTTTACCAGAGATATATATATCCGGAATCCCGGTTTTGCCACCTATATTACAAAAGATGAGGTCAGACGGATAAAACAATCCAAAAGACAATCTGACCGGAAACAAAACAAGTATGATATCACTTTTCATCCTGAAGGCGGAAGCCTTCTTGTGGGTGTAGAGAACCGGGTTGCCTTCAAGGCAATAAACGATCTTGGATTCGGGATTGATTTTGAAGCTGATCTAAAGGATAAGAAAGGGAATCTTATTCTGAATTTTAAAAGTGAATATTTGGGAATGGGGACATTCAGCTTCACTCCTGAACCCGGTAATAAGTATTTTATTAATGCCGTTTTCCCGGATGGTAAAGAGGAGAAATTCAGTTTGCCCAGGGGTTCAGATATGGGTGTGAATCTTAAAATAGATCATCTAAAAAAAGATAGTATATATATAAATCTCCTTACAAATCTAAAGCCCGGAAATTACCCGCCCAATACTAATTATCATTTACTTGCCCACACCAGAGGTAATGCAAGGTTCACTGCAGAATTGGATTTAAGGGAAAAGACAGGCGTAGCAGTTTCCAGGGACAATTTCCCCAACGGTATTGCCCATTTTACACTCTTCAACAGTTCCGCTAATCCTGTTAGTGAGCGTCTGGTTTTTATTTACGATAATGCCGGAATTAATATAGAGCTAATAAAAAACTGGTCTGTTGCAGGCAAAAGAGAAAAAATGAACTCAGGCATTTATGTCAGCGACCCTGAAGGAAAACCTGTCAGAGGCAACTTTTCACTTGCAGTAGTCAAAGATTCAGAATTATCCGACAAAACCAATATAGTCAGTGAAATGCTCCTCGATTCTGATCTGAAGGGAAATATTGAAAACCCCGGTTATTATTTCAAAAATTATAATTCCGCAAAAGCCGCTCAAATCGACAATTTAATGCTTACTCAAGGCTGGCGCAGGTTCGCATGGAGTATAGTGAAGCTTAATAATAAATTGCCGGTAGATTATCACATAGAAAAGGGTATTGAGATTAGCGGGCGTATAACCCGTGAATTCTTCGGTCTGCCCCTAGGCGATATACGGGTAACTTTAACGATATTAAACCAGTTCAATGACATCTATACCACCAGGTCAGGACCTCATGGGTATTTTTATTTCAAAAATCTGAGTTATCCTGATACTATTGGAGTTAAAATTGAGGCAGTAAGGCACAGCGGAAGGAAGAATCTGGTGATCGTGCTTAATCAGCAGGACCCGATGCATATGGAAGATATTCAATATCTGACACAGCAGCATTTAAGAAGACCCGGTGAAAAGGGCAGATGGGTAACAGAAAAGACAGAAGAAGAAATAGAAAAAGAGAATGATCCCTTTTACGAAGAAAATAATAGCTATCACAGAATTCACCACGAACCGCGAGATGTGATTGAGATGGACGAAAACCTTCAAAACTATACCAATGTGGCGCAGATTATCCAGGGACGTGTTCCGGGAGTGTTAGTAAACGGGAATAACATTACCATCAGAGGTATAAACAGCATTTTTGGCAGTACCGATCCTCTATTTATTGTTGATGGGGTTCCCGTGGATAAAAGTTTTGCTCTTAACATGAATCCTTATGATATTGACAGAATTGAAATACTTAAAGGAGCAGATGCAGCGATATACGGATCCAGGGGAGCAAACGGGGTCATAGCTATTTTTACCAAACGCGGTAAGTTCATGTTAAAAGGAGTAATAGACTTTAAAATGCTCGGGTATTATACGCCCAGGGAATTCTATTCTCCAAAATACGAAATAGAACACAGGGATGAAATGTTTGATGATAACCGGACCACATTATTGTGGGAACCCGATATTGTTACCGGAGCCGACGGCAGGGCTGCAATAGACTTTTACACTTCCGATCTGGAAGGTGACTATTCCATTATTGTTGAAGGTATGGATATAGGAGGTCGGCCCGGGACTGGAGAAGCAGAATTTGTGGTTAAATAATCATTCCGCTTCCACAAGAATCTTTTCGCTTAGTGTTTCTTAAGCAATAAGCAAAAGGTAAAAAAATCTTCAGTTACAAAATATTAGTTCCATAATTCCTTCCGAAACATCAGATACAAGGAATGCAGAAGGATTCGTCTTTGCTTTCTCCTCAGCAGGCTGTATTCCTTAACATAAAAAATTTCTTGTAAAATCTTTTATCTTTGCAGGATTACTTTCTATTTAATTTAACCATTTCAATATGAAAAAAATATTTTCTTTTCTGATTCTGATAGGCTTCACGTCGTTTTTAACCTTAAAAGCTGATGAAGGTATGTGGCTTCTCCACCTCTTACAGGAGAAGAACATGGAAGAAATGAGAAAAATGGGATTTGAACTTTCCGCTGAACAAATTTACAGTATCAACAATTCGAGCCTGAAAGATGCGGTTGGCGCTCTTGACGGAGGATCCTGCACTGCTGAGCTTATATCCGGAGAAGGACTGCTTCTCACTAATCATCACTGCGGTTACGGTGAGATACAGGATCACAGCAGTGTTGAACACAACTATCTGAAAAATGGTTTCTGGGCAATGTCAAAAGAAAAAGAACTTCCCAATCCGGGAAAGACGATTACTTTTGTTGTAAAAATTGAAGATGTCTCTGATAAAATAGTTCCGGAGTTGAGCCCCGGTATTACAGGAGATGCCAGAAAGGAAAAAATTGAAGACCTGACAAGGGATATTATAGCGGAAGCTACTGACGGTACTCATTATGATGCTTATGTAAGGAGTTTTTATAAAGGAAACAAGTACATTCTTTTTGTAAATGAGACATTCCGGGATGTAAGACTCGTTGGTGCTCCACCGGAATCGATCGGGAAATTCGGTCATGATACTGACAATTGGATGTGGCCAAGACATACGGGCGACTTCGCTCTTTTCCGTGTTTATACCGGACCGGATGGTAAACCTGCAGATTTTTCACAGGACAATATTCCACTCAAACCCAAACATTTTCTCCCGGTTTCACTAAAGGGCTACGAAAAAGAAGATTTCGCAATGGTTATGGGATTTCCTGGATCAACTGATCGATACATGACATCCTGGGAAGTGGAAGAATTACTTAATATTACACATCCCAACAGGATTAAGATCCGGGGAATTAAACAGGAAATAATGCTAAGGGACATGAGAGCCAGTGAAAGAATCGACATTATGTATTCGGCAAAATATTCCCGTTCCTCCAATTATTGGAAATACTCAATAGGACAAACCGAGGGTTTGAGAAATCTTAATGTCCTGGAAAGAAAACGTGAGATGGAAAGTAATTTCAGGGAATGGCTGAATAAAGAAGAAACAAGAAAAGAATATTATGGTGAAGCGCTGACATTGATCGAAACCGGTATCAAAGAGAGAACAGACCTGAAACATTCAACTCAGTATCTTATGGAAACTATGTTTTCGGGAATGGAAACTGTGCAGATTGGCAATATGCTCCGCTTTCTCTACATGGAACTGAGCGCTGAAGAACCGGACATGGAAAAAGTGAATATGATTGCCGCTTTTGTCAGGAATAATGCCATAGAGTTTTACAAAGATTATAATGCTGACACAGATAAAAAAATCACCAAAGCCATGCTTCAGCTAATGTTGGACGATGTAGCTCATCAGCATCAACCTGATATATTTGAGGTAATACAAAAAAAACACAAAGGAGATGTAGATAAGTATGTTGAAAGGTATTTCAAAAAGTCCATGCTTCCTTATGAAGAAGATGTTATGGAATTCCTTGAGGACCCTGACCTTAAAACCATGGAAAAAGACCCCGGTATACAGCTCGCAATTTCATTTTTCGAGACCTATGTGGGCTTGAATGCCATATTGTCAAAATATAATGAAATGATCGAAGAAGGAAATCGTCTTTGGATGGCCGGAATAAAAGAAATGCAGCGAGACAGGGAATTTTACCCCGATGCCAACTCTACCCTGAGACTAAGCTATGGTTCCGTAGGTGGCTATTACCCAAAAGATGCTGTTAAATACTCATATTTCACAACTCTTAAAGGCGTGATGGAAAAGGAAGATCCCGGTGATGAAGAATTTATTGTCGATGAGCGCCTGAAAGAACTTTACAGGGAAAAAGACTTTGGACGATACAGTGCAAACGGAAATATGCATGTTTGTTTCATTACCAATAACGACATTACAGGTGGCAATTCAGGAAGTCCTGTTTTAAATGCACGTGGTGAGCTTATTGGAGTAGCTTTCGACGGTAATTGGGAGGCAATGAGCGGTGATGTCGCTTTCGAAGAGGATCTCCAGAAATGCATTAATGTTGACATACGCTATGTCCTTTTTATTATCGATAAATTTGCCGGTGCTACGAATCTTATCGAAGAAATGAAAATTATTGAATAATACTAATAATCCTCATATTTAAAGTATAAAATATTTTAGCTATATTAGAGTGGAATTTTTGTGATCCCTGACTATTAGCCTTGCTCAGTTCGCATTGCCAAATAAATAGTCAGGGGTCACAATTTTTTTTACCATTCCGATTCTATGAACGATAATAAGAAACCAGTTATTATTATGTATACCGACGGGGCTGCCAGTGGCAACCCAGGACCCGGAGGTTTTGGTGTGGTACTTAAGGTGGGCAGGCTCAGAAAAGAAATAGCGGAAGGTTTCAAATGTACTACAAACAACAGGATGGAATTAATGGCTGTGATAAGAGGACTCGAAGCCATTAAATGGGAAAAAGCCCGTGTGAAGATATATACTGATTCCAGATATGTGGCAGACGCCATCAACAAAGGATGGCTTTATACCTGGGAAAAAAAGGGTTTCAAAAACAGGAAAAATCCCGACCTGTGGAAAAAGTTTTTAGAACTTTATCGCAAACATCACGTAAATATTAAATGGATAAAGGGACATGCGAATATAGCTGAAAATGAGAGGTGCGACAGGCTGGCGGTTGAGGCAGGAAAAGGCAAAAACCTTCCTGAGGACTCAGGCTATAAATTAAACAATGAAAACTGAGTTAACGCAGTTTATAGGCTTATAGGCCATCTTTTCTACTGAATAGTTGTTACGCTTTTTTATGGCTGACGAAAAAACAATAATTGAATATACCGGGCACCTCACCTTCAGCACTGTAGGTCGGCTTCTCACAATGCTTAAGCATAAAATGAGAAGAAATGGTCTGAACCTCGGAGCTTATAAAAAGATCCTATCGATCATGATCGAAGTTCTTGAAAACATATATAAATACAGCGACCAGTATCATGATAATCAGTTTATCGTTCAGAACTATATACCCTGGTTCAAAATTGTACAGAACGAGACAAGCTATTTTATACGAAGTTCCAATCCAATAAGGAACAACCATGTACCCGAACTGAAGGCAAGACTTGATCTCGTGAACTCTAAAAATGTGGATGAGTTAAAACTCTTATACAGGGAAAGAATCTGTGATGGCAAATTTTCAAGCAAAGGGGGAGCGGGTCTCGGTATAATAGAAATTGCGAAAATATCCGGCAAACCGCTGAAATACTCATTTGTAAAGATTAATGATATTTTTTCTTCCTTCTATCTGGAAGTTCGTTTCAATTAGTGTCTGTCCATAATGTCCGATATCTTTACACTTTGTGCCAGTTATACCCCCCCCGTATCCGAAATCGTACACCTCTGTTCTATTTAGAACATTTTCAGATCAATAGTCTGTAATGCGGGATTTTTATTACTATCTGACTACCTGACGTTTACCTCTAATGGTATAAATGTTGATACATTTTTCAATGAAAAATAAGGATGATAAATCATGTTGAAAAATTTTATACTGACCACATTCCGGAATATTTCTAAAAACAGAATATACGCCTTTATTAATATATTTGGGTTATCTATTGGCATAGCCAGTTCTGTATTTATCATGCTATTCATTACCAGCGAATTAAGTTATGACAAATACCATGAGAAATCCGACCGCATCTACAGGCTCAACATCCAGGGAAAGATGGAGGGTGCTGAACTTAACAGTGCATACACAGCTGTACCCACTGGGCCTGCATTCAGGGAAGAAATACCGGAAGTAACTGATTTTTGCCGTTTAAAGAAAACTGATCAGAGAGTAATAAAATACAAAGAGAAAAAGCTAATTGAAGATAAATTTATATATGCAGATTCCTCCATTTTCAGTATTTTCGATCTTAACATGATATATGGTGATCCGGCAAAAGCTCTTACCGAGCCAAATACCATGGTGATCACCCAAAGCCTCTCATCCAGGATCTTCGGAAATGAAAATCCAGTGAATGAAGTTGTTGCAATAAATGCAGATACAAATATATACCGGATTACCGGAGTAATTGAAAACCTGCCGCAAAATACACACTTTCTCTTTAATGCCATAGGCTCCTATCATAGCCTTGAGGAAAGCAACAATACATTCTGGCTCAGTAATAACCTTTTTACTTACCTTCTCCTGAAAGAGGGATCCGACAAACAGCAGGTAGAACAAAAAATGCAGGATGTCAGCCTAAAATATATTGAATCTGATCTTTTGGCAGTTCTGGGGATAAATGCGGAGGATTTTATAAAAAAAGGGAATGAGTATGGTATAAAACTTCAGGAGCTTGTCGAAATTCATTTAAATAATGATATCTCAGGTGGTTTTAAATCTACTCATGATAAAAAATATCTCCTTATCTTCAGCTTTATTGCTATCCTTATCCTGGTTATAGCCTCAATAAATTTTATGAACCTTTCCACGGCCCGTTCGGCAAACAGAGCAAAAGAAGTGGGTATGAGAAAGGTTGTGGGTTCTTCAAAAAAACAACTTGTAAATCAATTTTTATGGGAGTCCATCATGCTAAGTCTCTTATCACTGATTTTTGCACTTATCCTGGTGGAATTACTCTTGCCCTATTTCAATGAATTGATCGGTCTCAATCTCAGTATCGATTACTTTTCGGAATGGTACACCATACCAGGCCTCTTAGGAATTGCCCTTTTAGTGGGATTACTGAGTGGTAGTTATCCTTCTTTTGTCCTTTCAGCTTTTAAACCCGTTGAAGTTTTAAAAGGGAATCTTACAAGAGGCGTGAAAGGAGGAAGACTAAGAAATATTCTGGTTGTACTACAATTTACTATCTCCATAATCATAATATTTGGCACAATAGTAGTTTACAACCAGTTGAATTTCATGATGAATAAAGATATGGGATTCTCCAAAGACCAGCATCTGGTGCTTGACAGGGTTTGGCCACTGAATGATAAAATACAGACCTTCATCCAGGAGATTGAGAAGATACCTGGTGTCGAAATCGCTACCAACTCCACGGCTTATCCAGGCTATGTAAATAATAACAATAGTTATCAGATCAAAGGAAGGGATCGTGCGAAAACATATCTGATGATTACAAACTGGACGGATTATGATTACCTGGAAACCTATGATATACAATTAAAGGAAGGCCGCTTCCTGAATGAAGAGTTCTCTTCCGACTCAACGGCAGCAGTCATCAACGAAACAGCGGTGAGGGATTATAATATTGAAGACCCTCTGAATACGGTTCTTTTAATGCCTGGAGAAGAAGCACCTGAGGAATACAGAGTGGTAGGAGTGGTAAAAGATTTCCATATGGCTTCATTAAGAAACACCATTAGGCCGGGAGTTTTTTTTCTTAAAAAAGAATGGTGGGACTGGGGTGGATATATTTCAATACAATTGGATGGCAACCCTAAAGGCTACAGGCACACTGTTAAACAGATTGAAAAAACATGGCAGGGGTTCCTTCCCGATGAACCCTTTCTTCACTTTTTTCTGGATGATAAACTTGAAAGCCTTTACCATGAGGAAAAAAGAACAGCCAGGATTTCCCTTACCTTCTCAATACTTGCCATTCTGATCGCAAGTCTTGGATTATTCGGACTTACACTTTTTACAACAGAAAAGAAAACCCGGGAGATAGGAATCAGAAGAGTCATGGGTGCAAGAGCAACCAATATCATCCTGTTAATAATTAAAAACATCTCTGTTCTCATGCTAATATCAACCTTGCTTGCCTGGATAATTGCATACAAAATAATGAGCAACTGGTTGCAGGATTTTCCTTACAGGACACAGCTGGAATTATGGTTTTTCCTGGTATCGGCAGGGGTAGCCTTCCTTATAGCCTTTGTTACAGTAAGCATTCAGGCATACAGGGCTGCGAGCGCTAACCCCGCCCGTTCACTGAGACATGAGTAAGAGAGGCATTATGCCACTTTATTCATTCTCTAAAAACTTTAGAGCCAGATTCAGATCTGCAGGTGTATCAATCCCTAAAGATTCGGTAAGGGTTTTGGCAAGTTTGATCCTGAAACCATTCTGCAGCCATCTGAGTTGCTCCAGCGACTCGGCAGTCTCCAGTTCAGAAATACCCAGATCCGTAATTCTCCTGAGAACATCCCTCCGGTATGCATAAATTCCTATATGCCGGTAAAAATCATGCATGCCGGTCCATTGTTCATTTTTAAGTCCTCGCATAAATGGAATTGGTGAGCGACTGAAATAAAGTGCAAAATGCTTGTTGTCGAATACTACTTTTGGTCTGTTTTCATCAAAAACCTCCTGTGAACTTCTGGCTTTTTTGATGAGAGTCGCAATATCTGTCTCCGGATCATCGAAACAGGAAATCAAAGAAGTTATCTGTTCAGCTTTTATAAAGGGTTCGTCCCCCTGTATGTTTATTACAATATCAGGCTCTGTTAAAGTTCCCGCCATAATAGAATCCATAGCCTCCCGGCATCTGTCCGTCCCGCTTTGGTGCATGGTTGAAGTCATTACCACATTTCCCCCAAAATCCTTCACATGGTTAAAAATCCTTTGATCATCAGTAGCAACATATATGTCGTCCACTGCCTGCTGCCCTTGTTCATATACTCTCTGTATCATACTCAGGTTACCTATCATTGCCAAAGGTTTACCGGGAAATCGTGTAGAATTATATCTTGCAGGTATTATACCTAAAATTTCCATACTGAAAATTACTATTTTTCGTTTTTATTTTCCATCAATATTAGTAAAAAACTTTTTATGTTGTAATTTTGTCATAATAAAAGGATATTTTGTCAGTAAATGATTCCGGATGTGATATTCCAGAAATTTTTCTGACAGATTACCCTGGCTTATCAGGGAAAAAATCTGTTGAGGGTTCATAAAAATTATCATTTCCTGATGAATAGTCATCATCCGGTAAACTAAAATATTGTATTCACGTGAATGTACAACAAATAAAACAAAGATTCGGAATTATTGGTAACCATCCCGGATTAAATCATGCAATTGACATTGCCATACAGGTAGCTTCAACAGACCTGTCAGTCTTGATCACAGGTGAAAGTGGAGTTGGCAAAGAGGTATTTCCACAAATCATTCATAGCCTCAGCTCAAGAAAACATGGCCAGTACATTGCAGTGAATTGTGGTGCTATCCCCGATGGAACCATTGATTCTGAATTATTTGGTCATGAAAAAGGTGCCTACACAGGAGCACACGATTCCCGCAAGGGATATTTTGAAGTAGCCGACGGAGGAACAATTTTTCTCGATGAAGTAGCGGAATTACCACTATCAACTCAAGTCCGTCTGTTACGGGTACTGGAAAGCGGCGAATTTTTGCGGGTGGGATCATCAAAAGTTCAGAAAACCAATGTACGTGTGATCGCGGCAACCAACATTATTATTTCAGATGCTATCAGAAACAACAAATTCAGGGAAGATCTTTATTACAGATTGAATACAGTTCCCATAAATATTCCGCCACTCAGGAAAAGAGGTAAGGATATAAGCCTTCTTTTCAGGAAATTCGCATCTGATTTTGCTGAAAGATATCGTATGCCCTCGATAAACCTTACGGAGAATGCAAAAGAAACTCTTGAAAACTATGAATGGCCGGGTAATGTACGTCAGCTGAAAAATCTTGCAGAACAGATATCGATCATAGAACAGGAAAGGACTATTGATCATGATGTACTCCTTAAGTATCTTCCTGATTTTCACTCTTCTAAGCTTCCTGCACTTATAAAAGGCTCGGTCGACAGGGAAACATTTTCATCCGAAAGAGAAATATTGTACAAGATCCTTTTCGACATGAAGAATGACATGAATGACCTCAAAAAACTGGTACATGAATTGATGCAGGATGAGCCTTCCAATGCCGATATTCGTAAAAACAATGCCAGGTTAATCGAAAAACTTTATGAAGAAGATGAAGAAGAAACCAATAAACCTGCAAGGCCTTCAAAACCCCTACATAAGCATCAGTATAACCGTCCACCGGATGATGATATTCTCGACACGGAAGAAATAATTGAAGAATCACTGTCGCTTGAAGATAAAGAGATCGAACTAATAAGGAAAGCACTGGAAAAACACAATGGAAAAAGAAAACACGCAGCAAAGGAACTTGGGATTTCAGAACGGACACTTTACCGTAAAATCAAAGAACATGAAATTGATTCCTGAGACAAGCCCTAAAGCCGGGTTTTTATTGATGATTATGCTAACAGGATTTATATTTGTATCTCCCTCCTGTAAGGTGAGTTATTCATTCCAGGGAGCTTCCATCGCACCCGAAATAGAAAGTTTTTCAGTCCAGTATTTCCAAAATCGGGCTCCGGTAGTTCAGGCCCAGTTAAGCCAGGTATTCACCGATGCACTCAGAGACAGGATTGAGGGACAAACCAGGCTTGAGCTGGTAACCGGATTCGGAGATGTGGATTTCTCAGGGGAAATTTCAAATTATGAAACAAGACCAACAGCGATCACAGGCGATGAAGTGGCAGCATTGAACCGGCTAACGATAACCATAAAGGTAAAATACACCAATTCTTTATACCCTGATGAAAGTTTTGACACCAGTTTCTCCAGGTATGAGGAATACCCAAGTTCACAGGCTCTGGCCGATGTTGAAGGAGAATTGATTGAGTCAATTGTTAATCAGCTTGTGAACGATATTTTTAACAGAGCCTTCGTAAACTGGTAGGATCATGGAAAATACACAGCTAAACATATTACAGGATCCCGGCAGAATAGACTTTGCAACTCTGGAGGATCTTATCAGTAAATACCCCTGGTTTTCACTCCTCCATATTGTATGGCTCTTAAAATATAAAAAAGAAAGACCAGAGGATTTCAGTACAGAATTAAAAAAACATATTATATACCTGCATGACCGGAAAAGATTATTTCGGCTAATTAACAGTGATCTGTGGCAAAAACTCATTATGGATCCGGCTGAAGATACCGTAGAGAAGGAAAAAATACTTACAGATGGCGGGGGAAATAATGAAAAAGAATTACTCGAATTTAGCTATAGCGAAGAAAAAGATAAAGAAGGAGATACCGGATCACAGGAAAAAAAGATAAATGACAGACAGGATAACTATTCGGAATTCACAAAATGGATTGATAAGCTGAACGAAAAAAGTACGGCCAAAGAACATTTAATTGAAAGGTTTCTGGAAATAGATCCCGGACCTATTCCTGCCGACAAAAAAAGCCAGCTGGAAGGAGATATATCAAAGAATAGCGTAGAAGAAAACGAAAGCTTTATAACCGACTCGCTGGCAAGGATTTACATAAGCCAAGGACTGTACTCGAAGGCCATTTTTGCCTATGAGAAATTAAGTTTGAAATATCCGGAAAAAAGTGTTTACTTTGCCTCTCAAATTGAAAAAATAAAAAATCTATTAAGTAATAAATAATCAGCGATATGCATACTCTTTTTGTTATTTTAATTATTATTGTCTGTATTCTGCTTACCCTTATTGTTTTGGTGCAGAATTCGAAGGGTGGAGGACTTGCATCGAACTTTGCCTCGTCAAATCAATATATGGGCGTGAGAAAAACGGCCGATTTTCTTGAAAAAGCTACCTGGACACTTGCAGCAGCACTTCTGGTTTTCAGTCTTATGGCTACTGTTACCCTACCCCGGAGCAATGAGGAAGAACGTTCAAGAGTAGAAGGTGAGTTTAATGAAAATCTTTTGAATCAACCCGGAAACAACAGAATTAATCTGCCCGAATCAACAGAAGAACAATCCACCCCTCCGGAAGGAGAGCAGGAATAATATTAGTCCTGAAAAATATTTAAGAGTGTCAGTATGTCATATTACTGACACTTTTTTTTTTGCCGTCCTTTATAGCACCGCATCCAAATAACACTCTGAATATTTGAGACATATGTGTATAAAAGATTTTTTATCAGGGCCATCTGCTTTTGCTTTATATGTCAAAAAATACAGCTTCTCAGCCTGATCAGCATTTGGCACAAAATATGATCAGCACAGTGCGAAACAAATCATGTTGAACAATTTAAAAAACATAAAAAAATGGCAGATCTGAAAGTAAAACCTTTAGGAGATCGTGTTCTTATTGAGCCTCTAACGGCTGAAGAAAAAACAGCAAGCGGAATTATTATTCCCGAAACAGCAAAAGAAAAGCCCCAAAAAGGGACTGTCATTGCTGTAGGTCCTGGTACCAATGACGAAAAAATGGAAGTAAAAAAGGATGATGTAGTTATATATGGCAAGTACTCCGGAACGGAGATAACTATTGAAGATAAAGATTACATCATTATGAAGCAATCCGAAATTCTTGCAATAGTCTAATCAAAAAAATCAATAATTAAAAAATCCAATAAAAATGGCAAAAGAAATCAAATTTGATATTGAAGCACGCGACCAGTTGAAAAAAGGAGTTGATGCCCTGGCAAATGCTGTTAAGGTAACACTCGGACCCAGAGGTCGTAATGTTGTGATTGAGAAAAAATTCGGTGCTCCGCAGATCACCAAAGATGGTGTAACCGTAGCAAAAGAAATTGAACTCGAAGATCCTTTTGAAAATATAGGTGCACAAATGGTTAAGGAAGTGGCTTCCAAAACCAATGATGATGCAGGCGACGGAACTACTACAGCAACTGTTCTGGCACAGTCGATAGTTCAGGTTGGTTTGAAAAACGTAACTGCAGGTGCTAATCCGATGGATCTTAAAAGAGGTATTCTGAAAGCTGTTGAAGAAGTTATTAAAAACCTTAAGGATCAATCAAAAGAAGTTGGTGATGACAATAAAAAAATTGAACAGGTTGCTACTATTTCTGCCAATAACGATCCCAACATAGGCGCAATGATAGCAGAAGCAATGTCGAAAGTTAAGAAAGAAGGTGTTATCACTGTTGAGGAAGCAAAAACTTCCGATACAAGCGTTGAAGTTGTTGAAGGTATGCAGTTCGACCGTGGATATATTTCACCGTATTTTGTTACGGATACAGAAAAAATGGAAGCCGTACTTGAAAATCCTCTGGTTCTTATCCACGATAAGAAAATATCAACCATGAAAGATCTTCTTCCGGTACTTGAAAAAAGCGCTCAAACCGGCAGGCCTTTGCTTATCATTTCTGAAGATGTTGACGGAGAAGCCCTTGCTACACTTGTAGTAAATAAACTTCGCGGATCACTTAAGATTGCTGCTGTAAAAGCTCCGGGATTCGGTGACAGAAGAAAAGAAATGCTTGAGGATATCGCTATCCTTACAGGAGGTACTGTAATCTCAGAAGAAAAAGGTCTGAAACTGGAAGGTGCTGAACTTGATATGTTAGGAACCGCGGAAAAGATTACCATAGATAAAGAAAATACCACCATCGTTAACGGCGCCGGTGAAAAGAGTAATATCGATGCACGCGTTTCTCAGATCAAGAAGCAAATTGAAAATACTTCCTCAGAATACGACAGGGAAAAACTTCAGGAAAGACTTGCTAAACTTGCAGGTGGAGTAGCTGTTATTTATGTGGGAGCTGCTTCTGAAATTGAAATGAAAGAGAAGAAAGACCGTTTCGAAGATGCACTCAGTGCAACCCGTGCAGCAGTTGAAGAAGGAATTATCCCCGGTGGAGGAATTGCCTACATCAGAGCCGTTGACGCTCTTGATAACTTTAAAGGTGACAATCAGGATCAGGACACCGGTATTAAAATTGTACGCAGGGCTCTTGAAGAACCTATCCGCCAGATTGTTGAAAATGCAGGACTTGAGGGTTCCGTCGTTGTTCATGCAGTTAAAGAAGGTAAAGCTGATTTTGGATATAATGCAAGCACAGAGAAATACGAAAACCTCTTTGAATCGGGAGTTATCGATCCTACTAAGGTAGCTCGTATTGCACTGGAAAATGCCGCATCAATCGCAGGTATGTTCCTTACAACAGAATGTGTTCTTGCTGAAAAACCTGAAGATGAACCTCAAATGCCGGCAGGCGGAGGTCCCGGAATGGGCGGAATGGGTGGAATGATGTAATTATCACAAACCAAAATATACATTCAATTCAAAAAAACCGTCTCAGATATATTCAGAGACGGTTTTTTTTTATTGCCTGGATGCCTAGACACCCGACTTTATTGACAAACTATAAACAGAACAGGGATAATTTTTCACAAATCCATATTTGCGAAATGCAGATCCACATAATTCCAGTCAAACAGATAGTTACCCGAAAAATATATTTACAATAGACAGTCTATTTTACACATTTTGTACATTTTAATATTTTTTGTAAAGCGCTTGACGGTATGATATCACAGTTCATAACAAGAGAAAGGTTTCTCACGAAGTGAGGGATCTCTGTAGCCCTAAGGGTTGTACCTACCCGGGATTTTCCGGAATAATAAACCTAATCTGAACAAAAAAATGACATCAGGAGAATCAGTAATATCTTTTCTCAGAGAGAAGAATATAAATTTTAGTGAACACCTGGTAGAAAGCACTATATTTCCTCCCGGGAAACAGTTTTGGAAAGACAGAGACATGCTTCGTTGCAAGAATTTATTTTTCCGTGATAATCATGGCAGAAATCACTATCTGCTAATCTTCAATTATTACAAAAAAATCAATATTAAAAGCTTGCAGGAGATTACCGGCAGGGGAAGCATGACCATGGCATCGCATTGGAGGGTGGAGAAATACCTTGGACTAAAACCCGGATTCATCTCCGTGTTCGGCTTGTTGAATGATTCGGAAAAACATGTAAAAGTTATCATCGACAAAGAACTGGATCAGGAAAAAGAACTTAGCTTCCTTCCGAATACTGAGGGAGAAAGATTTATTTCACTTGGTTTTAAGGAACTTAAAGAATTCCTGAAAAATACAGGACATGAATATCAAGTGGAAGATCTGGGCGATTAGCACATCAGGAATTAAACCAGACTCAGATATTTTCTTCTAAGAATAAATCACTTTATAACTATTCCGGTAGTGAATAATTCTTTATAATTTCTTTTAAACAGACTCAATATTTCTTAATTCATCCAAGAGTTTTATAGTTACATCGCTTCTTATTCTTACTTAGAGTCTGTCCATATTCTTTTTATTATCTTTGTCGTCAATTTCAATCTAAATATGAAGCACATTAGAAATTTTAGTATTATCGCCCACATTGACCATGGGAAGAGTACACTGGCTGATCGTTTACTGCAGTTTACCAATACTGTAACCGATCGTGATTTTCAGGACCAGGTGTTGGATAATATGGATCTGGAGAGGGAAAGAGGAATTACCATAAAGAGCCACGCAATACAAATGAAATATGAACAAGATGGTTCACACTATATATTAAACCTCATTGATACTCCCGGCCATGTGGATTTCTCCTATGAGGTATCCCGGTCTATTGCCGCCTGTGAAGGAGCACTATTGATCGTTGACGCAACACAGGGTATTCAGGCACAAACCATTTCAAATCTTTACCAGGCTATTGATCACGACCTTGAGATCATACCCGTTCTCAACAAGATGGATATGGATAATGCCATGCCTGAAGAAGTTAAAGATCAGATTGTTGATCTTATCGGATGTGAAAGAGAGGATATAATCGAAGCTAGTGGCAAAACCGGTTTTGGAGTGGATAAAATTCTTGAGGCAATTATCGGTAGAATACCTCCTCCCACAGGAAATCCTGAAGCTCCTCTTCAGGCTTTGATCTTTGATTCGGTATACAATAATTTCCGGGGAATATTCGCATACTTCAGAATCTTTAACGGAACATTAAAAAAAGGCGATTCCGTTAAATTCTTTGCCACAAAAAAAGAATATTATGCTGATGAAATCGGGGTTCTGGGTATAAAGACCGAACCCCGCAAAGAACTTAAAGCCGGAGACGTAGGATATATCATTTCAGGCATTAAAACCTCCCGGGAAGTGAAAGTCGGGGATACCATTACGCACGTGGAAAAACCCTGTGAGAAACCAATTTCCGGATTCGAAGACGTAAAACCCATGGTTTTTGCCGGAATTTATCCTGTGGATGCAGATGATTATGAAGACCTCAGAGCTTCAATCGAGAAACTACAGCTTAATGATGCCTCCCTTACTTTTATACCTGAATCTTCTGCAGCTCTTGGGTTTGGTTTTCGTTGCGGATTCCTGGGACTTCTTCACATGGAGATCATACAGGAAAGACTCGACAGGGAATTTGACATGGATGTTATCACCACTGTACCGAATGTATCCTATAATGTGTATACCAGGAAAGGTGAAAAAATTGAAGTTCACAACCCTTCCGGATTGCCAGACGTAACCCTTATCGATTATATTGAAGAACCCTATATTACCGCCCAAATCATTTCCCAGGCAGAATTTGTGGGTCCGGTTATGAAATTGTGCATGGATAACAGAGGTGTTTTGAAAAATCAGGTATATCTCACCTCAAACCGGGTGGAGCTGACATTCCAGATGCCCCTCGCGGAAATTGTTTTCGACTTCTACGATAAGCTGAAAAGTATATCCAAAGGATACGCATCGTTCGATTATTATACATCTGGTTATGATAAGGCAGATCTTGTAAGACTGGACATCCTTTTAAACGGGGAAATGGTTGATGCACTGTCAACTCTGATTCATCGCGATAATGCTTATGATTTTGGGAGAAGAATGTGTGTGAAATTAAAAGAACTCATCCCCCGCCAGCAGTTTGATATTGCCATACAAGCTGCCACCGGTGCAAAGATTATCGCAAGAGAAACCGTTAAAGCAGTAAGAAAAGATGTGACGGCCAAATGCTACGGTGGAGATATTACCCGAAAACGCAAGCTTCTTGAAAAGCAGAAAAAAGGAAAAAAAAGAATGCGTCAGGTAGGGAATGTGGAGGTCCCGCAGACGGCATTTCTGGCTGTGCTGAAACTGGACTAATGGATTAATCATTAACAAGACAAGAGTCTGTCAATAAATTCAAGTGTCTGGATCATAATCGAATATGTCAAATGGTGGTGAGCTCAGCGAAGCTAATGTTCGAAATCAAGCCTGCCCGCCTAAGGATGGCCAGTGCAACGGCAGGCGGGCCTGCCCCGTTCTTTTACGGGGGCGCGAAAATGTTTTAAACCGCAGTATTCGTCGCGGCGGATTCGAGAACAAGAGCGGGTTATTACGGAAATAATAATGCCGTAACGATGAAAGCATCATGTGGGAAGTAGATCATTATTGACAGATAGAGACTTTCAATAGAGTAAAAGAATTAAAATGTATAAATATTTATTCGGACCCGTTCCCTCCCGGAGACTTGGAATGTCGCTGGGCGTTGATCTTGTTACCCACAAAATATGTTCACTGGATTGTGTGTATTGTGAGTGCGGAAAAACTAACAAACTAACAACCGGAAGGATGGAGTATGTTAAACTGAATAAAATTAAAGAAGAGCTCAGACATTTCTTTGCAAACAATCCCGATCCCGATTACATTACCTTTTCAGGTTCCGGGGAGCCAACCCTGAATATTAAAATTGGAAAAGTACTTGATTTTATAAAAGAGATAAAACCGGGAATCTCTGTTGCCCTGCTTACTAACGGAACTCTTTTAAATAACAAAGACCTTCGACGGGAGATCCTGAGAGCCGACCTTGTACTGCCTTCTCTGGATGCAGCCACTCAGGATGCTTTCGAAAAAATTAACCGGCCGGCTCCGGGACTGTCTGTTGACGATCATATCAACGGATTGATAGAATTCAGAAAAGAGTACAGGGGAGAAATCTGGCTTGAAATTCTTATAATCCCAGGTTATAACGATAATGATAATAATATTGGAGCTCTTTCAAAGGCCTTATCTAAAATTAAACCGGACCGCATTCAGCTTAACACACTTGACAGGCCAGGAACCGAAAAAAAACTTCGGAATGCATCTCGTGCTGAACTGAAAAATATCGGAAAAAAATTGGATTATCCGAATATTGAGATTATTACCGCTCCCGTCAGCAGGAAAAAAATTGAAGCCTACAGATCCGATACCGAAACAGCAATACTTGAAACCATTCAAAGACGACCTTGTACGGCTGTTGATCTTTCTCAAATTCTCGGACTACATCTCAATGAGGTAAATAAATACCTTGATGTTCTGGATTCTGAGAAAAAAATCAGAACAAGGAATGAAGAAAGAGGAATTTTTTATCAGCCCCGGGAGAAATCTAATTGATTATTTTTCCCATGAGCGTAACACAGAACCGAGTGATAACGAGCTTCGCAACCGCATGCTGTCGCTGAAGCTTTCCGCGAGCGTAGAAGCTCTGCGCTCGCGGAAAGCTTCATGCGAACGCGGTCACGCATGCTGCTTTAATCCATGAGATCCCTCGGCTATCTCCCGAAAGATTCCGGAGCGGGCTCAGTTCAGTTAAATGATTTTGAATACCAAAATCATAGTCTCACTGAATTAAAAGGAATAAATCGCACTGAGTAATATTCTGGCATTCCCAACCTGAGTAGTGCTTCCAGGCACATAATTAACATCATAATCACTGCCATATGCTGCAGAGGTATATTCCAACTCACAACCTATTTTAGTCTTGTTAGATAAAAACATAATTCTGGGTGAGATCCTGTAAAGAGATTCGATATTATGACCCAGCCCATAAACCGGATTCGTTATATCAGACATTTCTTCTTTAGTACCAAGATTCTTCAGATAACCTCCGAATACACCGATTTGCAATTTATCCCCGTTCGAATGAATTTCCCCCCAGAATGTTGCATTTTGAAGGGGAGTATAAGATCTTTCGCCGGTAACAGGATCGGTTATCCCTTTTACAGCAAATCCGCTGACAGATAGCAAATCGGAAATATTTTCCCCATAACGCCCCTGTAATTTTAAGGTCAACGTTCTAAAAGAAAGCTTGGTAAAGGCAATTGCAGCAAAACTACCCAGTTTTTCATCTACCTTATACCTCCTGTTCTCTACTGAAGAAGATAAGCGGGGCACTATTGTTTTATATTCACCGCCAGCACCAAACAGCATACTTGTTCCTGACTCTTCCGTAACTTTATATTGAAATTGCAGGTGCATATCCGGAGTACCGGAATTACGGAGAAAATCACCCGTATTCTTTGCAAGACCATCTACAACGGGATCCGGGCCAAAATTGGTGAAATCTCTCTGAGAAAGAGCAGCAAGTATCAGATTCAAATTCCCAATGCTTTGCGTGAGACGAAGCTGGGGATTTCTGGCAAAGGATTGCAAAGGGGTACCGGTATTAAAAGATACAGTACCGGGGAAACATCCGGTTACAAAGAATGGGTTCCAGTATTGTCCAGCCAGTATTTCAGTATTGGGCCAGTTAAACTTGACAAATGCATGCCGAAGGCGGAAAAGATTGATGTTTTCGTTAGACTGAGCGAAAAAATCACCTTCTATAAGTCCTGAAGTTTTCGCTCCAAAAGCATCCGGACCACTCACCCGACCGGATAATCTTGACTGGATTGCCAGGAAATTAAAACTCGGTTTCGCATTAATGTCGTTTCCGTTAAGATCATTCACCGCAGGCGACGGCCATAATAAAAAATGCCCTTCCCTGGCGGCAACTGTCTGTCGGGTATCAAAAAAGAAATCACTTTTAACGAAACCGGAAAACTGAATTCCAAACTTTTTCTCTTCCTCCTGTGCAAAAGAATGGTTATTAAAGAAAAACAAAAAAGAAATGAACAGGATAAATACTTTTTTCATAATGGACAAAATTTTCAGATTTTGGCAGTAAAAATAAACTGCGTTTGTAAACTACCTAAAACAAGCTCTTAAATGACATAAGCCTCGCATATAATACCCTTGGGCAGATGACCTATTTACCTTCAGATTACATTGATCTCAAGATAGTATTTTTTAAAGAATCCGCAAGATAGCTGAAAAAATTAATTAAGGAAAAATTGCTAGCGTATTTTATTGGAGGGTAGTGAATATAATTTCTCAGTGAGACTATGATTTTGGCCTTCAAAATCATTTAGCCGAACTGATCCCGGGCAATAGCGAGGGATCTCATGGATTTAAGCATCATTCGTCGCTATCTATGGAGAATGCGATGATATAAATGCTATTTCTGAGATAGCTGCCTTGATCCCCGATATTCGCCTTTTATTTTCAAAATGGCTTTATTCAGTTCATATTCCGATATTCCTGGTATTTCATCTGCCATGATCAATGAATCGAGTTTTTGCAGATCTTCCAGGGCGTCTTCATCTTTCAGGGTGCCCAGGGCCCAGATAGCAGTATTTTTTTCTTCTATGCTTGTGCTGTCATCAAAAATCAACATCAAAAGAGAACCGGTTTTATTATCCTGATATTTCATTATAGCCTGGTTTGCATATTTATTTGCTCCGGATTTAATAAAGATCATTACCGACCCCCATGCAATGAACAGGCCCAGAAAAGTAAGAATAAAGCATGAAAGTATAATTTTATAGGGCTTGTCAGTGATCCTGAAAACTATTTTATCTGATTTCATTTCTGTTATGTTATTCATTAAAATATTGAAGTTTATTAAGATACTCAAAATTTGTGCCCATATCAAATAGATCTATATGTTTTAGAAAGAAAAAGAGATTATTTATGAAAGTTATATTTTCGGAGGTTCATTAAAAAACATTTACTTTGCATATCAATAAAAAGTCATTGATGTGAATCCTAAACTGAAACTGGATTTTGAGCTTGATTACGACTTCCTTTTACTGGGAATTGTCTCTTATGAAAGGGACTACAGGCTAAGCTGGGATATTAACCAAAAGCTCATGTTTGATCTGGCAAGGACAACTGATCATTCATTAAAGCATAAGTCATCAGGAAACGATCAACTTTTTTCCTGTTATATCTATGAGGATGAAAACACCTATCTGAATTATAAATTACTTAGTAATCATTCGGGTGAAGGCCATCTTCTGGAAAATCTCAAAAATATGGATTATTTCCTTGTGGTAACAGGAGAATATTCTTCCAGCTATGCCAGGATTCTCAGAGATAAATTAGTCCGGGTGGAAAGTGTACACAATTGTTTTATTCTGGATCCTGAAAAAATTAAAAACAGCCACAGAGTTATTTAGTGTCCGTCAATAAAGTCGGGTGTCAGAACAACCATCTGAAGAAAGGATAAAGCGTTGACCACACTGGGATATCCAGATAATTTTGAAATCCCCGTTTAAATAATCTTTTGACAATTTCCGGTTGCTTCAGTATTGGCTGATAAATTTTATGGTAAAAAGGGAATGCGCTTATTACCAAATCAAGAATCATATCCAGGAATAAGAGCATGAGAATGATGTATAATCCGAGAAATTCCTCTGTAAAGAAAACCAGCCCGGGATAAGCGGTAGTCTGGGAAATTATTATGATCATCCAGACAAGGATCTTGATGATCAGGAATCCGTTTAGAAGGTAAGAAGTTTTGGACCGGATTTGAGTGACTATTAACAAAGTATTGGATAAAATCAGGGTGATAAGTATTGCACCGATAACTTTCCAGATAAAACTGGGGGTAGGAATAGAAATAAGAGCCAGCACAAATACCAGAGGTTTGAGAAAAGCAAGGATGAAGTGGATCCGGTAAGCTTTCGCACTTCGGGGAATTATCACTTCCTTGTATTTCCTTTTATATCCCACGGAGTGATGAAAGGGGCCATAATTCCTCATTGTGACCTCCCTAACTTTAAACATGATCAATTTAAAAGGGGTGGAATTGGCTACTTTATCCGGGGTATACTGGCATTTTTCCTGAGCGCTCTTCTTTCTTTCAACCTTAAAGAAATTTACAACATCTATCCATCGGGTGGTTATTTTACCGGGGCGGAACCAGCCTTTTCGGTTTGAATAAATATGAGATCCAAGTATAATTCCAATGAACCAGAAAAAAAAACCGGCAAAAATGGCGATAAAACTTTCCGTTATGGCCAGATACATAGGGATTACGACCAATGCAATTACCAGGGGAACTGCCAGGTAATTCCCGATATACCTGAAAAGAATTATAAGATCATTATTTTCAAAAAATTCCTTGTCAGCTTTTATTTTCTCATATTTCATCCTGGCCCTTTCCCAGGCTTTCTCTCGTGCTTCTCTTATTATCTCATCGTAAACAGAAGGGTCTATTACCTCTTCATCATCTTCACCCTGTGTTGCATGAATGGTAGTTTCCTGATGTATCCGACTACTGACAACTTCATAGGACTCGCAGATTTTGCGGAATTTTTCTTCGGCATCCGGTGAAGGGTTAACATCCGGATGATATTTCAGCGCAAGTCTTCTAAAGGCTTTTTTTACAGATTTTTCATCTGCATTAGCTTTTAAACCAAGAATTTTGTAGTAATGCTCCAACATAAAAAGGCAATGTACTGCAATCTATGTGTTTTTTTTCATTATTCAAAAAAGAAAGGGGATCAGACAACGCATCTGATCCCCTGGGCTTATTTACCCTTTCTGCTGGTCTATGAAAAGATTTTACATTCTTTTGAGCATTACTCTTTCTCAGTTATATTTGATACAAAGCTACAGGCTATTTGGGTTAACATAGCTAAAGGAATGTTAAAGATTGTTAAATGATAGTATCTCCGCTACTTAGCTTTATTATATTTGTATCCATATGAGCAGAAGATTATTATGGATACTGGGAGCCTTCATGGCCATTGTAATGACTGGTTTGATCATTGTTCAGACTTACTGGATAAAAAATGCTGTGGAAATAAAAGAAAAACAGTTCTCTCAGCTGGTGGTCAGAACTCTGTCGGGCATAGCACATCAAATTGAAAATGAAGAAACTGCCTACATGATCTATGATCATATCTCTCCGAATGTGCGATTCGATACTTCGGGGGGAAACTTCAGTTTCAATTTCCAGTGGAATTCGATACAGCAGAGCCTGGGTTCGGGTCAGAACAGGCAAATACGTATTGATGAGAAAGTTGTTATTGAAAATAAAACCCGGAAAAACCAGCAGAGCAGCATAAACGTCAGAATGCTGGACGACAGTATTCTTGCGATCATCAGTGGAAACAAACTGAATAATAAAAAGGATACTTTTCTGCTCGGGAATGAAAACGGAATCATAGACCTGCCCGATCCCGATCTTGTAGAAGAAAAAATTGTCGAAAAGAAAGTCCTTGTTGAAGAGGTCATGTCGAGAATGATAAATCCACACAGAAAGCTGGAAGAAAGGCTTTCACCCCAAAAACTTGAAACATACATCAACATATTTTTACAGCAATCGGGATTGGATCTAGATTATGAATATGCTGTTGTTAACCGCGACAATGAAATCAGCCTTAAATCCGAAGGCTATGATCCCGATAAAAAGCAACGTGTCTTCACAGCCCAGTTATTTCCTGGCGACATCTGGTCAAACTCAAATTTTCTACGGATGTATTTTCCCGAGCAGAAGAGTTTTATTTATAGATCAATTGGGCTTATTGGGCTTACCTCCATCTTTCTCACCACCATAATCATAGCTATTTTCATTTTTACCCTTTGGATCATATTCCGTCAGAAAAAACTTTCAGAAATGAAGACGGATTTCGTAAACAACATGACCCACGAACTGAAAACGCCAATTTCAACCATCTCCCTTGCATCTCAGATGCTAAGCGACAAATCTATTCCGGTAGAAAACAAAAATTTCAGTCACATTTCCAGAATAATCGATACCGAAAGCAAACGCCTTGGGATCCAGGTTGAAAAAGTTCTCCAAATGGCTATCTTTGACAAAGGAAAATTAAAACTCAAGTATAAGATCATCGATTTACATGATCTTGTGGATCATTCTTTAGACAATTTCATGATACAGGTAAAAAAGAAAAACGGAGAAATCGAATGGAAGCCCGGAGCTACTGAGTCAAATGTAAGGGTTGATGAAATCCACCTGACAAATGTAATTTCAAACCTTGTGGATAATGCCATAAAATATTCAAAAGACGAACCCCGGATAAATATTTCTACCAGAAATGAAAACGGAAATATTATTCTGAGAGTGGGAGATAAAGGAATCGGCATAAGTAAAGAAGATCAGAAAAGGATTTTTGAAAAGTTTTACAGAGTACCTACTGGAAATGTGCATAATGTAAGAGGTTTTGGGCTTGGATTGAGTTATGTCAAAAAAATCATTGAAATTCATAACGGAAGTATTAACTTGAAAAGTGAATTAAACCGGGGTACAAGATTCGACATCTCACTCCCCCTTGCTAAAAGCTCAACAGATGACAGATAATAAAGTAAAAACAAGAATTTTACTTGCCGAAGATGATGAAAATCTCGGATCTCTGCTTCAGGAATATCTTCAGGCCAGGAATTATGAAACAGACTGGCTGACCAATGGCGAAAAAGCTTTTAAAGCTTTTGAGAAAAATCACTACGACATTTGCGTCCTTGATATAATGATGCCGGTGAAGGACGGATTCACGCTTGCATCCGATATACGAATGAGAGACAGTGATATACCGATCATCTTTCTTACAGCAAAAGCGTTAAAAGAAGATGTGCTTGAGGGTTTTACCAGGGGTGCAGATGATTATATCACCAAGCCATTTTCCATGGAGGAACTTATCTTTCGAATTGAAGCTATATTAAGACGTACAAAAGGAGGTGGCGACCGGAATGAGGATTGTTATGAGCTCGGGGATTTCACATTTGACACCCAGAAACAAAGCCTCACCATTGGTGATCATACACAAAAGCTGACTACCAAAGAGACTGATCTTCTTAAACTCCTGTGCAACTATAAAAACCGTGTACTCGAAAGAAACTTTGCACTTAAGGCGATATGGATAGACGATAATTATTTTAATGCAAGGAGCATGGATGTTTATATTACGAAACTAAGGAAATATCTCAAACCCGATCCCAGGGTACAGATTATAAACGTTCATGGCAAGGGCTATAAACTGATGGTGGATATATGATACTTTTCAAATTAGGAAAGCAATCTAAAAATCTTACAGATAAGACATTACCTGATACTCCTTATGAGAAAAATATTATAAGTTTAACCCTGAGTGAGTTTATGATACCTCATTGATAATTACTAAAAAAACTTTACCAAAAAAACTTAACTACAATGAAATACGCTATTTTGATCACGGGTATTCTGGGAGCCGGTCTTTTTCTTTATTCAGTTTATGCTTTTATTTTACAACCTCAGCATTTTAAGTCTTTTGCTTATGCCTTCCTTGGCCTGGCCATTATTTTCTTTATTCTTGTCGTCATAAAGAAAGTAATAGATGAAAGGGCCTATCGGAAAAAGATTTCGCAGGGGGGTGAGAATAAGCTTTGAATGCAAAAAATAAGCTATTTACCTTTTATTCAGAACTGAGGGGATAGGCGCATTAACATCCTTAGTCCATGTTTTTAATTCGTCCAGTAATTTAAGTGCAGTGGCGGTTTTTACGGTGGAAAGGTCCCTGGACTCCGAAATATCCTCTTTAAGGTTAAACAATTCATAACGTTCATATTCATAGTAATAAATCAATTTCCAGTCGCCGGACATAATCACTGTTGAAGGCACTGCCCGCCAGTAATTTTCCTCTCCGTCAAAGGAAGGCAAAACACTTACGGAGCCACCCAAATAAAGAGGGAAATGAAAAAACAAGGAACGGTCCTGGTAAAATGATTCTCCCTTCAAAACCGGTACAAAGGACTGGCCATCTACCGGTTGGTTTTGTGGGAGTTCTGCAGACGCAATTTCTGCAAAGGTTGGCATCAGGTCAATCCCATTCACAGGAACATCGGTTGTTGAACCGGGCTGTATAACTCCGGGCCATTTAATACAGAATGGAACCCGGATCCCGCCTTCATATAAAGTTCCTTTTCCTGCACGTAAAGGTTCATTGGAGGTGACAGATGAAAGTCCGCCGTTATCGGAAGTAAAAATCACTATGGTATTTTCTTCCAAACCAAGTTCATTTATTTTATTTAAAACCCTGGCAAGACTTAAATCGACCTGTTCCACTTCGGCAGCGTAAACTGACTCATAATTTTTGTCGGGCCAGTTGTTAAGTTTCTTTTTGTAATAATTGATCCTTTCTTCCCGGGCTGCCAGAGGAGTATGTACTTCCCAATGACTAAGGTATAAAAAGAAAGGATTATCCTGATTTTCTTCAATAAAATGCAGGGCTGCATCGGTTAATCTTTCTGCTACATTAATATCGTCATAAAATCGTTCTTCAGTCCCACAAAAATTGGTAATCTCCCCAATTACTCCATTGGCAGAAACAACATCAAACCCCTGATTGTCGTCGCCTATGTGCCATTTACCCAGCCTTGCCGAAACATAGCCTGACTTTTTCAAAACTTCGGCCAGCGATTCAAACTCGGGCGCTACAGTATTGATGCTAACCGGAAAAGTATTATAGGTGCTATTTTGTCCCTGGGTAGGAACTTTAAACCTCATTTTTGAAACATCTCCACCTCTTGCCAAACCCTGGGGAATATATACCTGATGACGGGGAGCGTACATCCCTGTTAGCAAACAAGCTCTGGAAGGGGCACAATTGGCAGCCGATGGATAAAACCGGGAGAAAACCATTCCTGTTTCAGCCATTTTATCAATATTAGGTGTCTCATAGAATTCAGCTCCCTGATACCCTACATCAGCCCAACCAAGATCATCGGCAATAATTAAAATGATATTGGGATGTTCCTGGGCTAATGCATAAGGATTTGCCAGCACTAAGTTTAAACCAATAAAAAATGCAATTCTTACAAATAATTTATGCATAATAGTTTATTTTTATTGTGCTAATATATACAAATCCTGAAATAAACCAGAGACACCATTTATGTCATGGGGGTATTCTAACTGACTATCAGGCAAATTCTGGTGTTGAAATAAGATTTAGAAATAAACTCTATGATCTGGAACTTGAGACCGGGGAATCTTTCTCTGTTTTTACTTATTCAAAACATGAATGGCAGAGTATTCAATAAGCAACACCCTTCTTTCAAAATGTCAGCAAAGAAGGAATAAAACTTCTTCCACAATAATCAACTTCAAACTTTATTTCTTTTGTGATAGCGTACAGTATTCATGTGATGCACGAAAAAACTTCTAATTCTGACGCTGATTTTTTGCTGTTTTTTACATTAAGAGTAGAGGGGTGTAAAGATATATTTTTGTTACAATGAAATGGGTTTCAAAAATTGTGACCTCCAATTAAGAAAGTTGTTAAGAAATAATAATGCTTTTATGCATAAAATCAGAAACAATGAGCGAATCTGAAAAAGGCATTGCAATACCTGATTAAATTGTAATGAGCAAAATCTATTTGATCAGGAATAAAAAAGTAATGTTAGACATGGATCTGGCTGAATTATATGAAGTAGAAACCAAACAGCTTAAAAGGGCAGTCAGACGAAATATTAGCCGCTTTCCGGAAGACTTTATGTTCGAGTTATCTGATATAGAGTTTACAGACTTGAGGAGCCAATTTGGCACCTCAAGTTGGGGTGGTGTTCGTTATCCACCGATGGCTTTTACTGAACAGGGTGTAGCTATGCTGTCTAGTGTATTAAACAGTGAAAGGGTAATCTCAGTAAATATCCAGATCATCCGGATTTTTACCAAAATGCGGGAGTTACTTTCTACCCATAAAGAAATACTCCAGAAACTTGAACAGCTTGAAAGAAAGGATATGGAGCATGATGAAAAAATAATGTTGATCTTTGAATACCTCAAGCAGCTGGAAAAATCCAAACAAGAAGAACTCGATCAGAAGAATCGCCCCAGGATAGGATACAAACAAAACAAAAAGAAATAGTCACCTACTTCACCCTCCCCGCCTCCAACACTTCCTCCTCCGCTAAAGCTGCGGCGGACACGTCTGCCCCTCGCTGGCTTTGGAGGTTGCCTAAGTGGTTAAAAATGCAGTGGTCTGTTTACAGTTTGTATATAGGGACAATGGAATTGAGTTATATGAATATTATAAAGAAGATGGAACTTTGAAGACAAAGATTTCTATAAAAGATGGTATAAGAAACGGTCCTGCTGTTTATTATTATTCCAATGGAAATATTCGATACAAACTTATATACAAGGATGGAAAGAAAGAAGGACCTTATGAAAGTTATTATTTAACTGGAGAATTATCTGCAAAAGGTGCATATAAAGATGATAAAAAACCGGTGCTTGGAAACTTTATGATAAAGAAGGAAATATAACAAAAACGGATAATTACAATCCCTAAAATTTGCTATTACAGATTTTACATTGGAATTTTCTTTTTTCTTTTTCATAAGAGAATCCAAAAAATATTTTTAGTCTTTTTTCAAGAATTGTATCTATTTTATTTGATCCGCAAATGGGACAGCAAGGTTCATTTTTAAAAGAGGTGATTTTATCCACCGCGGCCAGTGAGATCACACGCTGGCCGTTATAGTTTTGGAGTAGTTGTAGAAAATAAGTAATTTACTGACAGAATTTTGAAAGATGCCGGAAACTGATATTATCATATATCAATCAGCTGGAGAAGCTACTGAAATTCAAGTTAGACTTGAAAGTGATACTATTTGGCTTTCACAGAAACAAATGGCTGAATTATTTGAGAAGGATACTGACACTATCGGACTTCATCTGAAAAATATATTTCAAACAGGGGAGTTGGTTGAAAGGTCAACTACCGAGGAATACTCGGTAGTTCAGAAAGAAGGAAATAGAAATGTAAAACGTAGTATTAAGCATTATAATCTGGATGCAATAATATCAGTAGGTTATAGAGTTAATTCAGTAAGAGGAACTCAGTTCAGAATCTGGGCAAACAAGGTACTCCGTGAATATCTGGTAAAAGGATATGCAGTAAATCAGGAAGTTCTCGAAAGGAAAAATGAGAAACTGAAACAGTTGCAGGAGACGGTCCGGATAATAAGAAATTCAATCGGGACCAGGGAATTATCTGGTTCGGAAAACAAGGGCTTGTTGGATATTATTGCCGATTACTCTTATGCACTGGATATACTGGATCAATACGATTACAAGACACTGAAGATATCTGATACTACATCAGGAGAAATTTACAGACTAACCTATCAGGAAGCAATTAACCAAATCAAAAAAGCCAGAAAATTTCATGGCAATAGTGAGTTGTTCGGCAGGGAAAAGGATGCTTCATTTAGAAGCTCCATTGGCAGTATTTATCAGACCTTTGATGGTAAAGATCTGTATCCCAGCATCGAGGAGAAAGCTGCAAACCTTTTGTATTTCATTATCAAAAACCATTCATTTACAGATGGCAATAAAAGAATTGCAGCCTTCCTGTTTTTGTATTTTCTTGACAAAAACGGTATTCTTTATTATGCCAATGGAGATAAGAGGATAGCAGATAATGCCCTGGTTGCACTTACGCTTATGATAGCTGTCAGTGAACCTGAAGAAAAAGAAACTATGGTAAACGTAGTTGTAAATCTTATCAGCCAGAAAAATTAGTGTCTATAATTAAAAGTTATGACGAGAAGCTTTCCATATAATGATTATGATGCTGCTGAAAGAATTCACTAGTACGATTATGGGGCACGTATGTCCGACCCAGCATTAGGACTGTGGCATGTGGTGGATCCCGCCGCTGAATCCGTGAGCAGTTGGTCGCCTAATCTTACCTTACCTATCCAAAACGCCAGACAGTGTCTGGCAAATGGAGATGTTCGCATTCCTGCGAGCTGATAAGAAAATAAGCATTCCGGCCGACATGACTTAAGAATATATTTAAGGATTTTCAGAAAGAAAATCCACAGGTAAAAAGTCGAATCAGATCCAGGCCAGTTTGATCCCGCTTTTTAACTATGCAATCAGAGAGAGAATAAATATAGTTACTGATAATCCCGGTAACTACTAAAGATTTAGAATCCATCAACACTTTCATCAATCAAAAAATCCCGCATACCATCGAATTTGCGGGATCTTTATTTTTT
>CAYRTD010000003.1:0-75074 GCA_964426915.1 uncultured Bacteroidaceae bacterium | reverse complement strand
AGATTCAACAAGAATTAAATAGATACAATAGTTCAAGCGTCGCTCTCGCTACAAAAGGGGTGATTTAATTAAAAAGTCATCTAAGAATCGAGGCTTCGAACCGGCAATGCAATATTGAGGGGAGATCTCTCAGTCGTTCCCCAGGCGTTGGATTGCGTGGGTATCCTTTTAACGGGTAGCGTAATGATGAGGGGGCTCTCAGTCCCTCCGCAGGCGATGGTTTGCGTGGCTGTCCTTTTTACCTGCGGCGCAATGGTGAGAGGAGATCTCTCAGTCGTTCCCCAGGCTGTCGCCTGTGGAACTCCTTCGAGATGACGTGGGACCGCTTTGCAGGGGGTGGTGGACCGGCAGGAATATGAAACGGTTCCTTAGGATCGTTTATATGCCATGCAGCGGTTGAATATATTCTTCGGGTAATTCCCAATCCTTATCAGCTCCTTTCTCGTCAAAATGAAAAGCTGCCAATAACCCAAAAACAGTTTACTTCTGCATATCGTTCAGTCAATCTTCTAAAACAAAGCAAGCCTCCCAATACCGATCCTTGGCATCAGATATCGTTAGCATATAGTTAATTGCTTCATTTGTAACCTGATATCCTTCCTTTATCAGATTTGCAAATGCTTTTTCTCTTATTTTATTAAAATCATCGTAATCATTCTTACACTTTATATAAACAGATGCTACATTTAACTCTTTAATATCTTTCCTTCTTAAATCCCCATTTTCACCTGGTTCTGATATTGGCGCATCAAGTAATATCTCTTTGCCTTCTTCACTGCTAAAGTCAGGTTCATAAATTAAGGTATAGCCTTGTGCTTCCCTTTCAGTCATAGCAGAATTTGGTTTTCTGTATGCCTGATATAATTTCATGGCCGACCGGTATACATTATCCTGTGGATATCTGGGATTTTCCTTTTCTGTAAGACCAAGGTATGTTTTTGCGGGTATTTTTTTCAGAATAACATTACTGTATCCTTCATCCTTAATACTCATATTGAACAATGGATCGCCGCCAACTTTATGAGGATTCCTATGAGCCAACAACCATTTTTTCAGATCTTGTTTATCATATCCGGAAGAAACACTATGTCTTAATCCTGCAAAATTGGTGAAGATAACATTGCTTCCAATATCCCTCAATCGGTTCACCGTTACTTCAGGTAAAAATGGATAAGAGGCACGATCCAGATCTCCATTGATTACCCATAATGGAAGATACCTAATTTTTTCTGCACGGAAAGGGTATCCTTCTGTACCTACAAGTATAATTGATGCTGCAAAATGTTCAGGGCTATGATTTATCCAGTTCCAGGTTCCTTTACCACCACCGCTTGCCCCATTGAGATAGATTCTTTCTTCATTAATATCAAAAATATTTTTTGTTTCAGCTAAAACATTATCCAAATAGACTGGATCCCAATAGTTTCTTTGCAAGTGAAATGATAGTTTAGGCGCACCTGGTTTTAAGATAATAATTGGCTCACCCTCCATTTCTATCCTCGAATTTGCTTTTGGCCAGTGGGGCTTATCCTTTCCAAATCCACCTGAACCATGCAATTCTATTACTAAAGGATATTCTTTAGCCGAAGTACCATAGTTTTCCGGAATAGAAATATGAGCAGGAATTTCTAAATTCATTCCGCCGTATCCCTTGACTCTATATAAAACAGGAACAGCTTCATCAGGAATATGACTTAACAGATCCTTCCCTTGATTCAATGCATCTGTTAATCGCTCAACAAACTGATAATTGAGAATGAAATTTTGATCTGGCACATGTTCCTCCTGTGACAAAAACCTGTCATAATATTGAAAAACATACGTATATATTTTTTGCATTCTTGAAGGTATAAAAGATGCATACTGGACTTTAGCCTCATTATACTTATTATATAAGGCTGAAATACTTTGATTGTAATCTCCAATCCAGCTAAGCTCTTTTTTAGAATTTTCAGGATTTATAGTTGGTGCCACTTCTACAGATACAGGGCCATTATAAAAAATATTTACTGGCGAAATGGACTCCCTGCTTCCGGTCAGGATATCTTTCTTTGCCAGAATTTTACCATCAAGGGTTAATAATTTAAGTGTAGCGGAAAGCTGGTAATCCTCTATTTGAGGAACGGTATGTGCTAGTACCTCAACCTCATCTTTACCTGATGTAACAGAGGTGAAACCAACAGAATTCACTTTTTCTTTAATTCTTAATTTATTTTGCTCTTCATTATAAAGTTCGATTCGAAATCCGAACCATTGTTCAGTATTATCAATTTTAATTAAAAACCGGTTTTTTCCTTTTTTTACATGAATGTCAAAATTATAGTGCCAGTCTTTAGATTTACTAAGATCTTCCCAATTAGCATATACCAGAGAATCATTTAACCAGACTTTTGGACTTCCATCAACAGCCATATGAGCGAACAATTTTTGGGGTCTATCTGCATATAAATAACAAAATGCATAAGCTACTGCTTCGTCATAATCTCTGTCATGAATGTGCATATCATTTATAACTCGCTTAAAATCCGGACGATCAGGATCCTCAAGATCAGGTCCCATTAATTTTGCCTTTACCGTTCTTTTTTCTCCATTTTTTTTGGTTATCGTTGTTTCAACTCCATCATATAAAACAGCCTGTCTTTCACCTCCCAGTCCGGTAAGAAAATCTTTATTATAACCTGACCTGACTGCACCAAATTCTTCTGGTGTAGAAATTTCTTCTGACGGGAACGGCCCCATTAAGACCCAGTCTAATATGAATCCCTGCTGCTCTAAATCAAATACTGGTGCTTCCTTTTGAGTATTACCACAACCGGTATTAACAGAAATTAAAGCAAACAAAGCACATTTAATAAATGATCTCATTAGTTTCATTACTGAAATGGTTTTATTCGCTGAGTCCTCTTTCGCGCTATTGAGCGGCTGCTTAAATTTTTTGCGGGTACATGCTAATCTCATTATGCTGATTGTTAAAGTGAAACATTAAAGGGGCTTTCATGAGTTTCAGTTTTTTGCAGATATTTAATGAACTCAAATATGGGGAAATATTTTGGTTTGTTCACTTTAATCCACTTATTTTCTGATCATTCCCCAAACAGTTACAGGAATTCTTTCTTCTGAATCTCTTAAATTGACGGGCTTGTCGGACAACCGGAAAAGGTTCTTATGTTCATGAATTTTGTACTGTACTTAATCACGAAAATATAGTAACATTATTCCTTGTATATGAGTGCTTTTCGATGCCTAATTGATTTTTTAGTATTTTCTTTGTATTTTGGCGGCCATGTAATTGAAAGGATAAAGGAAGGAAGTATAAAGCTAATGATAAAGTCTGACCATGACCAATTTGAATACGAACATTACTCGCCGGGATTTTGTAAAATTATTGAGTCTTTCAGGTTTGGGATTTTTCCTGCCGGAATTGAAAGCTCAATCTAAAACATCAACCTATTTTCATCTGAATAAAAAAAATGGCCATTGGATATTAATTGATCCGCAGGGAAACCCTTTTTATTCGCTGGCGCTGAACCACATTGACCCGGCCAGTTTGATGTATCCGGAGAATGAAGCAGTCTGGAGGGATAAATATAACAATGATATTATCCAATGGCTCTCGCAAAAGGTTGCTCCCGATTTACACGCTTTTGGTTTCAATTCAGTTGGTTGGGTGCAGGAAGTTGTCACCCGGGGTAAAACAAACCACCGCCACAGCCGCAGTTTCACCTATGAAGAATACCAGGCACTGGATATGCCTTATTGTCATATGCTGCCATTTGCCGATTTTCACCAGTGGGAAGCTGAAACAATCTACCCTGATTTTTACAGCCAGGATTTTGCCGATTGGTGCGATTATGTGGCTCAGGCACATTGTACACGTTATGCCCATGACCCAAAGTTGATTGGTTATTTTTACCTGGATTGCCCCTCATGGATTCATACCATAAAAGAAAGCGACTGGAAAGGGCCTGTTTTCGATCCTGAAAAGCTGAAAACAGAAGCAGGTCGCCATGAACTTTTTGAACTTGCCAGTAAATATTACCAGGTTACTCATGATGCCATTCGCAAGTACGACCCCAATCATCTAATTCTGGGTGATCGCTACAACGGGCAACGTCCCTGGGCCGAGGAGGTAGTAAAAGCTGCTGCTAATTATACTGATGTGATATCAGTACAGCATTTTGGAACAGTGGAAACTATAAAAAACGACCTGCAAAGATTCCATAAGGTAAGTGGCGGAAAGCCCGTATTGCTGGCAGATAGTGGAGTACCCGATTATGATACCTGGGAGCAGGGTTTTTTTAGCAATGATTACAAACGCTATGCAGCATTGACTGATATGCTACAGGAATTAAACTGCTGTATAGGCTTTCATTTTTGTGGGGCTTATATGCGAAATAAAATAAGAAAATATGGGCTACTGGCTCCCGATGAAAGTTTTAATCACCATCAGCAAGAAAAAATTAAAGAAATTAATCAGGATTTAATTAAAGCGAAAATAAATCATTATTCGAATTAAAAAACAGGTGACAGTCCTAACTTTGTTTTGTGCTCAAAACGTCATATGCCAATTCATATCTGATTTTAGCTGATCCAAAGAACGTAAGATGCCTTCTCTGAGAGGCATTCTAAAAAGTATTAATCTTATTAAAAGAACTTATAATCTGAAATAATTCCTCGTTTTTAACTTGAACTAAATTCTACTTTGACAGATTCAGACTTTAACGAGATTTTTATCTTTTTTTCCCCGGCCCTAAAGGATGAAAGGATAAAAATCTTCCTGCTCCCTTTAGGGATTAAGGGTAAAAAACAGGAAGATTTTTTTAATGTGTCAAAGTAGAATAAAGATAATTTAAAAAATGATAGTCAGAAGAAGTTTGCTTCAATTTATTCTGATTTGATTGTTTTGCTGGTCATAAATAATTACTTGATTGCCGATACGATATTGAGTAAGAGTGCCATTCACTTGCTTTTCCAGGGACGGCCTTTTTTCCTGGCCAAGCCAGAAAATACTAATCAAAGCAGCGGTATCACCCTTAAATGAAACTCTCAAAGGATCTTCTCCATCATTCAGATGGGCATTTTCATTAAAAAACCAACCATACAAATGAGCCTGATTTCGACCAGAAATTTTTATGCTTACCGGCGCTTTGGAATCTGGTAAAACTTCCGTTATCAATGAATCATTACCTGCATTATCACCAAGATTGCCCTGCCAGGTATAAGTATGTGGTTGTGAAGCCTGCAATGTATCCAACAGTACCAGCAGCATCCGATTACCCGGTAAAAATTTTAATGCCAGGTGACGCTGCGCGAAATCTGCACCTAAAGCCTGGTACAATTGGTGACCATTAACGATAAGATTAGCTCCTTGTTCCATTGGTTCCCAGTGATCAGTTGCCCCGCTAAGCCTAACCGAATTTTCTATGTTGTAATTACCATTAATCAACAAGGTACTGTACTGGTTATTTTCCCTGCTTTTACCTGGTCCTCCAAAAAATCGGTTGTTATAGCCCATCAGGTTCAGGCAAAAAACTTCTGGTTGATCCCAGGCATGACTATGGTGATGGTTATCGGCCATCAGGCTTAGCATGATATCGTTTTCATCCTGCCAGCGGTTGCGGAAAAAATAATAACCATGATCATCAGCAACAGCTACAGGATAAATGCCAGTTGGGTCCAAAGATTTGTGCCTGACAGGATAGTATATGATAGACCAGATAGTACCTGCCCGATGATTGTCAAATTTTTCTGTCGCAGGATATGGTGCATTTACACCCATATGTCTGTCGTACCACCAGGTATAGTATGGTAGTTGGGATGTGGGAACCAGATTAAGCAACAGACTGGCAAAACCTTCATTGTTAGCAGTTGATCCCGCTACCCCTGTCATTATAAACTTTCTGGAATAGGGCTGAAATGATTCTGCATACATGGCAAGTCGCCACCATTCATGCTTTTGAGCCTCTTTATACAAGGTGCTATCACCTATGCTGGCAGCGGCATATACTGCCTTGAGCAAAAAAGTTACGCCATATTCAATGTATCCCATGCCTTCCTGAGAAGTTCCCAGACTACCATACCCATTTTGCATATGCAATAACAACTGCTCAATTAAATAGGAGTATCGGTCTTGCCTTTTCTCCTTTTGATTAGCTGCAATGATTAAGATGAGTTCTCCACCCCGGCATATTGCCACCCAGTTAGAACCTCGTTCGCTACCAAAATTGGCATGATCATAACTTAGCCAGGCATCCAGGGCTTCGTTAATTTTATTTTCCGTAAAAGTTTGCTGCTCGTCGGTCCAATGTTGCCTGCACCAGGCATAAGGTAAGGCCAGACCTAACTGCATCATGGCACGGGATAGTCCGTATCCCTGATGAGGTAATCTTTCCTGTTCCGGGTTTTCATAAATTTCCCTGATGGTCTCAAATGCCTTGCCAGCATACTTTTCTTTTTCACTTCTCTGATCGTTCAACAGGCTTAAAAATGCTGCTTCCTGAGCCAGGTAGGACCTTTGGTACCGGTTAATATTTTCGCCGTAGGAGGATAAATTCCCGTCATTAACCCTTTTTAGCAAACTGTGGTAGGCTTGACTGTGGTGGGATTCACTATTCTGTATGGCCTTTCTTATATCATTAAGTTTGTTTTTTTCTATATACAAAAAAGGTTGGGCTTGCACTCCAGCATTCAAATATGTTGTAAGAATGATGAGTGTAAATAATTTTTTCATGGTTTAATTTATTCCTTAAAAAAATAAACATAAAACTACAAAAAGTAATGTTAATTGCTTACATTCAAGCCTTTACAAAATAAATCTTCGGCAAAAAACATCACTCTCAGAAATGAAAAATACAAAGAAAAGATGAAAAGGCCACTCAGAAACTGTTTTGATTTTAGATTTAAAATTTGTTCAGTATCACTTGAATCATTGAAAGCTGTATAAACGCAACACTTGACCCGCTTAACCTTTCATAATCTTTTGAGGTTATTCACTGAAAAGAATCCAGGCACAGATACAGTACCATTATAAAAAGAATTTGATGGCGAAAAAAACTCCTTACTTCCTGTCAGGATATCTTTCGTTGTCAGAACTTTACCACCTAAGGCAATTCTCAAAAGATTAAAAAGGATATTACGGGATCAACAGAGTCATTAAAGCAGGTCTGCCTTTATGTTAAAAAGATTTGCCTTCCTGACGCAATAAATAACGCTTTTTAGCTTCTTCAGGGTCAGCACCTAAAGCAATATATATTTTTGTTCTGAAATCAATAACAACTTCCTGCAATTTTTTGATGTCAGGTGAGCTGTGATTAGTTGAATTTTTTTTGTTCATGATAATATCTTAACATATTAATTTTAAGGAAAACGCTAATTAAAACCGGACAAAATTTTTTTCAACCTTGAAGACTTTTAAAGATGTCATATAGTCTTAATTTAAATATTAACCCTAAGGTAAATGGATTTATAATTTAATAACAGATAATTAGCGAAAAAGTTGTTCAGATTTCATTTATAGTGAAATAATTGTATTTTTTTTGAATTTTTATGGTATTTTATAGCCGTGTAATGACAAGAAATCTTTTTATGCTTTATGAGAAAACCGGACTAATACCCAATGCCTCCGATAGAGTGCAAGATACTGTATTTCATCAGAGGCATCCGGCATCCTCTGCCCCATCATTTTTCCACACATCGGACAATTCATATCTTTCATTATTCTCATCATGTTACTATACATTTTCGGACCTGAAGTTCTGACATCTTTTGCATCATTTGTTATTTATTTTCACGACCGGTTTTTCCTTTTTACTGGTGTTGTGCGTTTATTGCAAAACCGCATGTAAAAAATATTGCCAAAGTTATTAATGTAAATTTTTTTATAATAATAACTTTTGGTGGTTTAATAATTGATCTCGACAGATAGTGAGTCAGAATTAATTCATTGGAGTTTCCCCTTGCATCATGTCATGAGGACTTCTCATAAGTGAATCATCACCATATCTTCTCATTACATCATTCATGGTTTCATTCATGAAATGTTCATTGTGTTCATGCATGTAGTCCAGATGTTCATCTGAGAACATATGGTCCATAAACTGCTGGTCCCGAATCATTAAGTGCATAGCATCTGTATTTTGCATCATCCTGTCCATAAATTCATCCAACAGATCAGGATTATTCAGTATCTGTTCAAATGCTGCTTCCTTCTGACTTTCATCCTGCATGAGGTCTATTGATGCACTATTGGACTGATTACAGGATATCAGTCCGGCAAGAATGATAACAAACAATACAAATTGTATCCGTTTTATAAAATTTAGTGATTTCATATCTTTCTATTTTGTAGGTAGAAGGGTAAAAAATCATGCCAGAATTTCACTAAATACGCTCAGGTTTTCCTCATTCTTTACATCGAAAATCCACATTTACCTATAATTAAGTTCATTCCTCAAATATTCCAAAGCCTATAATTCATCATCTCCACATTTGGACATACTCACTTTCCATAATTTTATAAGTACATTTGAATATCCCTACACCCCATGTTCCAATCGTCACTTTTACAATTTTTATCACTTTTCTAAAAAAAAAATTCCTATATTGCAATAGGACTCAGCTAATAGTAAAAAAATGGATAATCGTAAATTTGAGCTTGAATACAGCGTAAATACTTCTCCAAAGGTATTATTCAACAGACTAAGCACTCCAGCAGGATTGGCGGAATGGTTCGCTGATGATGTCAATCTTAAAGGAAAAATCCTCACTTTTGTCTGGGATAATACTGAACAACAGGCGGAAATTTTACATCGCAAAGATCAGAAATGCATTCGTTTCCGATGGCTGGATGAAAATGAAGAAGATTTTTTTGAATTCCGGCTCGCAAAAGATGAGCTTACTGGTGATCTGGCTCTTATCGTTACAGACTTCGCCGATGAGGATGAGAAAGAAGATGCAATTGACTTATGGAATTCCCAGATCGCCGAACTGAAACATGCTATCGGATTATAGAGCTTTCATAAAATATCTTAGCTTTGTAAGCGTTTTTGGGGTAGGAGATCATTGTTGTGAAAAAACTATATAAACTAACGCTTAAGTCATTTCTGGGACCTTTCTTCATGACCTTTTTTATTGTGGTTTTTGTACTTCTGATGCAATTTCTCTGGAAGTATATAGACGATATGGTCGGTAAGGGTCTGGAAACTCATGTGATTGCCGAATTGCTGATGTATACTTCGGCCAGTCTTGTGCCAATGGCGTTACCACTTGCTGTTTTGCTGGCATCTATTATGACATTCGGCAACCTTGCAGAATATAACGAGCTTCTTGCCCTGAAATCGGCAGGTATTCCCCTTCAAAAGATCATGGCACCGGTAATGCTGCTTACCGTAATTATCACAATATCAGCCTTTCTCTTTAATAATAATGTGCTTCCCTACACAAACCTGAAATTCAGGTCACTCTTATATGATATTCAGCGGCAAAATCCAGAATTGCAAATTAAGGTGGGGGTATTCGACAATACCCTGGAAGGATATAGCATACGAATTGAGGACCGGGATATTAAAACCAACCTGCTGAAAAAAATCCGCATATACGACCATACCGACCGGATGGGAAACGTGACAGTTACCTTAGCCGATTCAGGCTACATGCGTATGACCAGTGACGAAAGATTCCTTGTCCTTACGCTTTATAATGGTCATACTTACACCGAAATGCAAAAAAAACGACAGAAAGCAAAGGAAAAAACCTATCCTCATCGCAGGGATAAATTTGAAATGCAGGAAATGATCATTGAGCTTACAGATTTCGGTCTCGAAAGAACTGATGAGAACCTCTTTAAAAGCTCCTATCAGATGATGAATCTGAAGCAATTAACATATTTCGAGGATTCCATTGAAAATGAAATAAGAAAAGGACAGAGGTCGCTTGACAAAACACTGGAGAGGTCAAGTTATTATAAGCAAAAAGATTACCTTAAGAAAAACAAAAACATAAACGATTCTTTACCTCAGCCTGCCGGGGAAGTAAAAACATTTCATCTAGATTCTGCTCTGATGGAAATGAGCAAAGAGGAAAAGGAGAGAATTCTTAATCAGGCATTGAACCTTACCCGGACAACCATTAATTTTATCAATAACACCCATGTAAATGTCGATAACAAAGTAAGACGCTTGCGAAAGTACGAAATTGAAAAACACCGTAAATTCACTCTTTCACTTGCCTGCCTCTTCTTCTTTTTTATTGGGGCTCCCCTGGGCGCTATAATCCGCAAAGGGGGCCTGGGCATGCCGGTTGTGGTTTCCGTTGCATTTTTCCTGTTGTATTATATAATTTCATTAACCACGGAAAAGTTTGTAAGAGAAAGCGTTTTGAGTGCATTTACCGGAATGTGGATATCCTCATTTCTTATTATACCCCTTGGTGTATTTCTCACATATAAGGCCTCTACCGATTCGGTGATTATGAACATAGAAACTTATTTCAGTTTTTTCAAACGGCTGGCTGTTAAATTGAAAATTGCCAAACTGAAGAAATAAACTTTCTTGATTTACCTTCAAAATTACAAATCTATACACTCACATCATTCCAGCTCCAATAATTATTTCCTGTAAAATTTCCTTACCTTTGTGCTACAGGAGTCCATCTAAAAAAATGAATATTATGGCATTTTCTTTTAATACCCCCAGTCCACCTGAGGCGGAGGAGTAGCTAATAATAAGCGGCTTGGCAAAGTCCCCTTTGCGCTTCCGCGAGGCCTTCGCCATGCGCCTACGCTGTAGCTTCAGCGCAAGCGTAAGGCTTCTGCCACCGGAGAAAGCTTCAGCGACACGCGGAAGGGATTTAGGGGTAAAATAGCTTTTTAGAGTGGACTACTACAGATAAAAAACATGAAAATACTCATTCTTTCATCCAAGGTGCCTTTTCCTCCTAAAGACGGCGGAGCCATCGCAACCCTCAGTCTTGCGGAAGGCCTAGCTGATACCGGAAATGAAATACACATGCTCTGCCTTAATACAAATAAGCATCCATTCGATGTAAAAATGATCAATGGTTCACTGCGAAAAAAGATACATTTTTATTCCGTAGATCTTGATACCAGCATCCGACCCCTCAGAGCATTTTTTAATTTATTATTCTCACGTGAACCTTATAATGCCACCCGCTTTTATACAGTCAGGTACAGAAAAAAACTCGTTGAAGTACTGGCTTTGTTAAAACCGCATGTAATTCAACTTGAAGGTCCTTACATGGGTTACTACATTCCAATTATTAAAAAATATTCTTCAGGAAAAATTTCTCTACGGGCTCATAATGTTGAAAATGAAATATGGCTGCGTAAGGCCATTAACAGTTCAAATCCTTTTCAGAGATTTTACTTTGGCTTATTATCATCGAGAATTAAAATGCTGGAAAAAAAAATTCTCACGGAGGCCGATCTTATGGTGGCTATTTCGGAACGCGACAGAAATCAGCTAAGACAGTTAAAGGAGATCTCCAGCATTACAATACCCACTGGCCTTAACTCCTATCGTTACCCTACCCCAACAAAACCGGAATTTCCCACCTTATTCTATATTGGGGCATTAGACTGGATGCCCAATCAGGAAGGAATAACCTGGTTCATTGAAAGTGTTTTCCTCCGTCTTCATGAGAAACAACCCGAAATTAAATTACATATTGCAGGAAGAAATGCCCCCGACTGGATGAAGCATAAATTACTCGTGCACAAAAAATCCGGGGTGATCTATCATGGCGAAGTAGAAAATGCATATGAGTTCATGAACCGCTATGCTATTTTTGTGAGTCCCCTCTTCACCGGAAGTGGAATCCGTATTAAAATTCTGGAAGGAATGATGATGCAAAGAGTAATAATTGCAACTTCGATAGCCGCTGAAGGAATCCCTGTGTCGGACAGGAAAAATATTATTATCGCAGACAGTCCGGATGAAATGTTGGAAAAAATAACTGAACTTACCGGTAATAAAGAAAAATACGATAGCATTGCCAAACATTCACGAACCTTCGTTATGGAAAATTTTAATAACTTAGCAATCTCAAAGAGATTAAGTGAATTTTACCGATCGAACCTGACATGATTTTCAGCATAATTTTTTGGTCTTCAATAATATTGCTGGCACATTCTTATTTGCTATACCCCGTCATAATCAGTATTCTTGCCAAAAACAAAGCGGGAAATAAAATCACTTTCTCCAGAAATGATGAGCTGCCGTATGTCTCTATCCTCATGTCGCTTCATAATGAAGAACAAGTAATTGCAGAAAAGATAGAAAGTATATACAATTCCTCATATCCGCCGGAAAAAATAGAAGTCCTTGTCGGATCTGATATGTCAACCGATAAAACAGATGAGATTTGCAGATCGTTTGAAGAAAAATACTCCGGATTCCATTTTTTCCCTTTCCTTAAGAGACAGGGGAAACCTTCAGTAATAAATCAGCTTGAAAAAAATGCCCGGGCGGAAATAATTATTCTTACAGATGCCAAAGTATACTTTACCCCTGATACAATTTTTGAATTGGTTAAGCATTTCAAAAATGACAGAATTGACATCGTTGGAGGTAATATTCTCAATAAGAAAGTCCGAAAAGATGGAATTTCAAGGCAGGAAAAAGCTTTTATGAGCAGGGAAATTGAAATTAAGAAAAATGAAGGGTTGCTCTGGGGGCAGACAATAGGTATTTATGGGGCCGTTTACTCCATAAGAAAAATATCGTACACACCTGTCCCTAAGGGCTATTCGGTGGACGATTTTTATATAACAATGAAGGTTTTGAAGAAGAAGGGTACCGTGATCATGGAACCCCTGGCAATAACTCTTGAAGATGTACCAAACTTACTTTCAGTAGAATTCAAAAGGAAGGTTCGAATTTCAGTTGGCAACTTTCAAAATCTGTCTGATTTTTCTTCCTGTCTTTTTCCACCCTGGACTTCTCTATCTTTTGCATTTTTCTCACACAAGGTTATCCGGTGGTTTGGACCAGTACTTATTATGCTTATTCTAGTGTCAAATCTGTTTCTACTTGGTGAAGAATTAATATATAATATTACCTTCTTTGCACTTTTAATTTTATTTATAATCCCGCTTATTGACTTTTTTTTAAGGAAATTCAATATTCATGTTGTATTTTTGCGTTTCGTAACGCATTTTCTATCAATGAACTTAGCCCTTTTGGCAGGGCTTTTTAAACACATGCTGGGGTTTAAAACAAATATCTGGCAACCAACAAGGAGATAAGACTGTGGAGAAATTCAAATTGAATAACATAAAAGAAGCAATAGAAGATATTAAAAAAGGTAAAGCAGTTGTCGTTGTCGACGACGAAGATAGGGAAAATGAAGGAGACTTTATCTGTGCCTCGGAAGCCATTACCACTAAAATGGTTAATTTCATGGCCACACATGGCCGTGGACTAATATGTGTTTCTCTTACTGAAGAAAGGTGCCGTGAGCTTGAGCTGGAAATGATGGTTCGCGAGAACACCAGCTCAAATACCACAGCTTTTACCGTATCGGTAGACCTGTTGGGTCATGGATGCACAACAGGCATTTCTGCTTCCGACAGGGCAAAAACCATTAAGGCACTTATCGATAACAATACGAATCCTGAAGATCTGGGAAGACCCGGACATATTTTTCCCTTAAGGGCAAAAAGAAATGGTGTTCTTCGCAGGGCAGGTCATACGGAAGCAGCGGTTGATCTGGCCCGTCTTGCGGGTTTTAAACCCTCGGGCACCCTTGTCGAGGTCATGAATGAAGACGGTTCAATGGCACGTCTTCCCGAACTGGTAAAAATTGCAGAGAAATTTGATCTGAAAATCATTAGCATACAGGATCTTATTGCACACAGGCTTAGTTCGGAAAGTATAATTATAAAGGGTGAAGAAGTTGACCTTCCTACTGAATACGGTCACTTTCATCTTATTCCATTTATTCAAAAATCCAACGGGCTTGAACATGTAGCTCTTATCAAAGGAGAGTGGGAAAAAGATGAACCGGTGCTTGTCAGGGTTCATTCAAGCTGTGTGACCGGTGATATTTTCGGCTCACATCGTTGTGATTGTGGTGAGCAGCTCCATGAAGCCATGCGGATGATAAATGAAGAAGGGAAAGGAGTAATAATTTACCTCAACCAGGAGGGGCGGGGAATCGGACTCTATAATAAAATAAGGGCATATAAATTACAGGAGAAAGGATTGGATACGGTTCAGGCTAATATTGAACTTGGGTTCAATGAAGATGAACGTGATTACGGAATTGGTGCCAGTATGATGCATGCACTCGGACTTGGAAAGATCAGGCTCATAACGAATAATCCCATAAAGAGAAAAGGACTGGAGGGCTATGGAATAAAAGTAACGAAAAATGTTCCTCTTGAAATACCCGCAAATAAATACAACAAGTTCTATATGGAAACCAAAAGGGACAAGATGGGGCATTTTTTGAATATAGTGAGCTATAAGGGGAAGGAGGAGAAGGAAGGATAAACGGTGATCGGTGATCGGTAATCGGTGATCGGTGATCGGTGATCGGTGATCGGTGATCGGTGATCGGTGATCGGTGACCGGTGATCGGTGATCGGTGTGACGTCAGTTGGTAACACTAACCCCGACACCGCGTGCCGCAGAAGCTTTCTCCGGCGGCAGAAGCCTTACGCTTGCGCTGAAGCTACAGCGTAGGCGCATGGCGAAGGCCTCAGCGGAGGCGCAGGGGTTAAACTAGAATAGCCATGGGTGGCGCTTTTGAGTGTTATTGATGCGATGTTTCGGATGAGCATTTTCGGATTTGAAGGAGAGAGAGGTTTCTCCGTCGAAGCCTACGCTATCGCTCCGGCGTCTCCGTACTAATGACAAGTTTAATTATCTTCCTGATAATTAAACTTGTCATTAGTACGGAGAGTGTTTTGCCATTGGCAAAATACTCGATGGAGAAACCTCTCTCTCCTTTCAATCAGATCTAAAGCTTTATATGAGGCACAACGCTCAGAATTCCCTCATTCAAAAACCATTATAGGGCGCTGGATTATATCCTCACTGAGGCTCTGGTTCCTGAGGCATTGCCAACTCGTATTGTAAGGCTTTAAAAAAACAGACGAAGGGGTCTTAAGTTGACGCGTATGCCCCTTGGGGCTTGGAATTGCATTACCGGATTGTCAACTTTAAGGTTTCGAACACTTAAAGGTGGTAACCCGTGGAATGGGTGATCGGTAAACCTCAGTAACCGTAAACCCATAAACTTATAAACCAATAAACCCATAAACCTATAAACCCATAAACCTATAAACCTATAAACCCATAAACCAATAAACCCATAAACCAATAAACCCATAAACCAATAAACCTATAAACCCATAAACCAATAAACCTATAAACCCATAAACCCATAAACCCATAAACCCATAAACCAACATGCCCACCTCCCCCAGAATAATATTCCTCGGAACCCCGGAATTCGCAGTAGCTCCCCTTAACCACCTGGTTAAAAACGGATATCAGGTAGTGTGTGTGGTAACAGCTCCGGATAAGCCTGCCGGAAGAGGAAAAAAAATAACCCCTTCACCTGTAAAGAAATATGCAGAGGATCACAACATCCCGGTCTTACAACCAATTAAACTTAAGGATGAGGAGTTTCTTCAAAAGTTAATGAGGTTTAAACCCGACATACAGGTAGTAGTAGCTTTCCGGATGATGCCAGAAGAACTATGGTCGATCCCGGAAAAGGGAACATTTAACCTGCATGCCTCTTTACTTCCCCAATACAGGGGGGCAGCTCCCATTAACCATGCAATTATAAACGGAGAGGAAGAAACCGGACTCACCACTTTCTTTATCGACGAAAAAATCGATACCGGGGAGATTATTTTTCAGGAAAAAATGAAAATAGGGAAAAATGAAACTGCCGGAGAATTGCATGATCGGATGATGGCAAAAGGTTCGGAACTGGTCTTAAAAACTGTCAGGGCCATTGCGGATGAATCGGTACAAGCTCAACCTCAGCCGGAGTTTCAGGAAAATAAAGGACTGAAAAAAGCTCCGAAAATCTTCAAGGAAGATTGCAGAATTAACTGGGCGGAAAAGGGTGAAAAAGTTCACAATCTTATACGGGGATTAAGCCCCTATCCTGCTGCATTCTCTACAATAAACAAAGAAGGAGAGCCGACGTTGCAGGTAAAAATACTGGGATCAGAATTTCAAAAAGAAAATCACGGGTATGAGCCCGGAAAAATCATCTCAGACGAAAAATCTTATATGAAAGTTGCCGTTGCAGATGGCTATATAGAAATTCGGGAACTTCAGCTTGCAGGAAAAAAACGTATGCCTGTAACCGATTTCCTAAGAGGGTTTCATGGTATTTCTCAATGGATGATGTGGTAATATCGGACATTATTGACAGACACTCACTAGAGTTAGTCTATCCCTCACATCACTCCACAAACTCAAACTCAAATTCGTCACTTTCCTCTTCGGGCACAGCTTCGGACGGACCTGAAAAATCAAACAAACCTCTTTTTTTCCGTTTCCGAAGGTTGATCTTTGTTCCCGGTTCGACTTTATCTCCAGGCTCAAGATTATTTTTCTGGTAAAGCTTTTCGAGTTTGACACCATAAACCTGTGAGATTTCATGTAAGCTTTCATCTGCTTTCATTATATGAAAATCTTTGCCCGCCTCTGCCCTGTTTCGTTTGGGTTGCAGGTAGAGTATTTCACCAGCCCGTAAGGCAGAATCAGGAGTGAGCTCATTATACCTGAACAATTCGTTTTTCAGAAGCTTCAGCTCCTTGTTGAGACTCTCGTAGCTATCTCCGGGCCTTACAATAATATAATCAATGCGGTTATTGATTAGAACAGGTCTTTTCGAACCGCTTTCGATATCATCGTCCGAAAGTTCAGTGTGCTTTTCCGGATCATAATCATATAAGGCGAGGAGATCATATTTATGCAATTCATTTTCTTCTATGATCCGGATCAGCAGTGCAGCATATTTCCGGTTTGTTGCATAGCCGGCTTTCTTAAGTCCATTCGCCCAGCCCTTATAATCAGTTATTTCAAGATCAAAAAGGAAAGCATACCGGCTCCGGTATTTCAGAAAATCGGAATGATCGGTATAAGAATCATATACTGTTTTGTATCTTCTGAAACATTCGTTCCTTGCATCATCATCGTGATATATTTTCCTGCCTCTCCAGTCATTATGACATTTAATTCCAAAATGATTGTTGCCCTTCATGGCAAGGGTGGAATTTCCGTTAGCAGATTCCAGCATTCCCTGAGCAAGTGTAATGCTTGCAGGGACACCGCTTCGCAACATTTCCCTCATAGCAAGATCTTTATACTGAATAATGTACTCCTCGCGGGTCATACGCTGGGCAGAAATCACTAATGGAAATAAAATAAAAAGGAAAATTATCGAACAACTTCGCATTCTCAATCACTTTTACATTCAAACGTTCAATTTCAGGATATTAGTATCTTGTTCAAAAATAGCATATAGGATTTTAATTTGGGAATGAACTTATTAACAGTGGAGGTACTTGTGAAAGAGTCCACGGCAATTCTTGAAAATTAGCGTAAGAATCCGTAATATAGCACTATGAATAAGAAACAGATAAATATAAATTATACCGAATTAAGCAGCATTGATAAATTCGGGGAAAAGGAACAAAGACTTATCAATAAGGCAAAATCTGCTTCCAGGAGGGCTTACGCTCCCTATTCCGGATTTCATGTAGGAGCAGCTGTTTTGCTCGAAAACGGAGAGATTTTTACAGGTAGCAACCAGGAAAATGCTGCATATCCTTCTGGCCTGTGTGCTGAGAGAACAGTCTTATTTGCCGCAGCTTCCCAATTCCCTGATGTACCTGTAAGTATGATGGTTATAACGGCCTGTTCAAATGATGAATTTGTCAGCTTACCGGTTCCTCCGTGCGGTGCCTGCCGCCAGGTAATTCTCGAAACTCAGAATCGGTATAATTTCCCCATTTTACTAATAATGTATGGAGAAGAAAAATCGTATGTGATTAAAAATGCGGCTGATCTCCTTCCATTGCCTTTTGAAAAGTTTTAAGCTGGTGAGGGAATTGAGAAAAAAAATAAAAAAGATGGAAAAAATCTGTACCTGGTTTTTTTGAATAAAGAAGATTGACAAGTAATTGATTTAAAAAACATGATAAATATCCTCTTCCGGATAAGCTGCGGTAACCGATATCCTTTCTTTCTTTACCGGATGAACAAACGAAATGCTGCGGGCATGAAGGCTTATGCCACCATTGGGATTAGACCTCCGGAAACCATACTTTCGATCTCCCTTAACCGGACAACCTATTGCCGATAGTTGTGCCCTTATCTGATGATGTCTGCCTGTATGGATCTGTATTTCCAACAAAAAATATTTATCTGAAACTCCTATTAAAGAATAATCCAAAACAGCCTTTTTTGCACCTGTGGTATTTTCTTCGGTAACATAGGATTTATTCTGTTTCTCATTTTTTTTCAGGTAGTGGATTATTTCCGCCTTCTCCGGTTTGGGTTTATCTTTCACAATAGCGTGATAAATTTTTTCAATTTCACGATTCTTGAAAAGAGCTGCCATCCTGCTGAGCGCTTTGCTTGTTTTGGTAAATATCACTACTCCGCTTACCGGCCTGTCAAGACGGTGAGGAAGACCCAGATATACATTCCCGGGTTTATTGTCCCTCTCTTTAATGAAGGCTTTCACCATCATATCCATAGAGGTGTCCCCGGTTTTATCTCCCTGAACAATCTGACTAACCTGTTTATTAATGATGATCAGATGGTTATCTTCATATAGAATATCTATGGGACGTATCATGGAGGAGATTGGGTTGGGCGTTGCCGGTCGTGTTCGTTAATATTGTTCTCTCTCATTAGGGAAATCAACATTTCTGACATCCTGGATATAGCTCTGTACAGCACCGAGCATTTCCTGGTATAAATTATGGTACCGGCGCAGGAAACGCGGGGAGAACTCCTGGGTTATTCCGAGCATATCATGTAAAACAAGTACCTGGCCATCCACGTCGGAACCGGCGCCTATTCCAATTGTGGGGATCTTGAGTGATTCGGAAACTTCTTTCGCCAGACTGGCGGGGATCTTCTCAAGCACTATCGCAAAGCACCCTGCCTCCTGCAGGAGACGTGCATCATCCCTGAGCTTTTGTGCTTCTTCTTTATCTTTTGCCCTTACCACATAGGTGCCGAATTTATGAATGGATTGGGGAGTTAGCCCCAGATGTCCCATCACCGGGATCCCCGCATTCACAATTCGTTCAGCAGATTCGCTTATTTCTTTCCCTCCTTCCATTTTCACAGCATGTGCTCCAGTTTCCTTCATAATTCGTATAGCCGAAGAAAGTGCTTCACGTGAATTACCCTGATAAGTACCAAAAGGAAGATCAACCACCACCAGAGCCCTCGATACTGCCCTTACCACAGAAGATCCGTGATAGATCATCTCATTGAGTGTAATAGGAACGGTTGTTTCATGACCTGCCATGACATTGGAAGCGGAGTCTCCGACAAGTATCACATCAATCCCCGCCTGATCCAGAATCCTTGCCATGGAATAGTCGTAGCCTGTAAGCATGGCAATCTTTTCACCCTTTTGCTTCATGGCAGTCAGAACATGAGTTGTAACTCTTTTTACACTTTTATGCAGTGACATGAGTAAATATTGTTGATGAATTAACAAAAGTACAAATAAAAGTACAGAGGTCGGATGAAATTTACTGATTTTGGATAAATTCTCATGAAAGGTGACAATATGTCAATCTGTCACCATCTATAGAAAGATTCACCGGATCCGGGTGTAAATTATGTCATAATTCTATCATATGATAGCGATGGCATAATCATTGTCGAATAAAATGCAAACAATGAATAAACTTAAAAACAATTATAAATTATGAGTAAAATTATAGGAATAGACTTAGGTACTACGAATTCATGTGTTTCCGTAATGGAAGGTAATGAACCGGTTGTTATTCCGAACAGTGAAGGAAAAAGAACGACCCCTTCTGTGGTTGCATTTGTAGAAAATGGTGAAAGGAAAATCGGAGACCCTGCAAAACGTCAGGCAATTACCAATCCAACAAAAACAGTTTCTTCAATAAAAAGATTTATGGGAGAAACCTACGACAAGGTAAGTAAAGAAATATCCCGCGTACCTTATAAAGTTGTAAAGGGTGATAATAATACTCCCCGTGTTCAGATTGACGATAGAAAATATTCGCCACAGGAATTATCGGCAATGATACTTCAGAAAATGAAGAAAACCGCTGAGGATTACCTTGGACAGCAAGTCACAGATGCCGTAATAACAGTTCCTGCATATTTCAGCGATTCACAGCGTCAGGCCACAAAAGAGGCCGGTGAAATTGCCGGATTAAAAGTACGGAGGATCATCAATGAACCAACTGCTGCATCTCTTGCCTACGGACTTGATAAAAGAAGCAAGGATATGAAAATTGCAGTTTATGACCTTGGTGGTGGTACATTCGACATCTCCATCCTTGAACTTGGCGATGGTGTATTTGAAGTAAAATCGACAAATGGTGACACCCATCTTGGTGGTGACGATTTCGACCAGGTTATTATCGACTGGCTTGTTGAGGAATTTAAGAGTGAACAGGGCGCCGACCTGAGTAAAGATCCCATGTCGTTGCAAAGACTTAAGGAAGCGGCAGAAAAGGCGAAAATTGAACTTTCAAGTTCTTCATCCACTGAAATAAATCTTCCATATATCATGCCTGTTGATGGTGTACCAAAGCACCTGGTTAAAACACTGACAAGAGCAAAATTTGAAAGCCTTGCCGACAAACTCATTCAGGCAACTATTGAACCGTGTAAAAAAGCACTTAAGGATGCAAACAGTACAGCCTCTGATATAGATGAGGTAATCCTGGTTGGGGGTTCCACACGTATACCGGCGATTCAGGAAGTTGTTCAGAAATTTTTCGGAAAAGCTCCTTCCAAAGGGGTTAATCCTGATGAAGTTGTAGCAGTTGGTGCAGCTATCCAGGGTGGTGTTCTTACCGGTGAAGTAAAAGACGTTCTTCTTCTTGATGTAACTCCACTTTCACTGGGTATTGAAACAATGGGCGGTGTCTTTACAAAGCTTATCGAATCCAATACAACGATCCCCACGAAAAAATCCGAAACCTTTACAACAGCAGCTGATAACCAGCCATCTGTAGAGATTCATGTATTACAGGGTGAAAGACCAATGGCCAGCGGTAACAAAACGATAGGACGCTTCCACCTTGATGGGATCCCGCCAGCCCCGCGCGGAGTACCACAGGTTGAGGTATCATTCGATATTGATGCTAATGGAATTCTGAATGTATCTGCCAAAGATAAGGGTACAGGAAAAGAACAAAGTATCCGTATTGAGGCATCTTCAGGACTAAGTGAGGAGGAAATTGAAAGAATGAAGAATGAAGCTGAAGAAAATGCTGAATCAGATAAGGCGGCAAAAGAGAAAATCGATAAGATGAATGCTGCTGACGGGCTGATCTTCCAGACAGAAAAACAGCTAAAGGAATTTGGTGATAAAATTCCGGCTGAAAAGAAAGAGCCAATCGAAAAAGCCCTTGAAAAGCTAAGGGAAGCTCATAAAAGTGAAGACCTTTCAGCAATAGAAACCGCCACAGCCGAACTGAACCAGGTATGGCAGTCTGCAAGTGAAGATATGTACAAAGCCGGACAGGAGGCTCAGGCTGGTGCCGGAGCACAAGGTCAGGAAGGTGAAGGCAGTCAGGGCGGAAGCAATGACAAAAAAGACGACGAAGAGGTGACGGATGTAGACTTTGAAGAGGTGAAGTAATAATTCATCAGTTCGGGCAACTGATAATCACCTTAATTTGAAAGAATATATTTGTCAATCCAATCCAATACGATAGAAAAAGCTGTCCCGAGATCACCGGAGACGGCTTTTTCTATTACTTTAGCAATATGTATCCGTACTGAAGAATATATTTAGCTTGTTTTGTTAATGATTAGGTTTTTCCTCCCGGATTAATGCATGTGCAGAACATAAAATAAATCCTTTTTTTATAAGTTATAATATCGAAAGCTGTTGTAAATTCTAACAAATATGGTGAAAATAAAAAATTACTTATTTATTATTGGATTTCTATCCTTCAGTCTGAGTCTCTTTGCCCAGCAGAACGACATCAATCAGCTTGATGAAGAAGGCAGACGAACCGGAGCATGGAAAAAATATTATGATAATGGAAAGCTAATGTACGAAGGCCGTTTTGAGGAAAATAAGCCCGTAGGACTAATGAAAAGATATTTTCCGGAAGGAAATCTGTCAGCTGAGATCAATTTTCTGGAGGACGGAATTACATCTTATGCAACATTATACTACAAAACCGGGAAAAAAGCTGCCGAAGGGAAATATATCGAACAGCAAAAAGACAGCATATGGAATTACTATTCTTTTTACAATGGCAGACTTGCCATTACAGAAGAATGGGAAATGGGGAAAAAACAAGGACTGACAGAAAAGTATTACGACAACGGTGAAATTGCGGAAAGAACTGAATGGAAGAATGGAAAGAAAAACGGTAAATGGGAACAATATTACGAAAACGGGCAATTAAGGCTAAAGTCCTCCCATAAGGAAGGTGAAAGAGAAGGAAGTTTTAAATCCTATAATCCGCAAGGCAGACCTTTTATTGAAGGATCATATTCAGGGGGCGTTATGCACGGGACCTGGAAATATTATACAGAAGAGGGTAACCCGGACCTCACTGTTGAATATATAAAAGGGAAAATGCAAGCGAGTCCTGAGATGAAGGAAAAACAAAAAGAGTTTTCACGTCAGCTTGATGAAGTGGTCGGCGATTTCCCTGAACCAAATACTAATGAATTACGTTAATTGCTTTATATTTGGTTAGTAAGTTTTTAAATCATAAATGAAAAAGCTCCTTATTTCCATATTAATTCTATCTGCTTTTTTTTCTCCTTCCATTGCTCAAAGGTTGGCTCCTGAATTCTACTGGGTGCAGCTAAAGGATAAAGACGGCACTCAGTACACTATTGATTCCCCCCAGGATTTCCTTTCTCCCCGTACCATTGCTAAGCGGATAAGGTATGGCATTCCGGTTACCCATGAGGATTTGCCGGTTTCGGCTGCATATCTCGACAGTATACGTGGAACAGGGGTAGGTATACATGGTACCAGCAGATGGTTTAATTCCGTATTAATTAAAACAAAGGACAGCCTTGTCCTTGGGAAAATATCCACATTTGATTTTGTCGAAGATTTTAATACCGAATATAGTAATTTTACCCCTTCCATACAGGAAGGAATAACCAGAGAAAAGGAATCGGTATATGAAGGATCAAAATCAAGCTTTTACGGAGTTGCATCTTCCCAGATGAGGTTATTGTCCGGAAATTTTCTGCACAGTTTCGGATACAGGGGTGAAGGTATGCTGATTGCCGTTCTGGATGCCGGATTTTATAAAATGGATGAAATTAATGCTTTCCGTGATCTCTGGGAAGAAAACAGAATATTAGCCTATAAAGATTTTGTTGACCCTTCATCCGTTTTCTTTGAGCAAAGCACCCACGGGCTCGCTGTTACCAGCACCATGGCAGCTTTTATCCCCGATACTTTTGTGGGTTCCGCTCCCGGTGCTTCATATCTTCTTTTACGTTCTGAAGAAGCAGCAAGAGAAAACAAAATAGAGGAGGCAAACTGGATTCTCGCTGCAGAATATGCCGATAGTTCAGGTGCAGACGTAATTACCTCTTCCCTGGGGTATTATGATTTCCCTACCTCAGAAAAAATGAATTACAGCTATGCTGATCTTACCGGTAACAGAGCCCTGGTAACACGGGCAGCTGAAAAAGCTTTTTCCAAAGGAATGGTAGTGGTCGCCAGCGCAGGAAACGAAGGCAATGATCCCTGGGGAAAAATAACACCTCCTTCTGATGGTCCCAATGTACTTGCAGTAGGCTCAGTTGATACCGCCTCAAATATCACCAGTTTCAGTTCCAGGGGAAATACTGCCGACGGCAGAATTAAACCCGATGTTATGGCGGTGGGGTTCAGAACGAAGATTATCAACCCTCTTGGAGAGCCCTCGGAGGGTTATGGGACATCATTCGCCGCCCCTCAGATAGCTGGGTTAATAGCATGTTTATGGCAGGCCGTTCCTGAAAAAACCAACAAAGAAATAATTGAAGCCGTACGGAAAAGCAGTAGTCAGTATAGCAATCCTGATAGTATAATGGGTTACGGAATCCCTGATTTCCTGCATGCACTGTGGCATTTGAAAAAAGACAGTACCGATTCACCGGCATATGGACTAATTGCTTATCCAAACCCTTCGTCCGGGAGCTTTGAACTTCATCCTACCAGCATGGAAATCGAGATTAAACAGATTGATATTTTTTCTTCAGACGGAAAATTAGTACATTCATACAAAAGAAACTGGAACCCCGGTGATGTGATCTCAATTAACAGTTTAAAAAACAACGGACCGGGGATTTATTACCTTAAAGCTCATTCAACAGAAGGAGAAATTGTTACAAAACTTATCAGACAATAAAGAGGGAAATTCAGCTTTTACACTGAGTAAATTGACCGCCCGGATCAAGGGAACACTCGCTACTGCATTCCCTGATCAATTCTGGGTGATTGCTGAAATAAGTGAATTACATCTTAATAGCAGTGGTCATGCGTATCTTGAACTCATTGAAAAGAATCCTGCTACAAACAAGATCCTTGCCCGGATGCGCGCTACTATATGGTCGTATACCTACCGGATGCTCCGTCCCTACTTTGAAGGCACTACCGGTTATCAATTTTCAGCAGGAATAAAGGTATTGGTGAATGTAAGCCTTGAATACCACCCTCAATACAGCATAAGCCTTAATATTAAAGACATAGATCCAAGTTATACTCTTGGTGATCTGGCAAGGAAAAAAGCAGAGATTATCGAGCGGCTTACCCGGGAAGGGGTGATAGATATGAATAAACAAATTGAATTCCCACTGGTCCCACAAAGAATTGCAGTGATTTCCTCTTCTACCGCAGCCGGTTTTGGTGATTTTCTGAATACTCTCTCGAACAATATTGAGAATTTCCATTTTGAAATAAACCTTTTCCAGGCTGTAATGCAGGGAGAAAAAGCAGAGGAATCGATTATAAAAGCCCTGGAAAAAATCTATGAATCGGAAAATAATTTTGACCTTGTTGTAATTATTCGTGGAGGAGGTGCAACGATTGAACTTGACTGCTTCAATAATTATGACCTTGCTTTTCATATTACCCAGTTCCCCTTACCAGTAATAACGGGAATTGGTCATGAGAGAGACGAAACTGTTGCAGATCTTGTTGCCCATAGGAAACTAAAAACCCCAACTGCAGCAGCAGAATTTCTTATAGATCGCATGGCAGAATTCCTTACCGGGATTCACCAAATGGAAGAATATATTTTTGATCTGGTCAGAGAAAAAATACAGTCTGAAAAGGATTCCGTTTCACTTATTTCACAAAACCTTGTTCTATATACACGACAGGTCCTTTACCAGGCAGGCACAACTCTAAACAAGAGTGCTTACGAGATAAAAGCAGCCCTGGGTTCTATGCTCGCCGGTTCAAATAATCTGTTAAATGATAAACATAAAACCCTTGCATTTAAGGTTTCTGCCCTCATTGTAAAAAAAGAACAGAAACTTGGATTATCAAAGGAAAAGGTGGACAGAATAGCTTTTCAACTCATAAAAGAAGAGAAAGAAAAGCTAATCTCAATGGACAAGCTAATAAATCTCTCCAGCCCTGAATACATACTATCCAGAGGTTATTCCATAACCAGACATAATGGGAAAGTCCTCAAAGATGCTCAAAACGTCAGAAAAAATGATGAGCTTATTACTGTCCTGCATAAAGGAAAATTAAAAAGTAAAGTAAAATAAAATGGCAAAAAAGAACATTTCTTACAGTGAAGCTTTAAAAGAAGTAGAAGAAATAACAGCTCAAATAGAATCAGGTGATTTGGAAATTGATCTGCTTAGTGAAAAAGTGAAAAGGGTTACAGAGCTCATCCGGATATGTAAAGAAAAATTACATAAAACAGAACAAGAAGTCGATAAAATACTGCGCACCGACGAACCACAAAAATCCTGAGCTAACGGATATCAGTCAAAATCAGCTTCAAAAGTATTTTCCAGTTGCTCACGTAAATGGTTTACATCAAGAGCATATCCATTTTTCATTGCAAAATTTAAAAAAATCTCTTTGGATAAATGCTTGATTTGATTCTGATTTACAATTAAAACCTGCACCGGATCAACTTCTTCAATAAAAAATTTATCTTTTACCTTTTTTAGTATTTCAAGGTTTGCATCAACAGTCCTGAGTAATTCATGATATGTTCTTACTATCTTCATCTCTTTATTGGAAACGATGCCTATCACCTTCCCGCTTTCATGATCGATAAGAGGACTGCCACTTGTGGCAGGTCTTACGGTTCCATCAAATTGCAGAAAGGTTAATCCGCGATCATTAACATAATTGGAACTTATCAGGGCAGATCTCAGTGCAATGTTATCATAATCTGATTGATAGCTAATGGTCAGAGCATCCTTGCCGATCGGGGAATTGCAATTAGGACAAAGGGCAAATTCGGTAGTTCCCTCCAGGATTTTCTCATCAAGATTGAAAAAAGCAAGCCCGAGGTTATCGAAACTGGATTTATGTGGCAGAATGGATTTAAATTCATCATGGCTGAATGTAATTTCCTTGAAAATCCTGACCCCGTCATGTTCATAGAAACGAATCTTAACTTGCAAAAGATCCGGCTGGGAATAGATAAGGTCATCGGTAATTATTAATCTCCCTACCCGAAAACCTGTAAGTCCCAGGATTTTAGAATTCGTCTTCCCGTAAAAATTTATTGAACATACTGCTTTGTGGTATCTCTCCCAATGATTTTGGTACATATTCGTTTGGATGGTTAAGTATTGGTTTAAATATTAATACCATTAGGAGTAAGTAAGTAACACCAGAATAACACATTTTTTCAAAAAATAAAATTATAGGGCTCAACATCTGAGTATTAAAAATCATATCTGCGGGGATAAATAACCGGCTAAAAGCTAATCGACAGATTTTTCTTCTTTATTTATTTCCTTCCTTACTGATTTCAGTACCAGCAAATTCAATGGATTCGCCTCGAAATTCTTTATCGATACAGGGTAAAATCGGACCACTTTATCGTAAAACAGCGGTACAATAACTGCTCTGTCCATAAGATATTGATCCATACGATTATGAATTTCCTTCCTTCTGTTTTCATCCAGGGTTTTTAGAGAAAGGACATAAAGGCTGTCATAACGGGCATCTTCAAAGCGTGTATAATTCGGGCCCGCAGGACTCCTGTTCTCTGAATAAAATAAAGAAAGATAATTCTCTGGATCAGGATAATCTGCTATCCAGGAGCCCCGGAAAAAAGGAAGATGACCGTTCGCAAGTTTATTCCTGTAAGCTCCTCCTGTTGCAACTTCCAGTTGGATAGGGATTCCAAAACGAGAAAGTTCGTATTGAATAAATTCACACAGATCAAGATAGTCGGAAGTAGTAGTGAGGTTTATTTCAGAAAGGCCGTTCCCCCCCGGATATCCGGCTTTTTCAAGATAATACCGGACAGAATCAGGAAAATAATCATATCCTCTTATTTTTGTCTGTTCATGGAAAGGCAAACCGGATGGGAGAAAGCCGAAAATTGCAGGTGTACCCATATTATTTCGCAGATACCTGAGCATTTTCGAGCGGTCAAAACCGAAATTTATGGCTTTTCGAATGTACAAATTACTAATAGGATTATCACTTATCCCGAGCTTATCCTCATCATGCAAAAATCCAAGATATTCCGTATTCAGATAAGCTTCGGTTTCCATATGAAAACGGTCTTTGTACAGAGGATTCAATTTTCCGCTTCTAGTTGTTAATTCATCCTTATAAGCAGCATGCAGACCCGACAAAAAATCAAGATTTCCAAGCAAAAATTCCATGAATTCCGATTGTCTGTCCTTGATAAAACTAATGGAAACAGCATCAAGATAGGGTAGCCTTTCACCAGAACTGTCTCTTTCAAAATACCGTTCATTTTTTACCAGTATCAGTTTCTCATCCCTTCTCCATAATTTAAAGCTAAAAGGACCAGTGCCAATAGGTTCCGAGGAAATATCAATTTCTTTATTATCCTTTAATTCAAAAGGAAGCACAGAACAATAAGGCATAGTAAGTATACCAAGGAAAGGCGGGAAAGCTTCCGACAAATATATCTGGAAGGTTGAGTCATTTAATGCTTTAAAACCCTGACCTGAATTATCAACATTTCGATCAAGTTTATTAAAGATCCAGAATCCCGGAGATGCGATAGCCGGATCCAGTATCCTTGAAAAACTGAATTCAAAATCCCGGGCTCTTACCCTCCTGCCTTTCCCGTTTGGAAAAACCGTATGATCATGAAAGAAAACATCATCGCGCAAATAAAAAGTATAAACGAGCCCGTCTCTGCTAATATCCCATGCTTTTGCAATCGAAGGTACAACGTTCAGATCATTATCCATCTGAACAAGACCATTAAAAATCTGTACTGCTGGCCAGATCATAGTCTGATCACGTGCAAATGCCGGATCAAGAGAAACGATCCCCCTCGATTCATTATAACGGAAAACATTCAGGTTTTGAGAATTCTCAGATTCTTCACAAGCCTGAAAAACAAATAAAAGAATTACTAAATACCGGATTTTATTCATTCATCTTCTCATTATCGAGGAATTTATTGAGGATAAAAAGCAACTCCTTCATCATCAGCGGCTTGGATATGTAGTCGTCACAGCCGGCCCTTCTGCTGGCATCTCTTTCTCCGGCAAGAGCATAGGCAGTCTGGGCAATTACCGGAACTTCTGGTTTCATTTCCTTTATGAGCCTTGTGGCTTCGTAACCGTTTATTTCGGGCATTTGGACATCCATCAGCACAATACTGATATCATCCTTGTTCTGTGAGAATATTTCAATCGCTTCATTCCCGTTTTTTGCCCAGAGAATATTAACCTTATATTTTTTCAGATTTTCCTTCAGTAAATAAAAATTGGAAGGATCATCTTCCGCTATCAAAAAAGTTTTGCTACTCCAGTCGAGCGGACTACGGTCGATACTAACTTTCTCATCAGGTACATTCAGATGTTTACCATCATAGGGAATGGAAAAGAAAAATTCTGATCCCCTGTTTACCTCAGATCGCACTCCGATATCACCCCCCATCAATTCAATGATATTTTTTGATATCGCCAGTCCAAGACCAGTCCCTCCGTAAAAACTCTCCTTGTTTTCATGTCCCTGCCTGAACCTGTCGAAAATAAACTTTTGTTTTTCATTACTGATACCTACACCACTGTCTTTTACATAAAAAGTAATTATACCATTTTCAGATGATTTGACTCCGAATAGAATACTGCCCTTACTGGTGAATTTGATAGCGTTGCTCAATAGATTGGTAAAGACCTGGCGTAAACGAAAATCATCTGCATGTAATTGTATTCCCTTGATATCGCAATGATTTCTGATAATTAAATCAATATGGGATTTATTCTGCCTGTCAAGGACTTTACGGAACATTGACATCATTTCATCCAGCAGGGGATTCAAAAGAAACAGGGAAGGATTCATTCTCAACTGACCCGACTCGATCTTGGAAATATCTATAATATCATCTATGAGTTTCATAAGAGTATCGGCGGCAAAGTTAATTTGCCGAACATATTCATACTTTTCCTCATCTGAGGTCTTAAGTCTTGAAAGCAACTCGGCGAATCCGATTATGGCATTCATCGGAGTCCGGATTTCGTGCGACATATTCGACAGGAAAGCCGTTTTCAGGCGATCCGATTCTTCGGCTTTTTCCTTGGCAATTTTCAGGTTATCTTCGTAGACCTTTCGCTCGTCAATATTCTTAATAACAATAACAAAGTTTCCTTCGTCCTCTTCGTTCCCATGAATAAGCCCAAAACTGGTTTCAGTAAAAAACCGTGAACCATTAGTCCTCTTCATAATAAATTCAAAATCCTTGTAATAAGATGTTTTCAGTGTCTCATTAAGAATATTTTGAACCTTTATTACATCTTCATCAGCAACAAAATCAAAAAAGTTTCTATCTTCAATATTTTTACTTCCCAGTTTAAGTAACTCAAGGAAAATAGAATTACAATCCAGCACACGCCCGTTCATATCAATAACTACCAGGCCATCAGGTGAGGATTCGATTATTCTTCTTTGTCGCAGCTGATTATTCTTCAATTTATCCTGATCAATCTTTCTTTCAATGGCAAGGGCGATCTGATCAGACACAAATTCAAGCAGCTGTACATCATCTAAAGTAAACAGGATATCTTCGGTGTAACTTTGCACCACAAATACACCTATAATTTTATCAGCAATTCGCAATGGCACACCCAACCAGGAAACAGAAGGAGCTCCGATTGGCTCAATATCCTCATTTTTTTCCAGCTCTGCGGTTCTCTCCATATCAACGAGCTGGGATTTACCTGTTTTTATCACATAACCAGTAAGGGTTTTTCCAGCAGGAAACTCCTGAAATGTATCCTTCTCATCCTGATGAAAAGGGAGCGTAATCGTATCGGATTTTTCATCATACATGGCTACATAACAATTTCTTGTATCTATTATGGTGCCAAGCGATTTTTGTATTTGCACAAACAGTTCATTCAGATTTCTGGTATTATTAACAGAATTTGCTATCTCAATAAGCACATTCTGAACTACCTCATGTCTTTTACTTCCGGATATATCCCGGGCAACCCCCACCACACTCTCAACTTTTTCCTTTTCATCGAATTCAGGGAATAATCTCCATTCGACATCAATAGTAGAATCCTTTCCCTGCAGTGAAAATTCGACAGTGTGTGAGGCCCCGTTTTTGAAAACCTTATTAATATTATCTTCCCAGAAATTACAAAGCTCTTCAGGAAACACACCCATTTCATGATGTGTCTTATTAAGAAATATTTCTGGTTCTATTCCCAGTACGGTATGAACCTTATCATTAACAAAAATATGTCTTCTCTGCTTGTCAAACCTCATGATCACATCAGGAGAATTGTCGGTAAGCGCCCTGAAATGTTCCTGACTTTTTTGCAGGGAATTCTGGATTTTTTTCTGTTCATCTATATCCCTGACAATACCCATAAGCACAGGCTTGCTGCCAATATTGAGCATTTTCAGAATAACAAATATCCAGAACCGCCGCCCTTTCTTATCTTTCGCCAGCCATTCAGCAGTCTGTACACCACCCTTTAAGGCAACTTTTGCATATTTCCTGGCTTCGGGACTTGTATAACCACTTTCTTTGTCACTCAGTTCCCCAATTGTCATATTCAGAATTTCCTTCCTGGAATACCCGAACATCCTGACAACCGCTTCATTCACATCTAAAAGAGAAAAATCATCCGGGTCATAAAGAAAAATACCGTCATTGACCGAATCAAAAATAACTTCATAACGCGATTCAGAATCCAGTAATTCCGATTCTATGACCTTCTTTTCAGAGATATCATTAAAACATACAAGTATTTCCTCAAGGTCATTTTGCTTATTCAGTAAAGGTATGGTACTTAAATTAACCCATTTAACAAACTCTGAGTTCTCAGGCCGGTAGATAAGCTCCTGATCATCATTTGTATTCTTAAAACTTTCAGAATAATTTATAATTTCCGATTCTGATATTATCTTTTGTGAATGCAGGCTTCTGCTAAAATGAAGCGTTTCGAAAAACTTTTTTCCCGACAGACTATCTTTTTTTCTTGAAAGTATTTTTTCAGCCTTTTCATTACTAAAAATAATCTTCATATCCAGATCAAGGAGAATTATCCCTGTTTCAATGCTATTAATAAGCCTTCTGTAAATAGCTTCGCTTTCCAGAACTTTCTCTTCAGCATTTCTGAGTTTTATCTTCTCATCCCGATGTTGTATGGCAAGGTCAATGGCCGGATTCAACCTGAAAATGTGCTCCTTCAGCACATAATCCCATGCGCCTTTTTTTATGCAGTTGGCGGCTGTTTCCTCATCAAGTGATCCTGTAACTATAATGATGGGGAGAAGAGGGAAATTTTCCCTAACATAATTGAGAGCATCAAGACCGTCGAATCCGGGGAGATTGTAATCTGATAATATAATGTCAGGTTTAAAACTATCAATTAACGACTTAAATTCCTTTTCCCTGGCAGTAGTTTTTACCTCTGCCTGTGGATTTTCTTTCTGAAGTTCAGCGATATTGAGTTGAACATCCAGGGGATCGTCTTCGAAAATCAATACCTTCAGACTTTTAATGCTCATTATTGGTGGTTTGAAATAATTTCAGCTTTATGCCTGAAAAATAGTAAAACCCGATAATATGAAGTACGGGTTAACTATCTATTATTATAATTCAGAATGAATCTCAACAAGAATATGCATAAAAGATCCAGCTTATGGTATTTTTCTACGAATAGAAAGCGCAAAAAGTTTTCTGATTAGAAGCCAATCTTAATTCCAGCCATAAAATGAATTCCCGCCTGGGGATAAAAACCATTGATAGCCTGCTCATTCCCCTGATAATAATACCTGTATACCCATGCGTTGGATTCATACTTATGATCGGTAATATTGGCTATCAGCATATTGATACTGAATTCCCTGGCAAAGCGTACAGGGATCCGGTAGTCTATCAAAAGATCATTTATCAGCCAGGGGTCCAGTTTCCGGTCTTCAGATTCCGTATTATCTATATATTGCTTACCCACATATTTGGTTTGAAGACTGATTTCCATCCCTTCCAGAAGACTATACCTGAAAATGCTGGAAGCTACAATTTCTGGAGAAAATGCAATGTCTGTATCTCCATGTTCTTCCCTGATCTGTATATTTTGTGTTCCTGTTGTATCACTCCAGTAATCCCAATTATCAAGAAAACTGACCATATTCCTGATTCTGTTCTTGCTGAGTGTAAGGTTCCCCTCCCAGCGTATAGAATTATTCAATCTTATACCGGCTGCAATTTCAATCCCAAGTCTGTAACTATTATCCACATTTGTCATTATAGCAGAACCTACATCATTAATCTCACCTGTAAGAACAAGCTGATCACGGTAATCCATATAATAGAAATTTACATTTGAACGGAAATTCCTTTCGCTGATCTCGTAACCCAGTTCATAATCAAAGAGCGTTTCATGCACAGGTAAAGGTTGATTCGGATCAGCATCCACAAAATTTGTCCGGTTTGGTTCACGATTTGCCACAGCAAAGGAAAAATACATACGTTGTTTGTTATCCGGCCGGTAATTGAGTCCGAATTTCGGATTAAAAAAGAAGAAATCATGTTCCTGCCCAATATCTCTCAAATCATCGTCCACACCTTCAATATTATAATTTATTCCTCTTAACTGCAGATCGGTAAACAGGTGAATATTGTTCCTCAATCTGTAGTTGATTTTGGTGTAGATATTATAATCCTTTTTATATCCTGTATTCTCGTACCAACGGTGGCGGATTTCTGAAACTCCTGCATAGCGTGACCATATCACCTCTCCGAAATGATCTCCGATATAATGGTTTATACCACCTCCTACATTCAGATCGAAATTTTCTTCTTTTAGGTTCAGTGACATCACTGCTCCGTAATAATCATTGTCAAGCCACTTTTGCCTGATGAGGTCGGTACTTGTAATAATACTGTCACCTATGACAATTTCAGGGAGAAGATAATCTTTCAATGATTCTTCTTCCTTATATTGTTCATAATACCCTCGCCCTTTGGTATAATGAACAGTGGAATTGAACCAAAGAACAGGACTAAGCTCCTGAGAAAAATGAAGATGATAATGATCCTGGCGGTAATTATCAGTTTCATTATCATAATAATGAACCTCCCCATCTTCGTCGGTATACATGCCTATGCCGTTATAACGCCTGTTTTCTTCAAGCATATAGCCCGGCACACCATCCCAGGCCTGATAGGTCTTTTCATTTCCCATCATCATGTTGAACTTCAGGATGGTTTTTTCACTGTAATGTCCGGCAGACAGAAACATAGACTGCAGATCGGCCTCTGCCCTTTCAATATATCCATCGCTGTGCATTTCCGATAGTCTCAGATCAAAAGATAATTTATCATTGATCATTCCGGAACCTACATTAAGAGAGTTCTTTCTTGTATTAAAACTACCGTAGGCTGAATTGGCATCGGCATACGCCTCATTTCTCAGTTCATTGGTCCTGAAGTTTAAGCTTGCGCCAAAAGCTGCAGAACCATTAGTAGATGTTCCAACACCACGCTGAATCTGAACATTTTCCACCGAGGATGCAAAATCGGGCATATTTACCCACCAGACGCCATGAGATTCTGCATCATTCAAAGGAACTCCGTCAACGGTTATATTAATCCGGTTGGCATCTGTCCCCCTTATTCTAAAGCTGGTATAACCCACGCTGTGTCCTGCATCCGAACTTGTGACCATGGAAGGGCTATGCTTTAAAATAAAGGGAATGTCCTTCATAATATTTCTCTTCTCTATGTACTCCCGGTTCAATGTTTCTGAAGTAACGGGGTCGTTATAACCAGCACGTAATCCTCTCACAATTACCTCTTCAACAAGATAGGGTGATCTTTCAAGTGTAAATGTCCGGGTAATATGCTTTTCAATACTGAGGGTAGTGGTCAAGGTTTTATAACCCACATAAGAAACCTGAAGTTCATAAGTACCCTTCCTGATATTTTTAAAAATAAAATCACCATTTTTATCGGTTATCGTACCAAGATAATTGTCCGTAAATGAAATATTGGCGCCGATAAGTGCCTTTCCATCTTCATCTGTTACTTTCCCGGAAAACGAATATTGTCCGTATAGTTGCAATGCCATAAATAATGACATTACAGACACCATTACAGTTCTGTACATAATTAAATAGATTTAAAAGTGTGTTTCAATTGATTTCTCCAAATTTCCCTTCGCCGGAATTACCCGGATCAGGTTCTAAGGGTATGATCTCAGCCCGTATTTATAAGGCACCCCCTTAGAGAGGTTGAACATAATTTCAGTTCAAAAGTAAGAAAATCTTTTGTTATGCAAAAAGAATTTTGGCATGAATGGATTATTCATTCACAATGCTTTATTGTCAAATTTAATCCTTTCCCCCGTCATTCTCTTTTCAGAACCAGCTTCCTGCATGGGAAATCCTGAATGGTATAAAAAAAAGCCACTTCAAAAATGAAGTGACTTTTTTTACTGCCTTGCCGGACAAGACAGAAATCATGTCGAAAAACAATTACTCTACGTTTAACACATCTTTAATTGCTTTCTGAAAGGTTTCTTTGGGAAGAGCACCCATTGCCATCTGAGGCTGTCCATCTTTTGGAACAAACAAAAGAGAAGGTATGCTTTGAATACCGAAGATCCCAGCAAGTTCTCTTTCAGATTCTGTATCTATCTTGTAGATATTCAGCTTTCCCTCATATTCCTCCTGAAGTTCTTCCAGAATGGGGGCTACCATTTTACATGGCTGACACCAGTCGGCGTAAAAATCAATCATACAGGGTTTATCTCCTTCGAATTTCCATTCTTTGTTCTCACCGTAATCGAAAACTTTTTCTTTAAAACTATCTGCCGTTAAATGTTCAATCATTACTTTATTATTTAGTGTTACAAATTATCAAAATATTTATACATATAAATGTACTTTAAATTACTGTCCAAAATTCATACCATTAGATTAAAAGCTCTGAAAATTCTCTTACTTAGCAAATAATTGTAATTTTGTCATGAAATTTGATCAAATTGTCATATCTACATATGAACAAATGTCTCAATGATAATATTTTCAAAGTCATATCCGGGCTTTGCGAACAGTTAAATCAGGAAGCATACGTGATAGGCGGGTTTGTCAGAGATTGCCTCCTTGGCAAGGAAAGCAAGGATATTGATATTGTGGTAACCGGCAGTGGAATAGACTTTGCGAAGGAACTGGCAGCAAGGCTGGGTAAGAAAAAAGTGAGTTATTTTAAAAATTTCGGGACAGCCATGTTCAGGCATAATAACAGGGAAATCGAATTTGTCGGGGCCAGAAAAGAATCGTACAGGAGAGATTCCCGTAAACCCATCGTTGAAAACGGGAGCCTGGAAGATGATCAGAAGCGAAGGGATTTCACCATAAACGCAATGGCTTTTTCACTCCTTCCCGAAAGTTTTGGTCAACTGGAAGATCCTTTTGATGGGGAAAAAGACCTCAGAAATGGGGTTATCCGCACTCCCCTTGACCCCGGTCGAACCTTTTCAGATGATCCTCTAAGAATGATGAGAGCCATCAGATTTGCAAGCCAGCTGGATTTCGAAATCGATAAAAACTGTTTCTATGCCATAGAAAAGAATAAAGAAAGGATCAAAATAATTTCCGGTGAAAGGATTAGCGACGAACTGAATAAGATCATTATGAGCAATAAGCCTTCCAGGGGTTTTTACCTTCTGGAGAAATGCGGATTACTGGAAATCATCTTTCCCGAATTCCACCGGCTGAAAGGAGTGGAAAGCAGAGAGGGAATGAAGCACAAAGACAACTTTAAACACACTCTGGAAGTTCTTGATAATGTTGCAAAAAAAAGTAATAGTTTATGGTTGCGATGGGCGGCCGTTTTACATGATATTGCCAAACCCCTCACGAAAGAATTTGACCCCGATTCGGGATGGACATTCCATGGACATGAATATCTGGGCATGAAAATGATCCCCGGAATTTTTCGCCGGATGAAACTACCCCTCAATGAAAAGATGAAATATGTGCAGAAAATAGTTCAGTTACATTTACGGCCCATTGCCCTCGTAGAAGAAAATGTTTCAGATGCTGCTATCCGGAGATTATTGTACGAAGCTGGCGAAGATATCGAAGATCTTATGTTACTCTGCGAAGCTGATATTACCTCTAAAAATGAGAAAAAAGTTAAGCGATATCTTCGAAACTTCGGGAAGGTGCGAAAAAAGATGAAAGAAATTGAGGAAAAAGATTCCATTCGCAATTTTCAGCCTCCGGTAAGTGGAGAAGAGATAATGAGTACTTTAGATATAGAGCCGGGGCCTATGGTTGGTAAAATAAAAAATTCCATAAAAGAAGCTATTCTTGAAGGAGAGATATCAAACAGCTATGATGACGCCTGGAAGTATATGATGGAAAAAGCCAGGGAACTGGGGCTTAAAAAGAAAGAGTAAGCATAACAGGTAAATGATCACTGAAGCCTTCTCTGTAAGTAAATCCATACCATGTTCTATAGGGCTTTCTCCCTCCGTATTTCAAATCGGGTTCCAATAAAAAAGACGGCGAAAAAATACGGCAGTTCTTTACCCTCATTCCCCGGCCCGGATCCAGCAGATTCCGGCTCACAAATACATGGTCAATAAACTGCCAGGTCCCCTGGTACTTCAAAGTCCCACCGATTTCCCCGCTCCTAAAAGAAAGTGGACACATATCTCCTTCTTTCTCCAGGAATTTATGTGAAAAACTTTCCCTGGTATCATTGAAATCTCCCAGACAAATGATCTTCAATTCAGGGAAATCTGCATTTACACTTTTCAACTCATTGACAAGCGTTGCAGAAGCTTTCATCCGGTACTTTTCCGTAATACCGGCTCCTCCGTATTTGCTTGGCCAGTGATTTAAAAACAGGCAAAAGTTATCATTTTTCCACTGAAAACAGGCAAAAAGAATATCGCGGGTGGGACCTCCCCCTATTTCTTCCAGATTAACCCTTATCCAGCGGGAGCGGATTAATGAAATCCTTTCCGGATCGTATAGTATTCCTACATCTATTCCTCTCCGGTCATCAGATTCTTTATGGATAATCTCATAGCCATATTTCCCGGGAGGCGAGAAAACAAAAAGATCTTTTAACACCTGTGCATTTTCTATTTCAGCCAGGCAGATAACGGGAGGAGGTCTGGTATTTCCTGCTGCAATAATCGTCTTCCAAATTCTGGCCGTCTTGGCATAATAACGGTACCAGCTCCAGTGCCTGTCTCCTTCCGGTGTAAATTCGTCATCCAGCGTCGTCGAATCGTCCTCAGGGTGAAACAGGTTTTCAACATTCCAGAAAAAAAATACCAGGCTGTCCTCCTCCTCAGCTCTCAAATATTGTAATGCAAAAAACAAAACGAAGAATAATATGTATTTATTCATCATTCATCTTTTTACTCTTAATACAGAAAAAGGGGAAATCTCAGCGTTTTTTTGAAAAGATAACAGAAAAAATTTTACAGGAAAGACTTTATCCCGGAGGCTGTCTAAGAAGTAATAATCATTTTAAAAGAACTTAAAATACTTTTTAGACGGCCTCGTATATGGACAGCCATTAATCAGAGCCTTCCTCTACCCTCTCATAAGCTCCAATATCCGGCTTACCATCTTCAATGCGGCTGTTTCTGTTTCGGTCCAGAGGATATAATTCTCCCGTCAATTCATTTCCGGCGTCTTTAGCTGGAGAAAGTGTATCAAGCTGAAAATCATATTCATTCCAGGATATAAACTCAGGATATTTTTTGATCAGATTCGGGAAATCGGTAAAATTAAACTCAAAACCATCCTGATTAAATTTTCCCAGGCAGTTTTCAAATTTATAATTAAATGTACCAATATCAGGAAATTTATCAATGATCAGCTCATTCTCCATATCTCCCCATATGATACAATTTCCAAAATAGGCCTTTTCAATATCCCGAATTTCGGGCTTGGAAACAACATCGCCGGTACTTAGTGTATCATTATAATAATAATAGTTTGATATAAATACGGAAGGATCTGTACGTGGTGGCGAATAACCCCAGCGGCCGGCAATTGTACAGTGATAGAATTCGTAGCTTCCCCCGATGGTAAGAGCAAGTGCACTTGAACCACAATTATAAATCAGGTTATTCACTCCCTTGATTTTTGCTCCCCGAGCCAGCAAACCTACCGAACTCATATGTGCAATTAATGAATTGGTGATTTCCAGGGTTGGATTTTCATTCATGGTCGTATCCACGATCATTCCAAAATTCCCTCCTCTGACTTCTGTATAGTTAAGCCTGTTATCACGTGTACCTGCAAAAAAATATATCCCTCCCCACTGCCCCGGAATATCTTCATACATTTTCTCAAGACGGTCACCGCTGAAGCTTACAGGCATATCTTTTTCACCATTGGCAATAAGGGTTCCTCCAACAGCAAATACTGCATCTCTGTGAAGATATACTCGTACCCCGGGATCCATGGTAAGAACTTCCAGCGAATCAACAAGGGCATAATCAATGATCAGGTAAGGTTTATCATTCACCCATGTTTGGGTGGTAAGGACTTCCCCCCTAATCATATGCACATCCTGCCCCCAGGCCACAATATCAATATCCTGAACATTTCCGTTTGTTTCCGTCACTACGGAATCCTGCTGCAGCATGATGTTATCTGAATTATTGGGATCGAGTGTGGCATCCACGAAGACGTAGATGGAATCCTTCGGTGGTATTTCAATATTTTCAAAATCAATTCCAGGAACTCCGTCAAGATTTATTCTGAAAACAGAGTTTTCACCCTTGGCGAGCCGTATGCGGGAAATTTTAAGGAAATCCTTGTGAGGATTGTGTATGGTAAAACTTTTGGTAATGGTACTCAGGGTAGTAAACACCGTATCAAAATATAAAGTATCAGATGAAAACCTGAGCGAGGCATCCGGATCTGTAATAAAGCCCTCTCTTTCACATGACAGAGAAGCGAAAATTACAGAAACAATTACTATGAAATATCGAATCTTCATATAAGGATGAAACAAAAATAAGCTTTAATCTGTAAAAGTAACGTGGAATACATAATTTGATTGTATCAAATAATTTACCTGCAGAAAAAAACTCATTCAAAAATCTTACTCCATGAAAAAAAAGATCATTTTCACTGCAATGATTGTTTTCATTTTTATTTTACCACTGCGGGCACAATATAAGGTTACCAATTACACAGACATGAATCAGATAAATTCTCTTGCGGAAGAAGGGGATCATATATGGGTATGTACCTCGGGGGGAGTTTTTAAAAGAAAGAAGAGTGACGGATCCCTGGTAACTGTCTTTAACACCCGCAATAGTGGAATTGCCAGAAATGTAGTGGAGGCTGTGTATATAGACTTCCATGGAAATTACTGGTATGGAACCTATCAGGGGGGCATTTCACGTTTTGATGGCAATGAGTGGTTAACCATCAACAATATAGACGGGCAGAGAATCTGGCGATGCAAAACCATTACCGAGGACATTAATGGGAATATATGGTTTAGTGTCAATGACGGAATGGTTGTAAAATATGATGGTAAAGACTGGGAGTTAATAGATCTGAATGGGGCATGGTATGTGGGGTCTATACTGAGCGACGATCTTGGGAACATGTGGTTTGGGGTTCCCGGCATAAACGGAGCTTTGTGGAAGATGAACGCAGAAGGAGAGGTCAGTGAGATCTCTGATCCCTGGAATATTCTCGGTCAGGATGCAGGCCCCTTCGATCTGGCAAAAGATCTGAAGGGAAACATCTGGATAGCTTTCTATGGAGGTCTGTTAAAATATGATCAGAACAAAAATCAGTGGTTTAATTACAGTTCTTCTATCCCAGCGAACATATACAGCATAACTATTGATAAGGATGGCATTATCTGGTTCGGCACTGCAGCCGGAGCATACAAGTATGATGGCAGTATCTTTAACGGGCCCATTAAATCAGGAGAATCCGGAGACAGGATTGATATGATCATCGATATCATGGCAGACGCCAATGGGACCATCTGGCTTGGGAGTTATAATGGTCTTTCAAAGGTTAATGATTCTCATACCGGCTGGACTCCGAGGATTGAAGTCAATGCAGTTCAAAGTAATTATGTGGAAGACATCGGATTTTTGAGTGACGGAAGCGCGCGTATGCTTGGACAGTATAGCTATGTGATAGATTATGACGGGGGTTTTTTCAACGAGTTTTATGCGAATGATGGCTGCGGCTATGGCTGGATTAAACATCTTGCCGTTGACAAATACGACAATACCTGGTTTGCATTCCTGGGACACGATAAAAAATTAAAAGTCATAAAACTTGATCCGGATGATAATGCAACCTGCCATGTTATTTCCGGTGTAATTGACGTAGAATGGGCTGACATGTTCGTAAAGGATGTCTGTTTTGATGATACCGGCAATATTTTCTGGATTGCTACCCAAAATGGAATTTTCTTGTTTAATGCAAATAGTAGTTTTCATAACCAGGCTACTACATCTAACAGCACCCTGCCGGTAAATGACGTAACCGGTGTGGCAGTAAAAGGTGACAATAGGATATGGTACAGCACTTCCAACGGAGGGGCAGGATATCTGAATTATTCAAATTTTAACGGAACGAACTATACTACTACCGATGGTCTACCCTCAAATAATTGCTCTGGCCTTAGCTTTGATAAAGAAGGTACGCTTTGGATACTTTCCGGAGGGAACCTTTCAAAATTCAGCAAGGAGAGTTTTGAGAATTACCCCACACCTGCGTTTTATAATAGGATTACAGCAGATAATCATGGAAATATATGGATGGGCAGTTCTTCAGGAGGAGCTAAATTTAACGGATCAGAAATGCGGACATTTACCGTAGATGATGGTCTTATTGAAAATTATGTCGATAATATTTCAGTTGATAAAGAAGGGAATATCTGGTTTGCCTCCGGATATTTCGGAGTTACCAAACTCACCATTGCTTCACCCGAACCCAATTTCGAAACCCCGGTAACCTGTCTGCCCGAACCAACCATTATAAGCAATACAAGCACGAACATTGATGAACTCAGCAGGTATGAATGGGATATCAATAATGACGGAATCATAGATTATACCACAAAAGACATCGAACATCAATTCAGTGAGCAGGGGAAATATGCCGTAAGGCTGAAAGTTTATAATGACAATGTCTCCTCAGAGATTATTAAGACTGTGTCGGTACTTGAATCACCTGCGTTAAAGATTAATCCCACAGGGGAAAACTCTATATGCAAGGGCGATTATCAGGAGATTTCCCTCGAATTACAGAATTATAATCCGGTACTGGATTACACATATTCCTGGAATAACGGTTTACAGAAAAATCGGATATTTACGGATACATCCGGAATTTTTTATGCAACGGTTTCGAACGGACAATGCACAACGGTATCTGATACTGCAATTATCACTGCAACAGAGCCTTATCCGGATGCGGAAATCTGTATGGTAACCGTCGATTCAGTTGAAAATAAAAACATGATCATATGGGAACGTACTGAAAGGTCAGGAATAGAGTCCTATAATATCTACAAACTCTATGGAAATAATTATGTGCCTATCGGAAATGTGCCCTACGATGCAAGGTATTCCTACTTTAAAGACTATAACTCAAATCCCGATGCCCTTGCTGCCCGGTATGCTATCACAGTTATCGATACCTGCGGTAATGAATCGGATTTTTCCAGCTTTCATCAGACCATCCACCTTGGGTCTTCTGAAGGAGTGGTTCCAGGAACTAACGTACTCAACTGGACCCCTTATATCGATGAAAGCGAAATATTTGATCCTGTATGGTATTATATATGGGCCGGGGCCCGGGTTGATGAAATGGAAGTGGTATTCAAAATATCCGGTAGTTTTACAGAGTGGAACGATACTGAACCGGGGGACAGGATGTTCTATAAAATTGAAGCACGTAAACCGGATGCCTGTTTTGTTACTTCGGAGGACGGAAAAAAAGCCGGTTCAGGACCTTTTGTGCACTCACTCTCTAATCTGGAAGACAATACCCTCCGAACCGGCATGCCCGAAAATGAATACGAAAATCTTGTGATTTATCCCAATCCTTTCCATACAGAGGCAAGAATAAGCTGGGGTTCCGGGGAGTCAGGACCTGCAAGGATCATTATCTACAATCTGCAGGGAAAAGTAATGAGCGATACGTTTATCGAAGCCGGAAATAGCTATGTTCTTCAACGAGGGAACCTTCCCGAAGGATTATATTTTATAAAAGTAATGGCAGAAAAGCTCTATCAGTCCAAAATCAGCATAAAGTAAACATTTCGGATTGCGATTATTTTTTTTTAAAGATAAGAGTTTCCAAATTAGTGTCTGTCCATAATGTCAGTTCGACTAAATGATTTTGAAAAACCAAAATCATAGTCTCACTGACATTATGGACAGACATAACTGCACAACCGCACAACTGCACAACTGCACAACTGCACAACTGCACAACTGCACAATAGATAAAAAGTGATATTTTCAAATCCCTCAAAGCAGAAGTAAATATGATTCTTTATATTTGGAGAAATAAATCGAAAAGAATTTTGGATACTTTCAATTAAATATGAATTCAATGAAATTCAATACAATTATACTGTTTGTAATTGCTCTTTTTTATGGCTGCAACCACAAAACGCCCACTGATATGATAATCAAAAACGCAAAAATATACACTGTCAATGAAAACTTTGACATTTACGAAAGCATGGCAATAGAGGACGGAAAAATTCTCGCCATGGGAAGTAATGAGGATATAGCAGAAAAGTACGAGTCAGAAGAAATACTTGATCTTGGCGAAAAGCCTGTTTATCCCGGATTTATTGATCCTCACTGTCATTTCTACGGTTATGGCACCACACTCCGGGAGGCAAATTTATTCGGAACATCATCCTTTGAGGAAGTGCTGGAAAGATTATCCGGACATGCTGATAATTATCCTGATGGATGGATTACCGGAATGGGATGGGATCAAAATGACTGGGAAATGAAAGAATTTCCCGATAACAGCAAACTGGACAGTCTTTTCCCCAACAGACCTGTTCTGATAAGGCGTATTGACGGGCATGCTGCCGTAGCCAATACCAAAGCACTGGAAATTGCAGCCATTAATCCGGAAACTGAAGTCACCGGAGGTGATATAATGAAAAAGAACGGGAGGCTTACAGGAGTACTTATTGACAATGCGATAGAACTTGTAAGAAAAAACATACCGCAACCGGGTAAAAAAGAGATCACACAATCGCTGATCTCTGCTCAGGAAAGTTGTTTTGCTGTTGGTCTAACCTCGGTTCATGATGCCGGCCTAGAAAAGAGTATTATCAAAACTATTGATGAGCTGAATAAATCCGGTAAGCTTAAAATGCGGATTTATGCTATGCTGAATCCTACAGAGGAAAACTTCGAAGAGTATATGTATAAGGGGATATATAAAACAGACAAGCTGCATGTAGCTTCCGTGAAATTATATGCCGATGGGGCATTAGGATCAAGGGGGGCTAAGATGATAAATGATTATTCTGATGATCCGGGTAACAAGGGCCTTCTTATTGCATCAGAAGAATACCTCACCAGAATTTCCAGGCTTGCCGATTCATGTGGCTACCAGGTAAATACTCATTGCATAGGTGATGGCGCAAACCGCCTGATGTTAAGTATTTACGGCGGTATACTCAACAAAAAAAATGATAAACGCTGGAGAATCGAACATGCCCAGGTTATTCATCCGGATGATTTTGGCCTATTCAGAAAATATTCGGTAATTCCGTCCATACAGAGCACACATGCCACATCCGACATGTACTGGGCCGGTCAAAGGTTGGGTGAAAGAATGGAATATGCCTATGCATTCAAAACCCTTCTGGAACAAAATGGATGGCTTCCTAACGGAAGTGATTTTCCAGTCGAAGATATCAATCCACTACTTGGATTCTATGCGGCTGTAGTAAGGAAAGATCAAAAAGGATATCCGGAAGACGGATTTCAGACCGGAGAAGCCTTAAACCGAGAACAGGCTCTCAGAGCGATGACTATATGGGCAGCAAAAGCCGCATTCGAAGAAGATGAAAAAGGAAGTCTTGAAGCAGGAAAAGTAGCGGATTTCGTAATACTGGAAGATGACATTATGAAGGCAGAAGAAAATGAATTATATAAAATCCGGGTCATTGAAACCCGGGTGGCAGGTGAAAAAGTATTTTCATCGGAAAACAGCGATCTATGATCCTTCAGGCAAAAACTTTTCATCTGATTGAGGCCCTGAATATTTACAAAAGCTGTATTCCGGGCATGAACAAAAATGGTCTTTATAACTGGAATACTGCTTATCCGGACGCCTCTGAAGTTGAGTCGGATATTGTTAAGGGGGAGCTGTTTCTTTATCAGCACTACTTTACAAGCATTGGTGTTGTTTGCCTTAACACCGTGGAACCGGAGGGATATAACGAGATAGAATGGAAGTATCAGGGTCCATCCCTGATTGTTCATAGGATGGCTGTTCATCCGGTCTGGAGAAATATGAAAATTGCAGAAAAACTGATGGTTTTTGCTTATGAGTATGCAAAGAAAAAACATTTTAATTCCATCCGTCTCGATGCAATTACCAGAAATCCATCGGCATTGAGATTATATGAAAAATGCGGGTATGAGAGTGCCGGCAATCTTCATTTTGAGTACCAGAAAGACCCTTTCAGGTGTATGGAGTTAAAGATAATATAGTGCACTATTGCCAAAGGAGTCTATGTAAAAAGTGTTTTTTAGTTTTGGGTTACTTACAAATTGAAAGCTCTTTAAAATGATTAGCCTCATGAACAAAAAAGTTCAGATGAACCTGGAAAGAATTAATAACTCAACAGGAATTTTCCGGATTTCCGACTGGAAAAATCTATCAAAAAAACCACTTCAAAAATGAAATGGTTTTTTATAATACCGGATTAACGGCAGGTAATTATAATTGAACGGGTTTGCCCTGGTAAAAATCGAGGATCTTTATTTTGAATATATATTCATATTTTGCCTGCGCAAGGTCTGATTTTGCTTTTGCAAGATTGGTTTTCGCAACATTAAAATCAACAGAGTTCACCAGGCCGATCTCGAATTTCTGTTCTGTATACTTAAATGCTTCCTCATTGGAAGTAACAGCTTCAAGAGCCGATAAATAATTTTCATAAGCGGCACCTGCATTTGCATGATATTGCTGTATTTTCTTATAAAGGACCTGTTTTTCCTGCTCCAGCATGTAATTATAATCTTCCAGTAAAATCCTGGATTTACTGATATTGGTATGTGTCTGAAACTTTGAGAAAATGGGGATACTCATGTTTATGGTAAGCTGTTTATACTGATTATCCTCCAGCTGTTCTTCAAGAGAATAACCCGCAGCTGCGTCAATCGGATTAACAGCATCGACAAGATATCGCGAATAGTATAAACCACTGAGGCTGATCTCTGGTGAGCGGGCGCCTTGTGCAATTGCTACTGCTTTTTTCTGAGCTTTGGTAAGGTATTCGGCAGATTTGATCTCAGGCATGGAAATCACAGCATTTTCATATATCTCAGCGACTGAAGGAGGGGCCTGCAATAATTCTATATTAATATCAGGTTTATATACTCCAAAATTTCCAACCGAATCCAGGTCGAGCAATTGTGTAAGATCGAGGATGGTCATTTCCAGCGCATTTTTAGCTTCAGTTACTTTCAGCTTTTCAGATGCAGCCTGAGCTTTAATTTCGAGTAATTCAGATTTGGCTGAATTACCCACCTCCACCATTTTTTTACTCCTTTCAACCTGCAGTCGTGTAATCTCATACTGACTCTCAGCAACATCCAGCAATTCCTCAGCAAAAAGAATATCAAGATAATAAGCGGCAAGATTTAGAGTCATTTCATTTTTTAAATTTTCAAGATCAGCTTCACTGCTGAGAAAAAGAAACTTCCCCCTTTGAATGGAATTATAGTTTGTCAAACCTTTAAAAAGCGTAAGATCACCTCTTATTCCTGCAGATCCCTGTTGCTTACTCCGGTCTTCCCACTCATAATTCTCAATATTGAGTGAGCGGCCTGTGCTGAACTGATGTTCAATTCCGGCTCCTACACTTGGTAACAGGTTAAATTTATCCTGCTGGTAATCTTTTTCCGATAAACTGGTCTGCAATTCCTGTCGTTTTATGTCCAGATTATTTTCAAGAGCATAATTTATGCATCTCTCCAGCGTCCAGAGACTTTCTTCCTGTGCCCTGACATTCAAAGATAAAAAAAATGCGATGAGATATATGGTGATCAACTTGTTCATAGCTATGATTTCTTTCTGTAAAGCACCTGTATATGAGTAGCGTGTTCCGAAGGATTGTATATCTGTATAAGTTCCCAGTTTTTATCATATCCTTCAATCTCTTTTTTCAGCCTGTGGATCCGGGCAAGGGAAATTTCAATTTCATCAATGGTTACCGGAAGATTGTCTTCCACGTCCCAAGGAAATGAAACTACTCTGTAATTAAGACTCAATCGTTTTTTACCGACTTTGACTTCAATATCTGCAAATTGTTGATCCCCGAATCCCGGGATTGGTACACATAAATCTTTCATGGCGAACTGTTTATATATAACCTGAATTTTACCTTCCAAGAACTACACCCGTTGTTTTATGTTTTCAGTAACAATATGACCATCAAACAACTGAATAATCCTGTGGGCTTTATCAGCATCCGTGGGCGAGTGAGTCACCATAATTACTGTTGTGCCTTCCTGGTTGAGCTCTGATAAAAGGTTCATTACCTCTTCACCATTGGCTGAATCGAGGTTACCCGTGGGCTCATCGGCAAGAATGAGTTTAGGCTTAGAAACCACTGCCCTTGCAATTGCAACCCTTTGCTGTTGTCCTCCGGAAAGCTGTTGTGGAAAGTGCTTTTTCCTGTGGGAGATTTTCATCCTGTCCAACACCTCTTCCACACGTTTTTTACGATCACCGGATGAAACACGCTGATATAAAAGCGGAAGTTCAACATTCTCAAAAACGTTTAACTCATCAATAAGATTAAAACTCTGGAAAACGAATCCAATATTGGATTTCCTGATATTCGTCCTGTTTCTCTCAGAATACTTAGTGACATCCTGATCAAGAAAGTACAATTGTCCTCCAGTCGGATTGTCGAGTAAACCAAGGATGTTAAGCAATGTCGATTTACCACAACCGGATGGGCCCATTATGGCAACAAATTCGCCACCGGAAATTTCGAGATTTACTTTGTTGAGAGCTGTGGTTTCCACTTCATCAGTGCGGAATACTTTAGTTAATTCTAATGTTTTAAGCATGGGGATCTGTTTATTTATTTATATTTTTTAAAAGTAATCCAAATTAATTTTTATTTTTCAAAATTAGCTTATCTGCATTACCAAAATTATCGTATGAGGATACTATAACTTCTTCTCCTTCATTTAAACCGTCCAGTACTTCATAATATCTAGGATTCTGACGTCCAATGCTTATCTGACGCTTTATCGCAAAATCACCTGAGGGGTCAACAACATAAACCCATTGACCACCAGTACTTTGGTAAAAACCTCCTTTAGGCAGCAAAATCGCATTTTTTGATTCGCCCAGCTCAAGTTTAATCCTGGAAGTCTGTCCAATTTTTATCTGCTGCGGGATATCTTCTTTAAAAACCATATCTACTGAGAAGCGTCCATTCTGAACTTCTGGATATAACTTGCTTATCTCGGCTTCATATTTTCCTCCGGCAAAATCAGCATGACCCGTTAATCCACGATAAACACGGGCGACATAATGTTCATCAATATTCACCTTTAATTTATAAGATTCAAGAATATTTATTGTGCCAACTCTCGTTCCGTAGTTAATAACCTCGCCAATCTCCGGATTCAGAGTGGCAAGTTCTCCGTCTATGGGAGCTGTGATATTCAGATTTTCAAGTCGCTTTTGCGCAAGTTCAAGATTCCTGCTCATATTTTCGACTGATTTCTCAAGCGTTGAGACCTGGGTCTCGCGATAAATCGAGTCAGACTTATGGTGTTCCTTATGAAGCGTTAAAAGCTTGTTTGATGTAAAAAACTCTTCTTTAGATTGTTGAAAATCTTCGTCTGAAATATGTTCCTCCTCATGAAGGAGTAAATTCTTTTTATAATTTCGCTCAAGTCTTCTTACCTCCTTATCAAGCTGAAGTATCTGAATATTTGAACTCAGCAATTGTTGCTGCATATAATTACGTGCATTTCTCAGCTCATTGATAGTCCTCAATACCTGTGCCTCGGTACTTGATATTTCAAGGATGAGATTACTATTGGATAAGCGGATAATTGCATCCCCCTTTTTCAACATACTTCCTTCTTCCCGCAAAATCTCCTCTACCCTTCCGCCTTCAATAGCATCCAGATAAATTGTTTTTATGGGCTCAACAACACCTTGAACTGCAATATAATCCTGAAAGACATCTTGCTCAACCTTCTCTACGCTTATCTTTTCAAGATCAACATTCAATTTCGAACTTTTATCGCCAAATACAATGTTGTAAAAAATCAAAGAAACGGCAACGATACCGGCTATTATCCATAAAGCCCTTTTTGAAAGCCCCTTCTTTTTTTCAATTTTCCTATCCATTCCGTCCATATACATGGTTTTTTGTTCTATTTATCTTCATTAATTATGCCAAATACATAATGTACTTGTTTTTCAGGTCTTTACATAGACATTTAATTTGTTAAACTATTTAGAAAGTGTCCGATAATGAAACAATTATCGTTCGGATTCGAACAATTCAAAAAAGATTTGTATTTTAGGCCTCAGGACAGGAAAGATTTTTAGAATATGACTGGCAGGGATGAGAAAGAATTAAGGAAAACAAAATATTTAAAATGAGCACAAAAAGTGGAAAAGTTCTAGCAGTGGACGACAATCAGGATATTCTTTTTGCTTTGAAACTATTATTAAAGCCCGAGGTAGAGCTAATTGAGACGTTGACAGGTCCGGAGAAAATACCGGAAATGATGAAGAAAGAAAAATGGGATGTCATCCTGCTGGACATGAACTTTACAAAAGATGCAATTTCCGGGCAGGAGGGCTTTGACTGGCTGGACAGAATATTAAATATCGATCCAACAGCTGTAGTGGTTTTCATCACCGCATATGGAGATGCCGAAAAGGCTGTCAGGGCAATTAAAGCAGGAGCCACTGATTTTGTTCTCAAGCCCTGGCAGAATGAAAAACTCCTTGCTACCATTAATTCTTCCATTAAACTCAGTCGATCGCGAAAAGAGGCCAACGAACTCAGACAAAAGCAACGGGAGATCTCTGCTGTTCTTGACCAGCCATTTACCGATTTTATTGGTCAGTCGGAAGAAATGATGAGTGTTTTTAATACCATTAAAAAGGTTGCAGGAACAGATGCCAATGTTCTTATTCTGGGAGAAAACGGCACAGGTAAAGAACTTGTTGCAAGAGCACTTTACCGGAATTCGTTGAGAAAAGATGAGGTTTTTATCAATGTCGATCTGGGCTCCTTAGCCGAAACACTATTTGAAAGTGAACTGTTTGGCCATGAAAAAGGAGCCTTCACCGACGCCAAAACGGCTAAACAGGGGCGATTTGAGATAGCATCCGGAGGCACCCTGTTCCTGGATGAAATCGGAAATCTTTCCCCACAGATGCAGACAAAACTTCTCACGGTTATCGAACGCCGGGAAGTTACAAGAGTAGGAGCAAACAATCCTGTTAATATTGACGTCCGGCTCATTTGCGCAACCAATAACGATCTTCATAAAGAAGTTGCTGAAGGAAATTTCAGGCAGGACCTTCTTTACAGGATCAATACAGTCGAGATCCTTTTACCTCCGCTCAGGGACAGACAAGGGGATATCCCTATTCTGGCTGATCATTTTCTGAAAGTATATTCCAAAAAATACAGGAAATCCATCAGAAATATTCAGTCAAGTGCGATGAAAAAGCTGAATCACTATTCCTGGCCCGGTAACGTCAGGGAGCTGCAACATGCAATTGAACGCGCTGTAATCATGACCGAGGGAGACAGCCTCAGTCCTGATGATTTCATTCTTAGTTCACAGGCCAAATCCGGTGGTGATTTTGAATTTGAATCCTATAACCTGGATGAAATTGAAAAAGAGGTGATCAGTAAAGTCCTCAAACATTACCAGGGTAATATTACCCAGGCGGCACAGGATCTTGGCTTGACAAGGACTTCTCTATACCGAAGAATGGAAAAACATGGTCTATAAGAATTTTAGAGTCATACTAATAATAAGGATCCTGGTCTTTGCAGTAACCGTATTTCTGTTTTTCTATTTACTTGATACTGAAACCTATCTTACTCCCATTCTTGTTTTTATTCTGATCTTACTTCAGATCTATTCACTAATCAGATTTGTAGATAAAACCAATCGGGATCTGGCCGGCTTTTTGGAGTCTATACGGTTTTCCGAATTTACTCGATCTTTTCAGATTGAGGGCATGGGGAAATCATTTAACGAGCTGAATAAAGCCTTCGATGATGTTATTGCTGACTTCCAGAAAGTCAGATCTGAAAAAGAAGAACATTTTCATTATCTTCAGAGTATCGTCCAGAATATTGATGTGAGTATTCTTGCATATCAAAAAAACGGTAGGGTGGAAATGATCAATAAAGCCGCAAAAAAACTTTTTCAACTGAGTTCCATCGGCAACATTCAAAAGCTTGAAACTCTTTCACCGGAACTGGTGGATACCCTCCTGAACATTAAGCCGGGTTATAATAAACTGGTGAAAGTGCAGGATGATGATGATTTCCTGCAACTGGCCATTCATGCCACCGAATTCAAATTAAAAAATAAGATCATTGTTCTTACCACAATAAAAAACATCCAGAATGTCCTCGAAGAACAGGAAACCGAAGCCTGGCAGAAATTAATCAGGGTACTCACCCATGAAATCATGAATTCTATTACCCCTATTGCCAGCCTGTCGGCAACACTGGAAAGTATGCTAAAACCCTATACGGCCGGTGAAGACCCCGAAGACATTGACATTGAAACCGTTCAGGAAATAAAACAGGCACTTACCACCATTAATAAAAGAAGCAATGGCCTGCTCCATTTTGTGAATACCTATCGTAACCTCACACGCATTCCCAAACCCAATTTTAAAATAGTAAAGGCAAAAGACCTTTTCTACAATATTGAGGAACTGATGAAGGAAGAGATGAAGGGTAAAGAGATAAATTTCCAAAAACATGTGGAACCTGAAAGTTTTGAAATTTCAATGGACGAGCAGCTCATAGAACAGGTAATGATAAACCTTATTAAAAATAGTATTCACGCTGTAGAAGGAAAAAATGATCCAAAGATAGTAATGAAAGCGTTTTTCAATAAAAGAGGGAGGCCAACCATTCAGGTGATTGATAATGGCACCGGTATACTGAAAGATGTTATAGACAAGGTCTTTATCCCTTTCTTCACCACAAAACCTTCAGGTTCGGGAATAGGCCTTGCCCTTTCACGGCAGATATTGCGTTTGCACGGAGGAACTATTACGGCTCAATCCGTTCCTGAAAAGGAAACAGTTTTTACCCTGACCTTCTGATAACCGGATTGCCGGTATTAGAGCACATTACGCAGGTCATAGAGACTTCCGATTGATTAATCTCGTAGGAATAATTATCCTGACAGGCTCCGGATTCTTAAGATATTCAGCTACTTTCCTTCCCATCTCTATGAAATCGGTTGAGATCACGGTTACCCCCCCGGCTATAACCTTTTTTACCGATGTGTCATTATAGGATATCAGTCCGATGTTTTTCCCGAATTCAAGTGAAAATCTAACGGCTTTCTCAACTATCATAACCATGTCATCATCAGAAACAACTATATAAGCACGATCTTTCCGGATGTCTTCATCCCTGAGTTCTCCAAGAACTTTTCCCCGAATACCATGGTCAGAACAGAAATTGATAAACGACATAGCCGATTCGTCAGGGTGATGGGTCTCAGGTCTTAATACAAAAAGAGTTTCAGTATATTCCAAAAGTCGGTTGTACACCTTCACAAGACAATTGTAAAATGAACTACCGAAATCCTGACAGATCCGGGGCAGAACATCAGAAGTTCCCATACAAACATCCAGAATCAGAATTCTGCTTTTATCCATGCTAGCCAAAATGGAAGAAATACCGGCATTATCAAAACTCATGATCACGAAATAGTTATACCGGCCGATACCGCTATAAAGGACATTTTTAAAAACCTCAAGATTATAATGATGGAAATAAAGATCTATACTGTAGCTCTCAGGCAGGTCATTTCTCATAGCATTATATAGCCCTTCCTTAAACGGACTGTATTTATCCAGAAAAAGCAGTACCCGGGTTTTCACCTTTCGAATAAAATAACCCTTTGAAGGAATCGATTCGATCAGCCCGCGGATTTTTAATTGTTCATAAGCTTTAAATACCGTATCCCTTGAAAGATTAAGTTCACGTATCATTTGATTTACAGAGGGCAGGTTGTCCCCGGGACTGAGAATACCAGCCCCGGCTGCGTCTTCCACCTGATTTATGATCTGCCTGTATTTAGGAATGGCGGAATTATGATCAATGAAAAATTTAAATACTGACATCCGGCAGAACTTATGGTGTATTCGAGGATTTAAAATTTTGTGCCTCCCTTCGGCCGCCAAAAGCTTGCCTGAAGGCGCAGCGCAGAGTAGCTTCAGCGCTCGCGGAAAGCTTCAGCGACACGCGGTTGCAGCAACGCAGATATCGGACATTATGGACAGACTCTACTTATAAACAGGGCCATAAACCTGACAAGCCCGGTAATCGCTGCCCTCAGTATCCATTCCAAAAGCACTCCATGCCGAAGGTCTGAATATTCTGTCTTCTTCAACATTGTGCATGCATACGGGTATTCTCAACATGGAGGCGAGGGTAATCAGTTTATCTCCGAAATGGCCATAGCCAAATGATCCGTGATTTGCACCCCAGTTTGCCATTACAGAATAAACATCTCTGAAAGCACCTTTACCATTGATAATTGGTACAAACCAGGTAGTAGGCCACGTTTCATTTGTTCTTTCATCAAGAATATTATGTACCTCCTCCGGTAATTCGGCAGAATAGCCTTCTGCAATCTGCAATGCCGGTCCGAGGCCCTGAATAAGATTTATTCTGCAAAGTGTAACAGGCATCCCGCCGGGAGTTTTAAATGAAGATGAAAATCCACCTCCACGAAAATACTCAGTCACTGCCGGATGCCAGGTAGTTGCTTCCAGACATGCTTCCATCTCTTTTTCTGTAATTTCCCAGAAAGGTTTCATAGCAGGTTTGCCATCCTCCGTTTCTCTTCCTGAACCATCAAGAGATGCTGAACCTGAATTAATAAGGTGGATAAAACCGCTTTCAGCCAGGCCTTCCGGCTTCCAGCCGGTAACTCTTTTAACGGCAGACGGACTCCAGTAAGTTCGCACATCTGCAAAAACCTGAGCGGTGTTGCTTAGCAAATGACCAAACATCATGGCAACTCCGTTCAAACTATCATTTTCCGTAGCCAGCAGGAATGGCTGACGTATACCATTCCAGTCAAATGAAGAATTCAGAATCGCTTCCATAAAGTCTCCATTGGGAAAATGATCTGTCCATTGCCGCTGACCCTGAAAACCGGCAATAAGGGCGTTATGTCCCATTGCTTCTTCGCCAAAGCCGAGCTTCTCAAGCTCCGGATTGCCTATCATCAGATCCCTTGCGATCAGTGTCATTTTTACTACAAACTCCCATTCTTTATCTTTTTCATCCCTGGTTTTTTGCTGATCTTCATTATTTACATCCTTACCCTCACGGCAATTTTCCCTTGTCCATTTCAGAGCTTTATTAAACTCTTCCTTATCATATATTTCTTCATCTATCCGCCTGATGATCTCACTCATATCCACATATTCGTTTCTCATGCCCAGGTATTCCTGAAAAAAATGATCATCAACCACAGAACCAGCAATCCCCATTGAAACCGAACCCATTGAAAGGTAAGACTTTCCCTTCATTGAGGCAAATGCCAGTCCGGCTTTGGCAAACATCAACAGCTTATCCTGCACATCAGCAGGAATTGTTTCATCTCCTGAATCCTGAACATCACGCCCATAGATCCCAAAAGCAGGAATACCCTTTTGAGAATGACCCGCGAGAGCAGCGGCAAGGTACACTGCACCCGGCCGTTCCGTGCCATTAAAGCCCCAGATTGCTTTTGGAAGGTGAGGATCCATATCAATGGTCTCTGTACCGTAACACCAGCAGGGAGTTACCGTGAGAGAAACCCCAACTCCTTCCCGGCTGAATTTTTCAGCCGTAGCAGCAGATTCGGCTACCCCTCCAATACACTGGTCGGCAATCACACATTCTACCTTGGTTCCATCCGGATGCCTTAAATTATCTTCAAGGAAGCGGGCCGCATTTTGTGCCATTTTCATGGTTTGATCCTCAAGTGATTCTCTCACACCTCTACGGCGACCATCAATTGCCGGACGAATACCGATTTTTGGATTGGATTGATAAAATCTGGAGGAATGTTTTTCTGGTGTTTTCATTGCTATTTGTTTATATATGAATTTTTAATATTAAAACTGTTCTGTAGTGTTCTGTACTTCTTGCAATAATACAAAAAAAAATATTCGTTTTCAATTATTCAGAAAAAAAAGGTGTTCATGACTTAAAAAAGGGATCATTATTTTTTCGGGTGAGAAGCTGTCAGGAAATATTTAATAATTTTACAAAAAAATAAACCTCTCCTATGCGAATTTTGTTAATTTAACGTTTGCTAGTTATACAATTTACTATTATGATGATATTCAGGAATATTTACAAATTACTGTCACTTCTTCTTTTTTCAGCTTTACTTATGGTTTCATGTGAACGGGATAACCCCGAAGCTGATGATAACGACAATAATAATAACAATGATGACAGTTTTACAAGCGAAGAAGTCAGTGAGTGGGTATACGAGTGGATGAATACCATCTATCTCTGGAATGACAAGATACCCGGTGATCTGAATCCTGCTAACGAATCCGATCCCGTCTCCTTTTTCAATAGTCTGATCTATAAAAAAGAAGATATCTGGTCATATATAACAGATGATTTTGAATCCTTTAAAGCAGAATTATCAGGAACTCCATTATCTATGGGGTATTCACCCGCCTTCGGTAGATTCAGTGACAGCGACGGGGTATTTATTATTGTCGAATATGTAACCCCTGAAACCCCGGCTTCAAGGGCAGGACTAAAAAGAGGAGATATTATCGTAAGTATTGATGGTACGAAACTTGACACCAGCAACTACAGAGAACTCTATTTTCAGGATAGTTATACCGCCGAATTGGCCTATTATAACGGCAACAGCCTTACTCCTACAGGGGAAACCATGGAACTTACTGCTGAAGTAATTAATTCAAGTCCTGTAATTCACCATGAAGTCATTAACTACGAAAACATGAAAATCGGATACCTTGTTTATGTCGATTTTTTGAGCGGGATTAACGGCATATTTATTAATCAACTCGATGAAGCTCTTACAAGCTTCGCCGATTCGGGGATAAATGATCTGATAATTGACCTAAGGTATAATCCTGGTGGGCAGGTTAATATGGCTTCTTATCTGGCATCTTCCATAGCACCTTCAGCGGTGGTAAATTCATCAAACGTACTTGTAAGCTATGTGTATAATGATTATCTGAATGATCTGTTCGTACAGGAAAGCGGTTCTAATTCATCCGACCTCAACCTTTTTTTCACCAATACAACTGTGAATCTGGATATGCAACGGGCATACTTCATGACAACTTCCGGAACGGCTTCTGCCAGTGAACTGGTTATTACCGGACTTGACCCCTACATGGAAGTTATTACTGTCGGAGAAACAACATTTGGCAAATATACCGGAGCATGGGTATTTCCCGACACAGAAAAACCACCCCGGCACAATTATGCTATAGTCCCCATAGTATTAAAATATGCAAATTCGGAGGGCATTACAGAATTCAAAAATGGTCTGGACCCAATTTATCCGATTGAGGATCAGCTCCTCGGAGCAGGGCCATTTGGAGATTTTTCCGACCCTGTTCTGGCAAAAACACTGGAAGCTATAACCGGAGTGAACCCGGCACCGTTAAAGAAAAAATCCTATATCGAACAGGATTATTCTATTATTCCTGATAAGGAAGAAATATTCCGGAAAAATGTTCAGCTCCACGAAAAAAATCTTAAGGATATCATCAGGAAAAATTAAACCCGATGCCCTGATTTATGCCTGTTTAAACATTTTTTAAACAAATTCTCAAAGGAACAACAGCATGAAAAGCTATCTTTGAGCAAAAAATACATGGATCCTGAAAAATACTACCGGACCCGGCTAGATGATCTCACCCGGGCGGATAAATATCTGACAAAGGAGATCAATTACATTTCTGTTTTAAGGCTGACAGCTATGATCCTGTTTATTTTTTTCCTGATAAGGGGAGTTAAGCAGGAGGCTATATTGTTTATCATATTTTCTTTGGTTTCACTGATATCCTTTTTTGGGTTTGTGAGTCTGCATAAAAAAAAGAGTGACAAACGCCATAAGAAAAGGATTCTGATACGCATGAACCGTCAGGAATTGAAAGCCCTTGAGGGCGATTACCATGAGTATAATGATGGGGCAATTTATCTCGATCCGGATCATGAGTTTACTTATGACCTCGATATTTTCGGGCCTTCCTCACTTTATCAGTATGTATGCCGTTGCTGCACACTTAACGGGGAAAGAATTCTTGCACAGAGGTTCCTCGCCTCTCCGGGTGACAAAGATAAAATCCTTACAAATCAGCAGATTCATGATGAATTAAGTAGGGACCCTGATTTTATGCAAAACTATCTCTCATCGGGAAAAGCCATTGAAGAAAAACCGGGGGAAATCGATCAAATAAAAAACTGGTTAAATAAAAAGAGTTCAAAATTTAGCCCCCTTGTTCATGCATTGGCAGTTATTCTCTCCGTAATAAACATCACACTTATCATTAGTGCAATATTCTTTAGTACGCCGATAAATTACCTGATCATAAGCATACTTGTCAGTTGGTTTTTTTATGGTATGTTTTTTTCTAAAATCAATCACTATCATAGTGATTTCGGAAGAAAACAGGAAATCATAAAGAAATACAATGTATTATCAAAAGTACTGAGCAAGCATAAGTTTAGCTCTGCTTTTCTCTCAAAAGCTTCTAAACAAGCTGATGAATCCCTGAATCATTTCCGGCAACTTGAAAAACTTATGGACCTTTTTGACAGCCGGCTAAATTTGCTGGTTGGATTAATATTAAACACATTATTTCTGCTAGATTTTCATTTGATCCTGCTTCTTGAAAAATGGAAAAATAATAATAAAGCACTATTGCTGGAATTATTTGAGATACATGCTGAAACCGATGCATATATCTCCGGCGGGATCTTTCTGTTTAATCATCCCGCATGGGTAAAGGCAGAGTTAAATTCCATGGAGTTTTCTGCAAAGAAAGTCGGTCATCCGCTTATAAAAGAAAATAATTGCATACTTAACGATTTTAAACTGGATAAAACAGAAAAGATAATCATTATTACAGGGGCCAACATGGCGGGAAAAAGCACATTTCTCAGAACTATAGGAGTAAATTTAATCCTTGCCGGAGCTGGTTTTCCGGTCTTCGCTGAAGAATTCAAATTTCAGGGTAATCAGGTCATTACCGGCATGAGAACAACCGATTCATTAACAGAAAGCGAATCCTATTTTTTTGCAGAACTAAAAAGAATGAAAAGGATTATGGACAGGTTGCGCAGGGGAGAAAAACTTTTTGTCTTACTGGATGAAATACTGAAGGGTACGAACAGTAAAGATAAGCATAAAGGTTCGGAAGAGTTGCTGAAGCAAATAGCCGATTACGATTGCAAGCTATTTATTGCGACTCATGATCTTGAACTCAGCAAGCTGGAAAACAGTTTTCCTGAAAGCATCAGAAATTACCACTTTGAAAGTTATGTAGAGAATGATGAACTCCGGTTTGATTATAAAATCCGCAGAGGCAGGGCACAAAACATGAATGCTTCGTTTTTACTAAGGAAAATGGGGATTTTAAAATAAACATCAACACATTATGGACAGACACTATTTACAGGTAAATCCACCATCTATCACCAGTTCACTTCCGGTAAGAAATTTCGCTTCATCCGATGCCAGGTATACGATACCAAAAGCAATATCATCGGGTTCTCCTATATGGCCCAGCGGATGCATTGCATCAAGATTTTCCCTGAATTTATCAACTCCTTCCTCAGACTCTTCGCCCATTTTTTCGACAAGTGGCGTCCATATAAAACCCGGATGAACAGAATTAACCCTTATATTATCCTTTGCATAAAGAAGAGCATCTGTTTTTGTCATTATTCGCACAGCACCCTTGGAGGCATGATAGGGGGGGATATCGGGAGCGCTAATAATCCCGTAAATAGAAGACATATTAATAATGCTTCCCTTACCCTGTTTCTTCATATAGGGTATAACATGTTTCGTACAGAGAAAAACTCCCTTTTCATTAATATCAAATACCTGTTGCCATTCTTCTTCGCTGAGCTCATGAGTCGGCTTATTTGCGCCGGAAATCCCTGCATTATTGACAAGGATATCAATCTTCTCATGATCTCCGTTAACTTTTGAAAAAACATCAACAACATTCTTTTCAGAAGAAACATCCAGATGAAGGTACTCAGCTTTATTCCCTTCATGGATTATTTCATCCCTGACCTTTTTCCCTTTTTCATCAAGAATGTCGGTAATAACTACATGAGCTCCTTCACGTGCTAACTGGTAGGAAGCGGCTCTTCCAATTCCCAGAGCTCCACCGGTTACAATTGCTACTTTATCTTTTAATCTGTTCATAATTAGTTTTTTTTCTGATTCAAGGATCATAGTTCTAATTTCATTCCAAAAAAAAACCGGCAGGTATATTTCCCCCCTTGCATTCTCAAAAATAGCTAATAACAAGAGTTTCATTGTGAAATTAAGTTGAAGGTCTGTAATCCAAATAAACGCTAAGTGAGGTATGATTGAACATTACAGGAATAAGTTTCCACACTCCTCTCAACCAATTTCATAATTCCTATGCAAATATTTTTGCGGTTTCATGTAAGAAATCCAATACTTATTCGTTTATATATGTATGTATATTTATGTATATTTGTAGCAATTAAAATTGATAAATCATGAATACATTAAAGATTACCACAATACTTTTTATAGGGATTCTTTTGACAGCTTCCTTTTCAACTGAAAGACCTGTAAAGAATAACAATTCCCGTTCAGGGGAAATTTCAGAGATAAACTGGAAATCGTTTGAAGCTGCTGCTGAAATAGAGAATTCAGGCAAAAAGTATTTTATATTTGTTCATACAGACTGGTGCGGTTGGTGTAAAAAAATGGAAAGCACAAGTTTTGAAGATGAAAAAGTAATAAAACTTTTGAATGAAAGGTTTATTCCTGTATCATTTGATGCAGAGTCGAAAGAGTCAATAACATACAAAGCCCAGGAATTCAAATATTTAAAAAACGGCTCCCGCGGATACCACGAGCTTGCGGGTGCGCTTCTGAACAATCAACTCTCCTATCCCAGTATCGTATTTCTGGATGAAGAAATGAACATGATACAACCTTTGCCGGGATATAAATCCGCAGAAGATCTTCGTATTATTCTCACATTTCTTGCTGATGAAATTTATGAGAAAATGGATTTCCAGCAGTATTATAATCAGCAGACAAAGGAGGGATAAGGGAACAAAACTTTATTTTTCTTGCAAATGAAAATGAACTTAAGTCCGTCATTTCATGTGCTCTTTATTATGAACAATATAAAGATTTAATCGGGGGAAAGTGATTCTGATCAGAAGGGAAGATGTTGAAAATCAAAACATTCTTAGTGATGGATTCGAGAATTTAAAATTTTGTACCTCCGCACGCTGTCGCTGAAGCTTTCCGCGAGCGTAGAAGCTCTGCGCTCGCGGAAAGCTTCAGCGACACGCGGTTGCAGCAACGCCGATATCGGACAAACGGAAGGATGCTTTCAATTTGTAAGTAACCCGGATAGTTACATCCGTGGAGAGCTTTCAGAAATAAATGATTTCTACGACATGCTTGTTCATCCCTGGCTTTAAAGAAAAAGAAGCATCCTCAAAAGAAGGATTTTTAATTTTGGGTTTATAATTATTGGAAAAACCAAAACCTTCCTTAGGAATCCCAAAAACACTTTTTTTCATTTCACCGTTCCCATCTTCATCATGAAGAATAGCATAAGCGTACTCTCCCGGTCTAAGATCCCGGAAATAAAAAACGACTTTTTCATTATCTGCGTTAACTGTTTTCCATCTAAAGGCTCTGTCATTATCTTCAGGAAATCCGTCAGAATCGTTAAACAGACTGAGGCCGATTTTTCCTTGCTCATTTCTTAGGTCTTCAACCACCACCTCAAGATCCGCAGTATTTTGCCCAAACAATGACAGAGAAAAGAAATAAAAGAATACAAAAATAAGTATATGCTTCATCGAATTTAAAAATTTATTCCCTTGATTAACAATATAACAGCCCTATTTGTTTTTTAACAATTATTTAAAAACCAGCACATGATTTATTTGTATGCTTATTAAAACATTCAGATTTATTTTTGAGGAAATAATGATTGATATCGGATACTATTACTCTAATCTTCCTTGATAACCAGTGTTTTTTAGACATCTTAATAACTGAAACCCCAAAGAAAAAGAAAAAAGCAGGGTATCATCTGTAAGGAATTCAAACATGACCCGACTAAATAATCAGAAACATTAATAATTATAAATTTATCAATCATGAAAAAAGACAAAAAGATCCTCAAATCAGCTTCATTAATAACAGGAGCAGCATTAACAACTTCAATTTCAGCATTTGCTGCAGGCAACATGAATGCAGATCTCCCAAACTATGCTTCAATGGGAACTGGAGCAGAAGTCAGAAGTGCAATCATGAACCTCAATGCACCAGATATTCTAAACAGTGAAGCCACCTACAAATTCGGTGAATTAAAATGCGGTGAAGGTAAATGTGGCGAGGGAGAAGGTGAAAAAGAAGCCAAAAAAAAAGAGAGTAAAAAAGCTGAAGGCAAAAAGGCTGAGAATAAAACTTCCGAAGGAAAATGTGGTGAAGGTAAATGTGGTGAAGGTAAAGAAGAAAAGAAAGCCAAAAAAACAGAAGCGAAATCTGAAAAGAAAACAAGCGAAGAAAAAACTTCCGAAGCAAAATGCGGTGAAGGAAAATGTGGTTAAACATCTGTTATCCAATTAGTCTGCACTCAGTATAAAACTGATTTTTCCTGACTGGATCCTTAATAAAAGGTCGGAAGCAAGACTAATGTTGCCTGGAAAGCGGAATTTCACTAAATGTAGTTCCTCTTTTAACAAAGGCAGGACAAATAATTTACAATTTCTTCTAACTATAAATGCAAAACAGGGAATTCACGTAAGGGTGGTGATCCAAAAAGTAAAGGTTGAGTGATCATGGGTGTTATCTTGATGATCGTTATCCGAACGTGGATTCCTTTAAAACAATTATTATGAATATAAGTACCGGCATAGGATTCAGAAGGGATATCGCAGATGTTCTTATAAACTCAGACAGGCTGAATCCTGATTTTATTGAATTTGCACCAGAAAACTGGATGGGTATCGGTGGTTACTGGAAAAAAATTCTTAATGAAGCTACACAAAAATATCCTGCCACCTGCCATGGTCTTTCTATGTCATTAGGAAGTCCCGATGAACTGGATATAAATTTCCTTAGAGATTTAAAAAAATTTCTAAATGAATACAATGTTCAGATTTTTTCCGAACATTTAAGTTATACTAAAAGTCAGAATGCTCACATGTACGATCTTCTTCCTATTCCCTTTAAAGAAGATGCGGTTTATCATGTAGCAGGGAGAATAAGGCAGGCACAGGAAATACTGGAAAGAAAAATTGCCATAGAGATCGTCTCCTATTATACACCGGTAGCAGCTGAAATGAGTGAACTGGACTTCATTAATGAGATTGTAAAAGAAGCAGACTGTCAGTTGCTTTTGGATGTAAACAACGTCTATGTTAACAGTTTTAACCATAAGTACGACCCTTATGATTTCATATCCGGGCTTCCTCTTGACAAGGTGGCCTATATTCATATGGCAGGACATGAGCAGGTGGAACCCGATCTGATTATCGATACACACGGCCAGCCAATAATTGATCCTGTGTATGAACTTTTCGCCTGGACGGTAAGCAAGATGGATCCGGTTCCGGTACTTTTAGAAAGAGATTACAATTTCGATGAATTAGATGCATTAAATGCAGAGTTATCAAAACTAAGAGAAATAACAAAAAATACCTGGGAGGTACATCATGAAGCTTCAGGAACAAACAACTAGTGCCCAAAACAATCTGGGAATTTATTGCAGAACAGGAAAGATTCGGGAAATTCCAGGAATTAATAAAAACAGGATCCACCATTATCGCAGGTTGGTATTCAATGTAGTTAAAAATACCATGAAACAGGCATATCCCTTAACTTTACAAGTGATGGGTGAAGAAAAATTCACGGCTCTGGTACATGATTTTTTCAGCAATCATAAAGCTCAAACCCCGCAGATCTGGAAACTACCCAATGAATTTTACGAATACGCACTTGAATCGGATTTCCGAAAAAAAACCGGAAAATTATGGCTGAACGATCTATTACTTTTTGAATGGATCGAAATAGAAGTTCATACCATGCCTGACATCGTATCACCGGAATTTAATGAAACAGGCAATATCATGGAAGATATTCTTATAACCAATCCTGAGTCACGTCTGATCCAGTTAAACTATCCCGTTCACATAATGAATGTTGTCGATGCTGAAAAAAATGAAGGAAATTATTTTGTCCTTGTGAGCAGACAAAAAAACACCGGAAACGTAAATTTCTTTAATCTTTCCCTATTTCATGCATGGGTTTACGAAAAAATAACAACAGAGAAGTTAAGCGTCAAAAAGCTGATACCCCAGGTAAAAGTCATGTTCGGTTTTGAGAATGAGAAAAAGCTTATTTCCAACCTGTCACATTTTATTTCCGACCTCAAAAATAAACAAGCCATCCTGGGCTTTGTTAACTAATATATCTTTAAACTTAAAAACAAATATTATGAGTACCGTTTATCAAAATTTCGCTCGTAAAGTTGAGCAAATAAGGGATCTACCACTCCTCTTTTTACGGCTAATTCTTGCTTATGGCTTTTTTCAACCCGGACTTAATAAAATTAAAGATTTCGGCGGTACTGCTGAATGGTTTGCCAGCATGAATTATCCTTTACCGCTGATAAATGCATATTTGGCGGGAATTACCGAATTTCTGGGTGCAATTCTGTTATTCATCGGATTCGGAACAAGGTTTATAAGTATACCACTGATGATAGTTATGCTGGTTGCAATTTTCACAGTCCACATCGGTAATGGCTTTGCAGCAGGAAATAACGGATTTGAAATTCCTTTGTATTACTTCCTTATGTTATTTACTCTAATGGTTTACGGATCGGGGAAAATAAGCCTGGACCATCTGATTAGTAAAAACAAAAGATAATTTTTGAATCAGCTCCGAAAAGGGAATAAATTAACAATCCCCCTTAATTTTGAGTCCGGGTAGAGTGGCTCATTACTTCGCCGCTCTACCCGGACTCCACCCGACTTTATTGACGGACACTATCTAAACTTTTCAAATGCGCTTTTAAAATCTCTGAAAGTTACAGGCTTGTCAAGGATTCGCAATTCTTCATCCAGGAGAAACATGGTAGGAGTGGCATATAGATTGTATCTTTGTGATGTTTTGCTCTCCCAGCCCTCAGGATCATAAACATGTATCCCTCCGGGTTCAGTCATAAGAATATACTCTTCCCAGTCTGCCCTGCTTTTATCAATAGAAACCGTATAAATTTCAAGCCTTTTATCATTATTCTCATTTGTATACCATTTATCCAGGCGAGGCATCAAATTCGTACAATGTGGACATTCAGTTGACCAGAAAACGAGTAAAATCATCTGCTCTTCTATGGATGAGAGTCGATAGGGAATATCAAAGGGATCAAGCAGGTTAATGTCAGGCACTTTATTACCATGGGCCATACGTTTATAGGCCTCCAGTCTTTCTTTCACAATTTCCTCACTTTCAGTTTTACACTCCCCATCCAAATGATTTTCAGCAATATGAACCAACACTTCTTCCATCTGGAATTTTTCGAATCCATCGATCAGATAATTAAGTACGAAATCATATATCTTTTCATTATAACTGACCTCCTGCATAATTTTATCGACAGCCTCAATAAAAGATTCTTCCTGTTCCCTTTTAGATGAAGAATTATCCTGACGGTAAAAACTTAAATATGAAATAATTTTCTGTGATAAATACTTAGTGTTAATGAGGCGCCCATCATTAAAGCTCACAGGTCTAAGGTAATTATCTTTCATAAATGTTATAGGGTCTCCGTTTATCAGAGGATCGTAAACCGGTTCCATATGGAGGCTTATTATAGAAGAAACCAGCATATCCGGATCTGTATTTGCCAATTTTACAAGAGAATTATTGTAATCCTTCTGAATATATATCAATTCCTGATGAAGAGCTTCAAAAAAAGAATCTGAAGTGTCATACAATTCTGCCAGGGGAAACAATAGCGCAAGATGCTTCCGGTAATCGGATTCAAGCTTCAAAAATCGAAAGTACTTTTTGTTTTCTTCAGAGTTTATTACTTCAACTTCATTGGAAACTTGTGGATAACTGGTTATAAGTTCAATATCCTCCTGATTGAAAATTATATCAAGCAAAAGGGGGTCTCTTCTCCCCTGATTATTTTGAGTTAAGGGAAAAACGACTCTGTACATTCCAGGGACACTATTCTCTTCCAGTGAAAAAACAAAATGGTCTCCGGATACCACAGCAGAATCCATAGGAACAACATCATCTCCCTGGATCAATGCAAGATAAACTTTCTCACCGGGATAATCCCTTACCTCTATCTTCAGCTCATAATTTTGGGCCATCAGGCTAAAGCACGACAGTCCAATTATTGTAACAAAGTTTACAATTAGTTTTATCATGTGAATACTCATGTTTAAATTCAATATTGCCAATTATGATAATTCAGCAGGTACACAGTATATATACAAAATTAGTTTTGTATATTGACTTGCTTAAAATAAACAAGAATTATAATTCAAGCAGCCAGGACTGGTCAATTTATTTATGAAAATATACCTGTTCCTGTAAAAAGAAAATGCATACTTTTTTCCTGTTCGGGTTTAGAATAATGAGGCTATTCAATATACTATAATTTAAGGATATTAAGTTAATTATTTAAGATAAAATAAACGATTTTTCCACGACCTTTATTATAAGATGATCATTAAACACACATTATCATATCTGGAACGAAGAAAATGTCCCTGGTTTATTCTATTATTATTGTTACCCTTCATTTCGCTGGCCCGGGATAATGACCAACCCGAACCTTTTACCTATCCGGATCTGGAAGAGATAGCAAATGTATTTGCTCAGAATTTTGAACTGAACACTTATCGTAATGAAAATTTTTACCGTTTTAATTTTATCCGTGATCCAAATGGCTGGCATGTTCTGCCGTTGTATTTTTCACATAAAAATGAAAACCCTATCCTGATTTGGTCTGCAACAGATTATTATCCTTCCAATATTGATCCGGGAAAAAACAGCAAAGAAGTATTTATAACAGAATTAATTTCCAACCGGGATCTTTACGATTTTACAACCCATCCCTTTTATGGATACCAGGGCTGGACAGATGATGTAATCATTCATCTTGAGAATAAAGAAACTGCCATTCTTTCCGACAATGAATTATATGGCCTGGCACGCGCCTATGCACAAAAAGCATCCGATATTCTCTGGTCACATTCTCATTACTCTGATCCATCCCAGGCCAGAGGAACACAGGCGGAAAGAAGAGATGCAAAATTATATCTGGAATATGCAGAAAATTCATTGAGATATTTGCATATCCTGTACGAAAGGTCACCCGGTTACCGAACCCTTATAGGCCTGATGGATTTAAAATATGCCAATGAAGTAATGAACCATTATTTCGAATTGAACATATTTGGTTTCCGAAGAGAAGCGGAGAAATTACTTGAAGAACATAATGTTCAGCATTTATACCAGCCATTCTGGGAAAAATATGCCCGGGAGATCCTTTCACCTCTGAAAAAAAATGGCATATTATTTACCAACGGAGATAATGATACTTATCCTCTTTTATGGATGCAGGAAATTAAGAATTTCCGGCAGGACATCAGGATCATAAATCTTTCACTCCTGAGCGATCCCTTATATTACCATCTTATTACCGACGATAGCAATTTGGATAATAAACTGGAAAGCAGTTTTACTAAAGAACAAATATTCTTGCTTGAAAAGAAGACTATTCTTATTGATGATAATGCCCCCCGGTCATTGTCTTTTGATCGGGAATCGTCTTTCGTGACTGAGGAGCTTAGAGGAGATAATCCGGTAATAACCATCCCAAATGGAGATTATAATATAGATTATCTCACCGGTGAGGGTCTGTTTGACACCCTGAGATTAAGTAGCGGCAACAGGGGCAACGTTCAGTCTACCTCAGAATTTCTTGTCAGAAGCATAATCAATGCTCAGATTGGAAAACGTCCGCTGTATTTCAGCAAGGGCATGCAGCCACGGTTTAAGTCAATGATAGATGTAAATCACCTTATAGATAAAGGACTTTACTATTGTATTGAAAAGAAAAATCATCAGGCTGTATTATTTGAAAACAATTATTTTGACACCGGTGCTCTTAATACCCTGATAAGAAAAACAACACTAGAGATCCCGGATACAGAATATTTTAGCAGAGTCATTATTTTCAACCTGATACTCGAAGCAAGCTTTATTCAGATCTACCATAATGAGAGTATGGGTAATCATGATAAAACGGATGAACTTATAATTGATTTCATTAATAAATACCCACCGGAAAGTACAGGGATAAACTATTACTATCTTTTTCTCATCGACAATCTTTACACCACTGACAAATCCGATTTGGCAAAAGAGGCCTTTAGAAGGTATTTTGAAGAACTCAAAGAGAATATTTTGAAAACACAGATCTCAGACGAAGATCCCTATGACATTCAGACTCTAAAATATTATCAATCCATTCTTTCACTTGTCAGGTTCAGTGCATTTATGGAAAACAACGATAGTTTGAAGGAAGAAATATACTTTCTGGAAGAAACAATTAAAAAGAGACTTCTGGAGTTTCCGGAAATAAACATTGATTAAAACCTCAGCAGAAAAATAATAACATCTTTATCTCACCGGTATCTGACAAGAACTACTGCTTCAGCAGCCACTCCTTCTTCACGACCGGTAAATCCAAGCTTTTCGGTTGTCGTTGCTTTAATGGATATGTTTTCCGGTTCAGTCTCCAGTATACCCGCAATTGTTTGTTGCATCTCGCGGATATATGGTCTCAGTTTGGGACGTTCAAGGATGACCGTGGCATCAAGGTTAACTAGTTCATAACCTTTGGCATTTATTAGATCACAGGTCTTTTTTAAAAGGATTTTACTATCAATTCTCTTAAATTCTTCTGAAGTATCCGGAAAATGTTTACCAATATCTCCAAGAGCCAATGCTCCAAGGAGTGCATCACATATTGCATGCAGCAGTACATCGGCATCTGAATGCCCCACCAGTCCATGGGAATAAGGTATCTTTATCCCCCCCAGAAATAATGGGAGTCCTATTTTCAGAGTGTGAACGTCGTAACCATGGCCTATACGAAAGCTCATTATAAGAAATTTTCCGGACTCAGCCAGATTTAATTTGAAGCCCGGTATTTATCAAAATCAAAACCGAGTGTAAACCTCAGGGTATTTGCCAGAGGATTGTTTGGATAGGTGGGGATCAGGTAGGCAAAATCCAGTTCGAATACGTTTAGCTTCAATCCTACACCCAGAGAAAAATACTTTCTATTCCCTTTATTCCGGTGTTCATGAAAATAGCCTCCCCTTATGGCGAACTGTTCTCTGTACCAGTATTCAACACCAAGACTGTAGGTTATTTCAGCCAATTCCTCCCTGAAAACGCTGTAGGTACCGTCATCAAGTTCATAGCCGGGAGCGTCATAGAAAGATTGTAACATACCTAATGGCACAGAAACGTTAGGATCCATTCCCCGAAGTACCATGTCAGCTGTGTCGCTGTATATAGGGGGTGTAGGGACCAGAAGTTTGTTCAGGTCAAGAGCGAAAGAGAACGAGTTATAGTCATCGATCTCAAGATCAAGATTTCCACCCAATCTCCAGTTAATAGGCAAAAATGCAGGCTCCTGGGTCTCTGTATAGGAGATTTTATTTCCCATGTTGGATATATTGGTCCCAAAAGATAATCGACCATCATTAACTCCAAGGTCAATATCATTGGTATAATAAAAAGCGATATCGGAAGCCACAGCAATCCCGGCTTTGGAATCAATATCTCCCACATATTTTCCTCCGGTAAGATCTGAACGTATGAAACGGAACACTATAGCACCTGAAAAATTATCAGAAAACAAACGGGAATATCCGAGGTCAATAGCAAATTCATTGGGATTAAATTCTCCCTGAGGGGTTCCGAATATATTGGTAAAAACAATATTACCCAGCGAAAAATATCTCAGTGATGCAGAAACAGCCTGTAGTCCGTCAAGTTTTTTATAAGCGACCAAATAAGCAAGATTAATATCCGGGATCAATCGTCTTAACCAAGGAGTATAAGACAGTGCGGCTCCCCCCTGGCCTTCCATAAAAACATATTTCGCAGGATTCCAGTGCTGAGAATTAATATCCGGAGCTGTGGCGGCACCAACATCACCCATAGCACCAGATCGGGAATCGGGAGCGATGGTTAAAAAAGGAACCGCCGACTGAATAACATTCATCTGCCCGGTCAAATCCCCTGTAGTTATCTGGGCGAATGAGGCCGATGTTATTAATCCTACAAAAAATAACAGGACAAGAACTTTCTTCGAATTCAAATTAAACAACATTCTTTTTATTTTTTTAATGACCGCAAATATAATAGAAAAATAGATACATGCTGTCTTTTAAACAATGATAGTTAACTATACTTATATGATTACTAATTGATTGAATGGTAATAAATTCTAAAAAACAACCGGATTGCCTATCCGACTAATAAACTAATAACTCAAAATGATCATAAAAATTATATTTTATCGTAATATAATTAATCTGCCGCTCCTGGCAGCTTCTGTCCCATCTGAACTGACGACCCTTATCCGGTAAAGATAAGTCCCTTGTCTGCTGTGATTACCAGCTTCGTTCTTTCCGTTCCAGTAAACCGGCTGGGATCTGAAACCGGATCCAAATTCTTTTGCTTTTATGGTACGAACCAGAGCACCGCTCATATCAAAAATATCAATAGTAATATCAAGATCCTGATCAGACTTATTATGCTCGAAACTAAAGTAAGTATTTTCTTTAAAGGGATTCGGATAATTCATAAGATTCTCCAGCAGCATATCCTGAGAATTCACCACAACAAATTCTGTTGATCCTGTGGATGAATTATTAAAAATATCCCATACCTTAACATCAATAACGTGACGCCCTTCTTCAAGCCCGCTGAGAGGATAAGTAATAGTTCCACTCTGATAGCTGTTAAGATCAGCCTGGTAGTATTCATTAAGAACAATGCTGTTCTGAGAATCTCCGTTCAATATGGCGGTAATGTCATGACCGATGCCATTTCCGGTTGTATTTATACCATGTTCATCAAATACTTCCACAAAAAGCACCGGGCTTTTATCGGTTATTCCTCCCGCTGTAAAAAAGTTGTTATTCATATAAACCTTCAACTCTGGACCTTCAGAATCAGCAATTATTTCCTGAGAGGATCCCCCAACCAGGAAATCCATATATGCACCAGAGGCATCTGTCATACTGTCGGATGCATAAAAACTAATCTTACCAGATCCATAGGAATAATTAATATCCTTCGGAACTATAAAGCTAAATTCAAAATACCCATTGTCGATTGTTGCCTTGCCTCTATATAGTAAACTGTTCCTTACTTTAAAGGTCTTTTTACTTCCACCATCATTGGCAAGTGTTGTTTGCTCATTGGGTTTGTCGTAAACAGTGGGGTAAATGAACCCGTTAAATGAATCCAGGAGATCCCCTGCAGCATTCTCAACATGACCACTGATAGTAACAGTTGAGAGCGCCTTTAATGTATCTGCACCGGATTCCACCTCCTTTTGATTAACCGAATCGGCCACAATATTATGAAATGGATAAGTAAGCCTCATTGCAGGATCCCCAAGAAGAGTGAAGTTTCTTTTATTAATACCTACACCGGCATTATTTTTACTATATTTCATTATCTCCCCGAGACAATAATTTTTACCCTTCTCATTTTTTTCGAAAACAATTTCATAAAATTTTTCATTCAGAACATGATTCGGACCGGCATAGACAAGTCTTGTGGTTGTCAGCAATGCTATTCCGCCACCTCTGGCACTTAGAATAACCTTCTCACCGGCGGAAACCCGGCCAGGATCGTCGAACCGGCTGAATTCACAGGTAGCAGTCATAAAAAGTGGTAACTGTCCCTCATTTTCCCATGACTGAATATCATTTAATTCCAGAATTCTCTCATCAGCAAGACCTTTGGTGCCGCCATGCCCTGTATAATTCAAAATAAGAGCACCCTTGTTTACCTGGTTATTGATCGCTTTATTTACCTCGGGATAACGCTGACCCACCGGGGTTGATACCTGCTGATAGGCATCAAGATAGATCTTGTTAACATTGAAAGCAGGGTAATTATTCTCAACATACCTGGCCAATCCATCAGCCTGATTAAAGTGAAGATTATTATCCTCATCATCTCCGACAAAAACGATTGTATTTCTCCATTCTCCTTGTCGATCGGGAGACTCATAACGGATAATCTTCTCTGTCATGGCCTCAGCTTCCTCTGTATTTGTAACCGGCAAGCGGCCGATACCAATATCAAGTAATCCACTGTAGATATTTTCACCCTCATCCAGAAGACCGTAAAAATCATCCGTAACGAATGAGGAAATGGGAGAAAGACTTTCATCCGACTGATATGCAGGCACAAAATTTCCGTCATTCGGATTATCACTTTTGAAAATATAGGATCCATCTCCGAATAAAAGAAGGTATTGCGGTTTCAGATCATCATCATCTCCTGCTCCCAGGTAAAGGTATTGCATAAAATTCCTGATTGCAGTTATATCCGGCCTGCCGGATGAAAATTCATTATAAATTTTTTGAGGAGTTGTGACCAGCACATCCAGTTCATTATTTAAGGTTCGAAATTCAGCTAATTTTTTGGCAGAAGGCAAAAAGTCTTCATAACTGATAATCACCATATCGGGGTGTCCGCTACCCATAAGATTTTGATTATCAATCCTGCCAAGGCCTTCACTATCGAATCTTACTCCGGGAAAATTCCCGGCAGGATTAAAAGCAATAAATTCACGGATCTCACCTCCATCCGACTTAAAAGAAAATAAGTTCCCAGTGAGAGTTCCGGGAACATTCCGGACAACAGGGTAGTTTGAGATATCCCAGACCTGTGTTGATGTGGAAGCATCTTTAAGCTTATATTCGGTTACGAAAGAATTCAAGCTAAACTTATCCCTGAAAAGCAATTGATTTTCGGTTAGTTTTAACTGAGCCCGGGCATTCACCGAAAGATAATCGAGCCACCCCATTGCTGTTGGATCGGGCTTGAGATATCTAAGCTTAATATTAAAAGTACTATTCGAAGAAAAGAAAGAGTAAATCCCGGAGCTGGTGAAGGCATGCCTTGCCGTATAATCACCAATGCTTGTGTATCTAATGGCTGCGGTATCGAGTATTTTGTTATTTGCATATACCATGAAACTGCTGGAATCTTTTGCACGGCCCAGAAGGTTCGTTTTCAGCCTGACAGGAGATGAAGCTTCCAGGTTTGGAACGCTGAAGGAAAAGGTTCTCTCATTGGTAATGTCAAAGATCTCTCCATACCATTCCTTTCCTGATTTAATAAGGTTCACTTCATCTTTCTCATGATAATCCAGTGCATCATAACTGTCAGTTATGTAATCGGGAGATTCTTCCGGAACATTAGCATCGACGGGCACAGGAGCCGGACTTTCTCCTGAGGTGAGGAAATAGAAACCATAATCAGAGTAAGGATTCTTTTCGTGAGAGAAATAGTCATCCCCTTCATCATACTTCCAGCTTACAGTGCCGAGAGCATAAAAAAGCAGGTAATCATTATTGTTGAATATTCCATCATCACCACGGTCCATGAATACGGGAATTTCAACAAATTCGTGCTGAATTCCTTCCCGGGAATCTTCCGGCAGGCGTCTTCCTCCCCATCCGTAAATTCTGACATTATCCGGATTGGCAATTCCGAGTCCGCTAATATCACTATAAGTGATTTTATGAATACCTTCCTGTTCAACCCTTATTTTATACCAATCTCCGGTGGCCAGAGGAGAATTAATGATCTTATGGGATTTCCGCATTCCTTTTTCTGCGGCTTGCAACTTTTCAGTAACATCCAGTTGAAGAGCAAAAGAAAGAAGCCGTTCCGTTTTACCAGTCAAAGGATTTAACCGGAAAGGAAAAATTGTATATTGAATTATATTCTTCCCATTTTCAATGGAACTGTAGGACTTTAATTCAAAATTATCCGTCAATTCATCGGTAAAATAAGCTGGCAGATGATCCCGGGAAATCACTTGTGTTTCAGTGCGGATAAGAGACAAAGAATAATCGGAAATTTTGTCTTCAATAGCTATATTATTATAATATAAAGGAAATAAAGATTTAATATCCTGATAATAAGAGTTTTTAAATGAAGTTATATCTTTAAAGTTTCCTGAAACATTCTTTGTCAGGGGGACCTCCCATTCGATATTCCTTGTAAAATAAGTTGTCTGGCCAATTATACCCTGAAAAAGGAATAGAAAGATTACAGGAAGAAATCTCATTATTTCTCAAATTAGTTAATGTAATAAGGATGAAGATATAACAAAAAACCAGTTTTTACGTTTTATAAACGGACTTTAACAATTTTTTATTGTCATCATAACAGCCGGAAAATACAGGCCCTGTAAACATTTTTTATCCCACAGACTAGTGGGGATATTGCTATTATGCATATTAGTAAAGACCGGACTTTTCGCCCAGGATCCCACATTTTCGCAATTTTACGCAAACAGAATCTATCTCAATCCCGGTTTTACAGGAATAGAAAAAGATAAGCGGAGACTATTTATAAACTACAGAAATCAGTGGCCATCTATCAGCGGAAACTACCTCACCTATTCAGCATCCTATGATCAGTACATAGATCACATGCACGGTGGATTTGGAATCCGCCTTATGAATGATGTTCAGGGCAACGGAGCATTGAAACAGTTTGATCTTGGTCTACTCTATTCCTATCATATAGAGGTATCACGGAGCCTTACTGTTAGTGCCGGAATTGAAGCCAGTTATTCTCAGAGAAACCTTAGTACCTCAGAATTGGTACTGGGAGATATGATTGATCCGAGAACCGGTATTGCAAGCAATCCCACAAGTGACATATTATATAGTCAGAACACCTCCTATCCGGATTTTGCAGTCGGTTTTGTTTCCTTTTATAATAATTTCTATGGGGGAGTTTCAACTTCGCACCTTTTAAGACCTAATCCTTCGGTGAGTAACAATCCTGATGCAAGACTGCCCCGAAAAGTGGTGATATTCGCTGGAGGTATTATTCCCATATACGAAAGAAGATTAGGGAAGGAAGTTGTACAGATTTCCCCAAATATTATATATCAGCAACAAAAAAGTTTCAGCCAGATCAGCTACGGAATGGAAGGAATCATTCAGGATCAATTTGTATTAGGCCTATGGCTGAGACAAAATCTGGGAATTAAATTCGGTGCTTTAATTTTTTCTGCAGGCTACGTAACAAAAAATTACAGATTTCGTTATAGTTATG
>CAYRTD010000002.1:0-77120 GCA_964426915.1 uncultured Bacteroidaceae bacterium | reverse complement strand
TAGATTTAAAAATTTTAACAAATCAAGGTTTCGAACACTCAAAGGTGACAACCCGCGGAATTGGTGCTCGGTAATCGGTATGACACCCATAAACGATTCAACCCATAAACCCATACCTATAAACGAATAAACTAATCCCCTTTTCCCAAATCCCTATTCTCCCCAACCCCCACCCTCCCCATTCCCCAACTTTTCCTATCTTTGCACAAATTTTTTATAAAATCATCCAAATGAGTCAACAACTTAGCGAACAGGAACAGTTACGCAGACAATCACTTGAAGAGATCAGGAAAATGGGCATCAATCCCTATCCACAGGAAGGATACCCCGTTAGCCATAAAACGAGGGAGATAAAAGAGAATTATAATAGCAAAGAAAACAATTACCAGGATGTGGCCCTGGCCGGAAGACTTATGAGCAGAAGGATCATGGGTAAAGCATCTTTTGCCGAGATCCAGGATGATACCGGGCGTATTCAGATTTATGTAAATCGTGATGAGATCTGTCCGCAAGAGGACAAAAGTCTGTATAACAATCTGTTTAAGAAGCATTTGGACAGAGGTGATTTTGTCGGAATAAAAGGTCGCGCATTCATAACCCAGGTGGGTGAATTGTCCATTCATGTTACAGAATTAAAATTACTCAGCAAATCGATCAGGCCACTACCGGTTGTAAAAGAAAAAGAAGGAAAAATATACGATGCCGTGACCGATGCTGAATTCCGTTACCGCCAGAGATATATCGACCTGGTGATCAATCCGGAAGTCAGAGAAGTTTTTCGTAAAAGAACCCAGATCTATAATTCATTTCGTGAACTTTTCAACAGCAAAGGATACCTCGAAGTTGAAACACCAATCCTCCAGAGCATCCCGGGTGGAGCAGCAGCCCGCCCCTTTATTACCCATCATAATGCTCTCGACATTCCTTTATATCTGAGAATAGCAAATGAGCTCTATCTTAAAAGGCTTATTGTTGGGGGGTATGAAGGAGTATATGAATTTTCAAAGGATTTCCGGAATGAAGGAATGGACAGGAGTCATAATCCTGAATTCACCGTAATGGAGATCTACGTAGCCTATAAAGACTATAACTGGATGATGGACTTTACGGAAGAAATGATCGAAAAGGTAGCACTCGATCTGCACGGGACAACAAAAGTAAAGGTCGGTGATAAGGAAATTGACTTCAAACGGCCTTTCAGACGCATCACCATGAGAGATGCCATTAAAGAACATACCGGTATTGATATGGAGGGTATGTCTGAAGAAGAACTCCGCAATAGCTGTAAGGATCTCGGAATTGAGACAGATCCGAGCATGGGCAAAGGTAAACTGATTGATGAGATTTTCGGGGAAAAAGCCGAACCTCATTATATTCAACCGACTTTTATTAAGGATTATCCCGTGGAAATGTCACCATTATGCAAAAAACATCGTGAAAATCCCGAACTCACTGAAAGATTTGAGCTGATGGTTAACGGCAAGGAACTTTGCAATGCCTATACCGAGTTGAATGATCCTATTGATCAGCTCGGACGGTTTAAAGAACAGTTAAAGCTATCAGAAAAAGGAGATGATGAGGCCATGTTTATTGACATGGATTTTGTAAGGGCACTGGAGTATGGTATGCCACCGGCCTCCGGAATGGGAATCGGTATGGACCGTTTGACCATGCTTATGACCAATCAGTCGAGCATCCAGGATGTTCTGTTCTTTCCCCAGATGAAACCCGAAGACCAGCCAAAAATTAAGAATGAGAGCAAACCCGAAGAATACATGGGCTTCGGCATACCGGAAGAATGGATCGCACCCCTGAAAGCATTAGGGTATACAACAATTGAAAAACTGAAGGCTGTGGAGAAACCCGGGAAACTGCACCAGGAGATGATGGGATATCGGAAAAAGAATAAGCTGGAAATCGGGACAGTGAGTCTTGAAGAGGTTGGAGAGTGGATTAAATAGTAGATCCAGACACTTTCTCATCAATTTCCCGTGCTGTATTTTGCGCTAAATTCTCGGAACATGGCTTATCCATAATACCCGGTAATAATTTAAAATCTTTTACCATATTCTGAAAAATCAGCTGGTATTTTTGCTCTACACAATCCAGCTCGGTGTCCTGTGCTGCCTCCGGCGTTTTAATACTCTGCATAAGGGGATCATTATGATAATAATAAACGGACCATTCCCCTTTGTTATACTCCAGTGATGAATAATTTTCGACCCAATCTCCGGAATTAAGATAAGTGACCTGTCTTCCTTCTTTATTTTTAAATGTTTCTATTTTGGGTTGATGAATATGTCCGCATACCACAAAATCGTACTTATTTCTCATGGCAATTTCCACAGCAGTCTTTTCATAGTTATTTACAAATTTTACTGCACCCTTTACACTGTTTTTGATCTTTTTGGAAAGTGAAATTCTACCATATCCTAACAATTTGCTGATCTTATTTACCAAAAGATTAATAATTATCAGAAAATCATACCCGCGTCCACCAAGTCTTGCCAGCCATTTAGAATGTTCCATGGTCACATCAAAAACATCTCCGTGGAAAAACCAGGTTTTCTGACCATCCAGATTCAGAAGCAGTTTATTTACAATCCTTAACTCTCCCAATTCAAATCCCACAAATTTCCTAAATAACTCATCATGATTTCCTGTTATATAATATACCCGGGTACCTTTTGTAAGAAGCGTGGAAATATATTTAATTATTTTAAGATGGGAATTAGGAAAATAACGCTTGCTAAATTGCCAAATGTCGATAATATCCCCATTAAGCACCAGGGTAGCGGGTTTTATGGATTTGAGATATTTCAGGAGTTCTTTTGCCTTGCAGCCGTAAGTGCCAAGATGGATATCCGATATGACTACAAGATCAACCTTTCTTTTATTTGCTTTTTTCATTTAGGTAATAATATTACCCGCAATATGATTCAGAATTATTAACAGCAATATTAATATTTCAATGTTAATATATTCCTGAGAAGGGGTTAAGATTATGTTAGGATTAGTAGTACCGGATAAGCACCTTCATTATCATTCGGGGCGTATATGCCTCCCGTCATATCACGCTGCAAAGACCTTGAGATTCGAATTTGCACCTGAGTTCCCTTACCTCCGGGAAAAACCCCGGTATCATAGTCATCCGTTAGGATATTCCTCATTCCGGCAGGGTTTCAATTACCTCCCTCAAAAAACCATTCATACTGAAATTGCTCATTCCATAACCCATTCTTACAGCTACCAGTTTCCTTGATGGGATGATATATATCCTTTGCCCCAGAAATCCGTCAGCAAAAAATACATCGTCGGGAACATCTGTCAGGGCATTTTCTTCATCAGGTTCCTGCAGCCAGAAGGTTCCGGCATATTTTCCATCGGAAGCAGGGGCAGGTGTTTTCATAAAGTCAACCCATTCCTTCGATAAGATAGTATCTCCGGCAATAACTCCGTCATTCAAAAATATAAGTCCAAACCTTGCCCAGTCGCGTGTTGAACCATAACTGTATGAAGATGCTACGAAAAGTCCGCTTGCATCGGTTTCGATCACTGTATTCAACATACCTGCAGGATAAAATATTTCTTCATAAGGAAGAGAATGATAGGCTTTATCACTTTCCATTTTATTCCGGATAATGCCCGAAAGAAGATTTGCATCGCCAGATGAGTAGTTCCAGTGAGTGCCCGGTTCGTGTTCAAGCTCATTATCAGTTACTGAAGCAAGCATATCCTCACTTTGCATGAGCATTACCGTGGCATCGGAAATGGTAAAATAATTTTCATACCAGTCCAGCCCGGTACTCATCTGAATTACATCCCTGACAGTCATTTTACCCGTTTCTTCACCTTCCCAATCACCAATCTCCACAGGATCATCAGGACTAAGCTTTCCTTTGTCAGCCAGGATCCCGGCCATAGCTCCTGCAACAGACTTAGTCATTGACCAGCCATGGAACAGGGTACTATAATCATAATCCCCAAGGTATTTTTCAGCTATCAGTTTGTTATCGTATACGATTACGATCCCCAGGGTTTTCTTGAAAGCTTCTTCACCCGGTTGATCAAAACAGGTGTCAATCAATTCGGTCAGACGTTCATAATCCAATCCATCAGGTAATCCAGTAGGCATTACATTACCTTTGGGCCATGGAATGGTATCGGGTGAATAGCCCGGCCCAGGCTTATGGAACTTCATTTTTCTCAACTCATTCTCAGAGCTTTCCAGAACGATAACAGAACCCAACCCTTCCCTGTAGATGGCTTTCCTTTTTGCCAGTCCAAATACCGTTGACGTAACCGATTTTTCCTCATAATCAATTTCCGATTTTGCCAGGCTGATGGGAAAGAACGAAAGATCTTCAGCCTCAACCCTTTCGGGATCTTTATCAGCAACAAAAACACTGGAAGCCATCCCCTTGGAGGCAAATGCAGTAATTATAGGCAGGCGTGGCCATACGAACCAGGTGATACCGATGATGGCAATTACAATTAAGAGCCATATAATTCTGCGCAGGGTTTTCTTTTTCATAGCATGTAGATTAGGGATTAATTCACTAAGATAAGAAGAAATTTGTAGACGATGGACGATGGAAGGGACTTGAGCGACTGAAGCGGCTGAGCGACTGAAGAGACTTGAGCGAATTAAGCGATGGATCAGACTATTGAGGTAAAGGTAAACGGTGAATGGTGGGCATTTTGGTCAACCTATTTTAGAACAAGACAAGACGAAACATACCGTTATAAAAAGCCTTTTATAAACATCTCCTCTCCGTCAGGCATTAAATTAACACTTTATTAAGTATTTCTTAAGCTTAATGAAAACCAAGCTTACTAAATTTAAATTAATTTTTTAACTATGAAAAAGAACCTGTTTTTATGCCTGGCTATTTCCGGTATACTCATTCTTTCCGGATGTACCAAAGATGAAGATAATGATTCTCTCAAAGGGCTTGTGAGTTTTGCAAGCGGGCCCTCATATATTGATGGTAAGTTAAATTTTAAGGCCCAGATACAATACGGTGCCGTTGGAAAACCTGTGGATATAGAATATCTGATTCTTGATGGCACAGATGTTATTAAAACAGGATCAGCCAATGCAGGTGATAATCCAGATGGCATGGGCATCTGGTATGAAACAGACCAGATAAGTATAAATTTGCCGGCATCTGAATACTCCGGTTTTACAATCACTGTCTGGCTCGATCCGGATAATAAGATTACTAGTCCGGAATATACAACCGATACATCAATAAAATTATGGAAAAAAGATTCAGTGGAGATACCATGAGGTTATTCCCCGGCTGTCACAAAAGTAGTTTCTATCTTATTCCTGGCCGCAATAAACTTTTCATGTGAGATTGTGAATTCAGCATCAATATTATATACTCTCAAGAAATGTAAATAAGCCTTTTGAAAATCTCCTTTAGCCATATATTAATCTCCTTTAGAATCATATGCATAAGGTTCTCCGGTGCAAGTTCAATGTATTTACCTGCGTAAAAAAACAGCCCCCGGAATATCCCTTAACTGCCTGAATAACTGATTTCCATAAAGCACAAAAAAACTTCTTACATCAAAACCGGATTCTTTGAATCCAAGTGCAGCCCATGTATTACAGGTACGGAACAGGTGGTAATTCCTGGTAGCCAGGAAATAATGATTATTATTTTCATAGAGTTGACTGAGTTGTGAATTACCGCTTTCATCTCTTTTGTAACTATTTGCAATGAAGCTGCAAAGATTATTAAATTCCTGCTTATTTATGGTTAACTTTAAAATCCTGCTATCGTCAAGGTAGGCCGAAAGTACAGGAGTATTGTAAGGAAAGACCCTCAGTACACTCTGAGTAGGCCACAGCACTGCCCTGGCTGCAGTAAAGATGGGATAACCCGGAACCTGATAAAATTTTTCATCACCCCAGCCCACATCAACGAATTTATCATCTCTATAGCGGACTATTTCAGGCCAGATGGCAGAATCGACATCATCTGTGTGAAAAACAATGCCGGTGTGCCAGTCCTCCTGAACAACAAAAATTTCAAATATTTCATCCGTCTGGGCGAAAAATTGTCTTGCTGATATGATGAGGCAAAAGAATAATACAAAACAGAATTTCATAGAATGTAGATTCTTTTGAAATAAATTAATCATTGTCTATGCTTAAAAAAGTCGTTAATCGTCTTTTCAACCTTGTTCCCGGTTGAAAAATGTACATTTCAAATTTTACAACTAGCATACTTATTCAAATTTAAAGAAAATATATAGTATTTTTGAAAATAATCACGTAATCCAAAAACATCTTGGCCATGACTAAAAACACTATTTTTAAGTTTAAAAGAATATTACGGGAATCTATTATTGTTCTAATGCTCTTACTTTCGTTTTCCTGTACAAATAAAAGAGATCAGGAAACGGAGGAAAAGTGGATATCCCTCTTCAATGGCAAGGATCTTAATAACTGGATAATCAAGATCAGTCATCAGGAGCTGAATGAAAATTACAAAAACACCTTCATTGTCCGCGATAGCATGCTTGTGGTGAACTACAGTGAATACGATACTTTTACCAATGAATTCGGTCATATTTACTATAAAGAGCCTTTTTCGAGTTACAAGCTTAGGGTAGAATATCGCTTTGTTGGCGAACAGGCTACCGGAGGAGCAGACTGGGCACAAAGAAATAACGGAGTGATGTTCCACTGTCAGGATCCCTCTACCATTCTTAAGGATCAGGCTTTTCCCGTCTCTATTGAAGCTCAACTGCTGGGCGGTTCCGGAGAAGGAGAAAGACCTACCGGCAATGTTTGCACCCCCGGAACTCATATAGTTATGGACGAAAAATTGATTACACAGCATTGTATAAATTCCGGTTCTGACACTTACCATGGTGATCAGTGGGTAACCTTCGAACTTGTTGTTCTGGCCGATAGCATCATTCACCATATAGTCGAGGGTGATACCGTTATGACTTACAGCAAGCCTCAGATAGGTGGAAAACTGCCCGAAGGATTTCCGCTTCCGGAGGGTTTCGCCCTGACTGAAGGCTATATCGCATTACAGGCTGAAAGCCATCCTACGGAATTCCGAAAGATTGAATTGCTGGAACTAGAAAAATAAACATATATTAGAGACTCTACAGTTCCTTAATATAAATATTACGAAATTGCACCAGACTTGGAGGACCTGCCCATTCTCCGTCCACTTTATTTCCATGATGCTGAAGCCCTATGGGTCCCTCCTCGGGTATACCGGGGAGCTCAGCTTTATCAATAACCAGTTTATCATTAAGAATAACTGTCAAACGATTGTCCTTCAGGGTTATTTTATAATGGTTCCATTCACCAATATTATTATCGGCATTCGTAAGAGGGGTAACTGCTTTTCTCACTTCGGCAGGCATATTTTTGTCCACACGGTAACCATATACCTCTCCGGAACCAATTGGCCAGCACCAGATATTTACCTGGGATTTATCCTGGCCGCGAAGCAGGATCCCCGAGTCGGAATCGGGAACAACCATTCTGATCTCCTCACCATGTTCGTTTAGCTTATGAAGTCCGCTGGGAAGTATCAAAGGTACATTTGGATTTTTCCATGGTGTTTCTTTTATTCGCCAGTCAATTAATAACTCGAAATCTTTAAAACTTTTTTCCGTCCAAAGACTCTTATCTCTGATTGCCTCACTTTCGGCATCATAATCGATTACACCATCAAGTATTTTCCAGTGTCCGTTATCACCCTCAGGAATTTTCCAGTTCGTAAAATCTTCACCGTTGAATAAGGATGCATAATCTTCAGAAATGTATTTATTCTGAGCATTAATAAGTATAACACTCGAAATTAAAAGCCAGAACAGAAAAATCTTTTTTGTTTTCATGACGGGTAAATTTAGAGATTTAACCAATGGGTCCAGGAATTATAAATTTTTGACTTGGTAAGTTAACCGATTAAAGATTTAATAGCAAATTAAGAAATCCCGGTTTTTTCCTTTTAAGAAATAACAGTTTTTATGTTTCACACAATATATAAAATAATTAGGGCTGATAAATTTGATTTTGATCGGGATATGAGATAAATTGTACATTCATAGAAGTGTCTGTCCATTATGTCCGATATCTGGATTGCTGATCCAGAACATTAGCTTCGCTGAGCTCACCGCCAACTGGCGGTTCGGTTATGATCCAGAAACCGTACTCCATAGACTCTGGTTAGCATGTACGAATCGGCAAACCTTTGATCTTAGAATACAAGGAAAGGTGATTAAGAAAACATTGCACATGTAATTTTTAATTTTTGAACCATGAAAAAAAAGAAAAATTTATACCTGGCAATTATAATTCTCATCTCCGGTATATTTACGGGGGTTTCAGGGCAAAACCTTCCGGAAGTTATCGCTCTCAGGGAACTTGAATTAAGTAAAAATACCAGTGAAATTGTTTTCCAGAATTATTACAGCCGATGGTGTGATCTTATAACAGAGCATTCCAAAGGAGCTTCAGGCTGGGTAATGAAAGGCGATCGTGGAAACCGCAGCGGGGAATATATTTTTGCATGGACATTCAATTATAAATGCACCCGCGATTACTATTTCCCTACATCCGAAATGGCCAATTATCCGCAGTGGAACGCGGTGCTTACAAGATTCGATTTCCTGGCACCGAAGCAACCACTTGTTGACAGTATTAATTCCTATACAGACTTCGTAGTCGTAGGTTTTAATGAATTGATCATGCCCCAGTTAGGTGAAATAATAGCACTACGGTTTTTTGAAGTGGATGAGGAAAAACAGGAAGATTTTGAGAACTTTATTATTCAGGATTACCACCCTGCATATCAGGCTAATATAGAGGGGTACTATAATTATGTCCTGAAAGGAGACCGGGGAGATAAAAAAGGGATCTATAGTTTATGGACGATCTTTGATACTGCAGACCGAAGAAATGAGTATTTCCCTGTACCACTGGATCCGCCATCACAGGATTTTTTATCTCAACAGGAAAAAATACTTGAAATAGATGAGAAGTTCCGGACTTTTTTGAATGAGAATATTGATTTTGATTATACCGATTATGTTGTGGTCTTTTAATCCGGGAAAAATTATAACTTTATGCTCAGGTAAAGATTCACTAAACAGTTTTCCATGCATAAAGTACTCAATCATCCCTTAATCACTCATAAACTGACTATCTTAAGGAATAAAGACACCCGGACGAAAGATTTTCGCCAGAATTTGCAGGAGATTGCCGGTTTAATGGCCTATGAAATTACACGTGACCTGCCAATGAGCGAGGTCACGATTGAAACACCTGTTGCTGAGTGCCGGACGCATCAGCTTGCCAGGGAAATAGTACTGGTACCTATATTACGTGCAGGACTGGGGATGGTTGACGGAATAGCCCATCTTATTCCAACAGCCAAAGTAGGTCACATAGGACTTTACCGGAATGAAGAAACACTAAAGCCGATTTCCTATTACGCCAAATTTCCTCCATCACTTCCCGAAGCTGTGGTAATGATACTTGATCCGATGCTGGCTACTGGTGGAAGTGCCAGCGCCGCTATCCGTGATGTAAAATCCAAAGGTGCAAAGACGATAAAACTTGTTTCCATAGTAGGAGCCCCGGAAGGAGTAAGCCGCATTGAAACCGATCATCCCGACGTAGAGGTCGTCCTGGCCGCTCTTGATGAAGGCCTTAATGAAAAAGGCTACATTTTTCCGGGCTTAGGAGATGCAGGGGACAGAATTTTCGGAACACGCTAACATTATTCATACCGGAGTGAAAGAGCCGGATTCATCCTTGCAGATTTAATTGCCCGGTAACTAATGGTGATTAGAGCAATAAATAAAGCTGCCAGGAAACCAATAATAAAGCTCATTAATCCGATCTCGATTCGGTAGTGATAATTACTTAACCACTTATCCCCAATGTAATAAATGACCGGCCAGGCTATCAGCGTGGATATTATCACCAGCAATCCAATATCTTTTGAGATAAGATAAAAAATCCTTATAACACTGGCGCCCATAGCCTTTCTGATTCCTATTTCTTTGGTTCGGGCTTCAATTGTAAAAGAAGTCAGCCCGAATAATCCCAGCGAGGCAATAAAAATTGCAAGAATTGAAAATAATATAGATAAAGTCGCATTTTGCCTTTCCTCTTTGTATTTCTGATCAAAATCAGCATCAAGAAAAAAGTACTGAAGCGGATCATTGGAAGTAAAACTTTCCCAATGATCCTCTATTCTATCGATTGTCTGAGAGGTAAAACTACCAGCAAGTTTAACACTTATGTAGCCCCATTGCATAGTCTCTTTTTTATACAGAAATATATAAGGCTCAATCGCGCTGTGAAGTGATTTGAAATGGAAATCCTTTAACACCCCAACAACAGGCATAAAATATTCCTGGTCATTTTCGCGAATAATGAATCTGCTTTCAGACGGCTCAAGCCCAAAACTTCTAACAGCCGAATGATTAATTACCACTTTTTCTTTATCGGTTTCGAAATCACGGTCAAAAAACCTGCCTTCAACCAGCTGAAGGCCATAGGTGTCAAAGTAATCGTAATCGACCCAGTTGGTTTCAAGTAGAAATGATTCATCTGATCTTTTTTCGATCGAATATCCATTGGTGTTATTATTTCGTCCGGGTACAGCAGTAGAAGCGCTCACATTGAGGACTTCTGGAATGGATTTTACCTCATTCTTAAACGATTCCACCCGGTTTTTAAGTGCTCCTGCCCGCGAAATAACCAGTATTCTCTCCTTATCAAATCCGAGATCCTTTTTCAGCATAAAGTTGATCTGCTTAAACATGATCAATGTACCAATAATCAGTATGATAGAAATCGAGAACTGAATGACCACGAGTATACTCCTTAGTTTAGTATTTGCCTTACTGGGGGTAATGCCTGATTTCAAAACTTTTATGGGTGAAAAAGAAGAAAGATAGAAAGCCGGGTAAGATCCGGCAAAGATTCCAATCATAATAGAAAATAGTAAAAGAAGGGGCAGGAAGTACCATTCAGAAAATACGTTCATCTCCAGTTCAGCGCGAATGAATTGATTAATATAAGGAAGACATAACCATACTATCACAAAAGAAAGCAACAGGGAAATAAAGGTGAGAAATACCGATTCGAACAGAAACTGTCCGATCAAAGCAGCCCGTGAGGAACCACTAACCTTTTTTATACCTACCTCTCTTGCCCTTTTTGAAGCCTGGGCAGTAGAGAGATTCATGAAGTTAATGGATGCAATAATGATGATCAACAGTGCGATGCTTCCAAAAATATACAGATATTTTGGGTCGGTTGCCGGCTTTTGCTGATGATCTATTTTCGGATTCAGATGAATATCACTCATCTCTTGGAGATGCATATTATAACGGTTACCTCCGGCAATAAATTCTTCCAAACTTACACCAAGATATTGTTCAAGAAATGAACCCACATTATTTGTGATCATTTCCGGTAGTTTCTCATTAACACCTGAAGCCTCCGCTCCGGGTTTTAATAATAAATAAGTTGTAAAACTATTTGAAAGCCAGTTGTTATCGTCCGACCTGCTATTTGTCATGAATGAGGCCAGAACATTGGCTTCAAAGTGAGAATTTGAGGGAAAATCTGCCATCACTCCGGTTACCCTGTAAAGACTTGTATCGGTCCCAACCCTTATCATCCTACCTACTGCATCCGCATGGCCAAATAATTTTCTGGAGGTAGACTCAGACAATACCAGGGTATGCGGTTGATTTAACACGGAATTTTTATCTCCGTTTAAAAGCGGGATGGAAAATATATTAAAAAAAGAGGAATCAACCTGAATAAATTTTTCTTCTGTAAAGATATTATCTTCGTATTTTAACACCGTCTCTCCCCAGGAATCCATCCTGCAAAACTCCTCCACTTCAGGAAATTCAGCATACATATAAGGTCCGACTGGTGATGCCGAAGAAGTTGTGATCACCTCCTGTTCTCCAATCTTACCTTCCAGGATCAACCGGTAAATTCTGTCTTTTTTCTCATGGAAATTGTCATAACTTAATTCATTCAGGATATAAATAAAAATAAAAAGACTGGTTGCTATGCCAATAGATAAGCCTATGACGTTAAGAAAAAAATAAGACTTCTGCCTTGTGAAAACTCTTAACCCGTGTATAAGGAAATTTTTTATCATCGCAGGAATAGAATAATTTGTGTTGAAGGATAAAACTGACAAAATTAAGACGTCCGAAAATAAAAATAGTTACAAAATAGTTTTAATGAAAAAAGACGCTCTTTCGTAGCGTCTCTTTCTAATATTAAAAGCTCATTGTCTTATTTCTGAAAGGCATCATCAAAAGACTGACCAGAGGGTTTGAAATCCATGCTCTTAACAAAATCGCAGGATTCAGCTGCACCATGTTCGCGGTCCATACCGGAATCTTCCCATTCAACTGATAAGGGACCGTCATAGCCAATATGGTTCAGTGCGCGGATAATGGGTTCAAAATCCACATCTCCCCTTCCGGGACTAACAAAAGTCCAGTAGCGCCGGTGATCGCCAAATTCAGTATGGCCTCCGAAGACGCCGGCCTCCTTTGGAGCAACGGACCAGGCAGCATCCTTTATATGAACATGTACAATCTTTTTGCTGAAACGATAGATGAATTCCACATAATCAACACCCTGGTAACCCATGTGGCTCGGATCGTAGTTGAAGCCGAATGAAGGATGATTATCCAGCGCCATAAGGGCTTTTTCAGCTGTCACTATATCGAAAGCAATTTCAGTAGGATGGACTTCCAGTCCGTATTTTATATCCAGTTCTTTGTATCTGTCAAGTATGGGAATCCATCGCTCAGCAAAATCCTGATAGCCTTTTTCAATCATATCCGCAGGTACCGGCGGAAAGGAATAAAGCAGATGCCATATTGAACTTCCGGTAAAGCCATTAACAACCTTTACCCCCAGCCGGGCAGCAGCCTCCCCAGTAGCAATGATTTCCTTAGCTGCTCTCTTTCTGACACCTTCCGGATCTCCGTCTCCCCAGATATAATCAGGGAGGACGGCTTTGTGTCTTTCATCGATGATATCGCAAACCGACTGGCCTACAAGGTGGGTTGAGATAGAGAATAACTGAAGATTATACTTTTCGAGTAGCTTGCGCTTCTCATCACAATATTTCTGATCTGCCTTATCCACTTCAAAATGATCTCCCCAGCAGGCGAGTTCAAGTCCGTCATATCCAAATTCCCTGGCTTTTTTACAAACAGTTTCCAGGGGAAGATCAGCCCATTGTCCGGTAAATAATGTTACAGGTCTTGCCATAAAATAAATATATTATAGTGAGTTAATAGTTTAAATTTCTGTCCATTTAAGATTGGAATTATTTGATTCGATGAGTTTATCAATAAATACCATACCTCTCAAACCATCATAAACATTAGGATAGTCTTTTGCGAGCCCGGGAATTTCTTCCTTTACTAATCGATGCTGAATAGAAGTTGCAACATTTCTGTAGATATTAGCGAAAGCTTCAATAAGACCTTCGGGATGTCCAAAAGGGAGCCTGCAGTTATAATCGGCAATTTCAGAAAGGTAAGCATTACCCGAACGGCGAATCTCGGTTGGCTTATCCAGCCATTTAACAATAAGAGTATTGGGTTCAACCTGATGCCATTCTATTCCTCCCTTTTCTCCATAGATCCGGATATTAATGTTGTTTTCTTCTCCGGCAGAAACCTGGCTGGCGTGGAGAACCCCTTTGGCTCCATTTTCAAATCGTAAAAGGACATTGCCGTCGTCATCAAGTTTCCGGTCTTCAACAAAAGTAGTAAGATCAGCGCAAATTTGTGATACCTTCAAACCGCTGATGTATTCAGCAAGGTTGAAGGCATGTGTTCCAACATCACCCATGCAGCCCACTTTACCGGATTTTTTTGGATCGGCTCTCCAGCTTGCCTGTACATTGTCCGTTTTTTCAAGTGCAGTGCTGAGCCAACCTTGAGGATACTCAACAACAATTTTTCGCAAATTGCCCAATTCTCCGTCTGAAATAAGTTTTCTGGCCTCTTTCACCATTGGATATCCAGTATAAACGTGTGTGAGAGCAAATAGCAGACCTGTCTTCTCAACAAGCTTCACCAGATCTTCAGCTTCTTCAACGCTAATGGTCATAGGCTTATCGATAACCACATGGAAACCGTTTTCAAGCGCAAGCCTTGCGGGATCAAAATGAACATGATTTGGGGTAGCTATACAAACGAAATCCATTCTCTTATCAGGATCCATGATCTTTTCCTTCTCAAACATCTCCTGATAGGATTTATATATTCTTTCAGATGGAAGGAAATACTGTTCACCGGCAATTTTTGACTTTTCAGGATCGGAACTGAAAGCTCCGCAAACCAGCTCTATCTGCCCGTCAAGAACGGCTCCGTTAAAATGAACCAGACCAATAAAGCTTCCGGGGCCTCCACCAATCATTCCCATTCTGATTTTTCTCTTTTTCATACTCGGTTTATTTTTTTGATTAATAATTCAAAAACGTCATTTTCATTATAAAGAATTATCAGAGCCTACTCACTCAAATTTTCTAATAATTCTATTATCACAGCCATATCTTCGGAGGTCTCTACATAACTGTATTGTCCGCCTTTCCACCCCCCATGCTGTACCTCCTTCATGCCCATCATCTTAAGTTTTTTTAGCTGCCCATTCATTCCTTTAACCCAGAAAGCGATATGATGAATACCACCTCCGGTTTCCTCCAGAAAGTCATTCCAGGTACTGGGTTTTCCCAGAGGTTGAATAAGTTCAAGCTGAATATTTTCAAGATTGAAAAAAGCAAGTCTACAGCTTGCCTCAGTTAACTTATCTTTATAGGTGGTTGGATTATTTTCAGGATTTTGGGCCTGAATGATTTCTGGAACTTCCAACCCGAAAAGTTTCGCATAAGCTTCGGCAGCTTTATCGATATCAGGAACAATTATACCTACCTGGGCAACTCTTTTTGTATCCAGCATTGAATTTTCTTTATGATTATTAATAAATGAGCTCAGTGCCATACCACATAAAAATATTAAAATAAAAACTGTAAATCTCGTAGTTTTTTGTTTCATAACGATCTATTTAAAATTTGTCGAAATTTATTTTTACAAGGCACCTTAAAGAAAAAAGGCTCTAGAATGCCAGTGTAAGAAATTTTTATATTTTGATCCCGGATCATTCTCATAAGCAATAACATTTAGCCCCACAGATATTTTGAATAGAGAGCCATCCAATAAATATATCTACAAAATAAACAAATGACAGGGCCGGAAGGTCAGACATACAGTTGTGCTCTGCACCGGAAACAATTAAGGCAGATCCTCTGAAAGGATCTATTGAAATAAACCTTCCATATGAAACAGAAATATCTGATTCCACGTAGTATAGTTTTTAACCCCCGGGGGCAAATAATTATCCCCAATATACAAAAAGCTTAAAACTTATGGTATTCTTTTTGTATTTGATTGGTATATTAATATAAGCTCTGAAGTATCGGGTCGGGCTGTCAGCTTGTTTCACATGGTTCTGAATTGTCGATTTACAGACAGGGTCAAATTAGTATTTTTATTCACAAATAATATTAAAGATCATGAAATCAGGAATATTAAATTTCTTAGCCGGAGCTTTTATTTTTCTCATTTTTGCCGCCCCTTCCATTTCATTCGACGCCAGGGTGCCGGCATGGGTGACTATACCGGATCATATTGAATCAATAGCTATCATAGACAGGAGCCCCAGAGAAAAGAAATTAGTTAATGTGATTGAGGGAGGAATAACAGGAGAAGGTATCGGTCAGGATGATATCGCCTCCAAAATGTGTATAAAGGGAATTTATGATCAGCTAAAAAATTCCGGCAGGTATAAGATTGTACGCACCAATATACAAATGAAAGTGGATAAGGGGCCGGTGGATTTTGCTCCTCCCCTTGACTGGAATTTCATTGAGCAGATCTGTAGGGAGAACAATACGGATGCTGTTCTTTCACTCGAGTTTTTTGATACCGATCATATTGGAAATCAATTAAAAGCAAAATCGGGTATCCGCATCTACGATCCTCTTACGAAAAGCATTATTGAGGAGTATGCCTTTAATCATGAGGTATATGCAGACAGGAAAAACCCTGATTTTATTGATCTGATCAGCAGTTATACAGATCCGGATATTGTGAAAAATCTTAGTTATGAAGCCGGAACAATTTACGGCCAAAGGATTGCTCCTTACTGGATCCGGGTCACCCGGCAGTATTACAACCGTCCCCGCAGGTTCGACAATCTGGCCTTTGGCGCCCGGATGATGGAGGTAAATGACTGGGATTCAGCGATTCCCGCTCTCGAAGAAGCTACCGGGTCCGGTAAAAGAAAAGTCCGGGGTCGTGCAGCACACAATCTTGCAGTGGTTTATGAGATCCTTGGCGATTATGAAAAAGCCAAAGAATGGGCTCAAAAAGCATGGGGAAATTACAGGAATAAAGAATCGAAGAATTACACCTATCAATTGAATCAGAGGATCAGAGAAATTAACAGGCTGGAAAACCAAATGAAATAATAATATACATTGACCTCCCACTTTCCAGGATTTGTTAACTTTACAACCTGAATTCATTTTAAACAATCAATTAAATTTAATATGACAAGTCTTAATCTTGATATATCAAAAGTATATGATTTCATATATGAAGAAGAAGTAAAAAGTTACCGTGCATCAGTTGCGGAAGAAATTAAAAAACTTCACAACAAAAGTGGTGAAGGAAGTGATTTTCTCGGTTGGCTGGACCTACCTTCCTCCATAACAGAAAACCATATAAAAGATATTGAAAATACTGCAGCCGATCTGTCGTCAAGGGTCGATTATGTAGTAGTGGTGGGCATTGGAGGCTCTTATCTCGGAGCCAAATTTTTTATTGAAGCCATGAGCAATAGTTTCGACTGGCTTTTACCGGAAAGGGATAATCCACGGGTTATTTTTGCAGGTCAGAATATAGTTGAAGATTATTTAACTGAATTAGTCGGTCTTTTGAGAAATAAAAAATTCGGCATTATTGTTATTTCCAAATCAGGGACCACTACAGAACCTGCCATCACCTTCCGCATTCTGAGAGATCTTATTGAAGAACAGGTGGGTAAGGATGAAGCAAAAAACAGAATTGTAGCAATTACGGATAAGGAAAAAGGAGCCCTGAAAAGAGTGTCTTCAAACAAGGGATATAAAACTTTTGTAATCCCCGATGATGTAGGAGGGCGCTATTCTGTCCTCACCCCGGTTGGACTCCTGCCAATAGCCGTTGCCGGATTCAGTATCAGAAAATTTATCAAAGGTGCAATCGAAATGGAGAAACAAACCGGACCTGAAACGGATTTTGAAGATAATCCCAGTGCAGTGTATGCTGCAGCGAGAAACGCCCTCTATAAAAATGGGAAAAAGACGGAAATCCTGGCCAACTATCACGATAAACTGGTTTATCTCTCCGAGTGGTGGAAACAGCTCTATGGAGAGAGTGAAGGAAAGGATGGTAAAGGAATTTTTCCGGCAAGTGTTTATTTTACTGCCGATCTCCATTCAATGGGACAATATATCCAGGAAGGTGAACGACATATATTCGAAACAGTAATTTCTGTTAAAAATTCAAATTCAGAACTTCATATTCCTGTGGATGAAGACAATTACGATAAGTTAAACTATATTGCCGGAAAAAGAATTTCTGATGTCAACCGGATGGCTGAACTAGGAACCATGCTGGCCCATGTTGATGGTGGAGTGCCAAATATAAGGATAGAGATTGAAAGAATTGACGAATTTAACCTGGGGCAACTGGTATACTTCTTCGAAAAGGCCTGTGGCATAAGTGGATATCTTCTGGGTATTAACCCCTTCAATCAACCAGGTGTGGAAGCATACAAAAAGAACATGTTTGCACTTCTCGAAAAACCGGGATTTGAAAAAGAAACGGAAGAAATAAAAAAGAAGCTGGGGTGAAGTATTACATGAGCTGAGAAGTTCCCGGACGTATTAAGGATCTGCATGCATTTCCGGTTTAACAGTAAGATTATTGACCTACAACTTAAACTTTTCGCAGCTCTCATTGTTCCTGAGAGGTAGCACTAATATGCTGAAAAGGAATAAGAATCCTTCGAGCCGAAAATTTATTTTTATATGAATGGATTTACTGCGTATTTGCAAAGAAATCCGGTAGTTAAGGGCTATCTTTTTGCTTTTCTCGCCACCCTTGGAATGTCTAATGTTTACATTTTCAGTAAAGCCGCTCTTGCCGAACTTGATGTAATACAATTCGGGTTTTACTGGTTTGGAATGGCCCTGCTCTGGAGTTTACTGTATATGATCCCGGCAGGCAAACTGAAAAACTACAAATCCCTGAACAGAAGATCATGGATCCTGCTTGTCACTATCGGAATATTTGAACTGGTGGCTGCCTCTACCCTTTTTATGGCAATTGAAACCGTTGAAAATCCGGCAGTTGTCTCCTTTCTTGCAAATCTTACTCCGATATTTGTCACTGTATTTGGCATATCTTTTCTTAAAGAAAGGTTTAATATTATTGAGGGAGCCGGTATGATACTCACATTAACCGGGGCAATAATGATAAGCTATACAGGACAAAACAAACTCAGTGAGATCTTTATTGAAGGTACCGGACTAATAACTATATCATCTATATTTCTTAGTATCAGCATTATAATTGCAAAAAGCAGAATTTCCCATATCGATCCTTCTGTTTTGATGGTGAACAGAATCTCTTACCTCTTCATTTTTGCAGTAATTCTCATACTTTACACCGGCAGGTCTTTAAGCATATCCGGCATTAGCCTGTTCAATATCGCTGCAGGTTCGATCCTAGGTCCCTTTTTGACGGGACTTGCTCAATATTCTGCCCTGAAGTACATAGAAGCCTCCAGAGCGATGATCATTCAGGCCACACGAGGCTTTTTTGTAGCGGTTGGAGCTATAATCTACCTGAATATTTTTCCTCAAATTATACAAATAATTGGTGGAACTATTACCATTTTAGGTGTGGTGATAATTACCCTGGGTAAACGGATGATGAATAGAAGAAAGAAAAACTTTGAGGATGATCAGATTTAGAGAGGTTAAGTCATCGCTTGTTTATTAGCTACTTGGTGTCTGTCCATAATATTCGAAATCAAAGTCCAGAAAGAGGCTGTCTAAATTAAACAATTAAGATTCTGCAGTTGTTTACAAAATATATAACAAAGAGTTTTTAATATAATTTATTGAAGCAAATTTTTCCTGTACGCCTTTTGAGGTGTTAATCAAAGTGTAGGAGATAGTGGTGTGATGTTGGTTTACAGGAGAGTTTGCTTCTTTAAAAAAACCGTCTCAAAAGAAATTTGAGACGGTTTTTTTTTAATAATCCCGCTTTTTATTTCATTATATTTTTTTCAACAAACTCGTTGAGAACACTATTAAGATCAGGTTCACCAATTTCCTGCAGATCGTAGAACACCCGGGTTGAGGGTTTATCAATTTTTACAATTCTGCTGAGATCAATGGGAGTGCCAATGACAACTGCATCACAATCTGTATTATTAATTGTGGTCTCAAGATCTTTTAGTTGTTGTTCACCATATCCCATCGCAGGAAGTAAGGTTCCGATCTCAGGATATATTTTGAAAGTTTCCGTGAGTTTACCTACTGTAAAAGGTCTCGGATCAACCAGTTCACTTGCACCGTATTTACGGGCCGCTACTGTTCCGGCACCAATTTTCATTTCACCATGGGTGAGGGTGGGGCCATCTTCCACTACAAGAACTCTTTTACCTTTGATAACCGATGGGTCATCAACTCTAATAGGTGAAGCGCCATCGATCACAACTGCACCCGGATTCACCTTTTCAATGTTTTCCCTAACTATTTGTATAGACTGTGGATCGGCGCTGTCTATTTTATTTATAATCACAACATCAGCCATCCTTAAGGTAACCTCACCCGGATAATAACTAAGTTCATGTCCGGGTCTGTGGGGATCTGCCACGGTAACCGTAAGATCGGGCTTGTAAAATGAAAAGTCATTATTACCACCATCCCAAAGAATAACGTCACATCCATCAGGATCTTCTTCTGCTTCTCTCAATATGGCTTCATAGTCAACCCCGGCATAAATAACATTTCCTCTGTCGACATGCGGTTCATATTCTTCCATTTCTTCAATTGTGCATTTATGTTTTTCAAGATCACTGATCTGGGCAAAGCGCTGTACTTTTTGTTTGGCAAGGTCGCCATAAGGCATCGGATGACGGATAGCCACCACCTTCAGTCCTTTTTCCATCAGGATCTCAATGATCCTTCTTGAAGTCTGACTTTTTCCACAACCTGTTCTGACTGCCCCAACTGCAATGACCGGCTTTTTACTTTTTATCATAGTATCCCTTGCTCCGAGAAGGACAAAATTGGCTCCGGCAGCATTTACAACTGCACTTTTATTCATTACAACACTGTATGGTACATCGCTGTATGAAAAAACACAATCATCGACATCATGTTTGGCTATCAGATCGGTCAGATCTTCCTCAGCAAAAATAGGGATTCCGTCAGGATAAAGTTCACCTGCCAGTTCCGCAGGATATTTTCTTCCTTCAATATCCGGAATTTGTGCAGCAGTAAAAGCTACCACATTATAATCTTCATTACCACGAAAAAAAGTATTAAAATTATGGAAGTCCCTTCCGGCAGCTCCAATGATTATCACGTTTTTCTTTGCCATTGTATTAAAATTTTTAAAAAATGTTTTTTTTAATAGGACGAACAAAGTTGTAAAAGATTTAACAGATTAAAAATCTATTAAAAAACATATGTACTTTCATTAAGGGTATTTGTTCGAAAAATAGTAGGGATATTTATTGATGGCTGGAATTAAATATCTTCTTCGTTCGAAGTTTTTGCATTCTATTTATAAGAAATAAATAAATTTCAAGTGAAAAGATGTTGTCAAAATGCCTTAAATTTCGTACCTTATAGAAGAAATTTCTTTTAGAAAGAATGAAGAAATAAAACATGAATTTTTTGGCTCACATATATTTATCCGGCGACCATGAAGATTTACTTGTGGGTAATTTCATAGGTGATTATGTCAAAGGCAATAATTATCTGAAATATCCCAAAGATGTGAGCAGGGGAATAATGCTTCATCGAAAGATCGATTATTATACAGATCAGCACCCGGTTACACGAAAAAGCCGTAATCACATAATAGAATATTACAGGAAATATTCAGGTATTGTTATCGATATCCTTTATGATTATCTCCTGGCAAATAATTGGGACCGGTACAGCGATATTCCTCTTCCTGTTTATGTTAACAGTGTATTTCAGATCTTAAAAAAGAATTACGATATTTTCCCACAGGGAATTAAAAACTGGTTTCCAAATTTTATCCGGAATAATTGGCTCATAAGTTATTCCACACTCGGAGGAGTAGAAACCGTTTTGCACAGAATGTCTAGCCGGACTTCTCTTCCGGAATATACTGATTTTGCCATTGAAAGATTTGAGAATAAATCAGAGGAGTTTAATGCTGAATTTAATGAATTCTTTCCTGACATCCGGAAATATGTTGAATCTGAATATGAAATAAAAACCGGAAAACATCTTCCAATCCCGGAGGGATTTTAACAATAATGGGAGACTGTCTGATAAGCTTCTTCAAGTTTTGAGTTAAATACTTGATAGATAGCCTCCAGTGATGATAATTGAAATTAGCCTCTAACCCCGAAGGGTGGGTGTTAAATCAGTGAGGCTATGATTTTGATTTTTTCTCAGGCGGTGGGTTTATATTCCTTGTAACGGATGGTATCTTTCCTGGCGTTCTCTATCATTTCTTCGTATTCATCCTCATAGAAAAAACTTTCCTCATTAAAAGCAGGTTGAAGATCATCCAACCAACGAGCATTCTTATCCAACTCAGCGAAAAATGGTTTACCCACCCAATCCGGGTTCCTTCCCTGTAAAAAGTTAAGAACATAAAGCTTTTCATTCTTAATTTCAGTTATTCCAACAATTTGCACCTTACCAGGGGCAGCAGACATGCTCGGGCCTCTCACTGTACGGGCAATCCCGCTCATCTGGCTGTATGCTTTCCTAAAAATATTCCATGCCTGATACAGACCAACTCCGAAAAAATGCTGAGCACCTGTATCTCTTGCCACAAACATATAATAGGGTATCATTCCAAGATTCACCTGATTTTTCCACATCCGTTGCCATAATTCAGGTTTATTATTTATATGATTCAGCAGTGGTGATTGTGTCCGGATTTGTGCTCCGGTTTCTTGTATACGGGATACAGCTTTTTTCACCGGATCGGTAGATAACTCTCTTGGGTGATTAAAATGTGCCATAAAAGCAAGATGAAATCCTGCGCGGCTTACTTTTTCAAAGAGGCGAAGAACGTCATCAGCGTCTTTATCCGTCAGATACCGGTAAGGCCAAAAGGACAGAGATTTAGAACCGATCCTGATGGTACTTACATTATGTGATCTCGACCTGAGTATGGCATCGATATAAGTTTCAAGATGCTTAACATTCATGATCATTGGATCTCCTCCGGTAAAAAGGATATCCGTAATGCCCTTATTTTGTTCCAGGTATTTTACCAGGAGATCAGATTGTTTCATAGCGAATTTCAGATCGCCCATTCCGGAAAACTGAGGCCAGCGAAAACAAAAGGTACAGTAGGCATGGCATGTCTGTCCCTGAGTTGGAAAAAACAGCGCAGTTTCGCGGTACTTATGCTGAATTCCCATGAGCTTTTCTCCGCCAATTTCCGGAACATTGTGTTCAAGTTGGCCTGCCGGGTGAGGATTCAATTGAGACCGTATCTCATTAGCCATCTGAGAGATATCTTTCTTATCGGCCCCTTCCAGATATAACTTTTCCATCGATCTGTAATGTTCATCCTGCATCATCCCTCTTTGGGGAAAATTAAGAATATACATTGGATCATCCTCAAAATTATCCCAATCTATTAATTCATCAACGACGTAGTTATTTGTTTTGAAAGGAAATACTCTTCCAACTACTTCGATGTTGTTTTTTTGTTCTGAATTCAGTTTTGAAATCTGTGAAATTTTATTGTAATTGAATAATGTATAAGCTTTATATTTCATATTTAATCTCCGTATTTAAAATGATTTTTCTAAAAAAAAGGTCCCAAATATAATGAAAAAAGGCATCCTAAAAAAAGAATCCAGCATACTACAAGGCAGTATACTTTTCACTTGCTGACATACAAATGCTTAGGAGTGTATTTCAAAAATAGCTTAGCGAATGTATTCTTTCCTTCCTGCATCAAGCCGCAAAAAGATAAAAAGCAAAATAGTGAAGGCCCACAGGGATGAACCTCCATAACTAAAAAAAGGCAAAGGAATTCCTATCACAGGAAATAAGCCAATAGTCATGGCAATATTTACAAAAAAGTGGATAAAAATAACGGATAACACACTATAACCGTAGATTCTGGCAAAAGTTGTTCTCTGCCGTTCGGCGAGGTGAAGGAGCCTGAGTAGTAATGTCATGAACAGGATAATAATGGTCATGGTGCCAATAAAACCCCATTCTTCTCCCACTGTGCAAAAGATAAAATCGGTACTTTGTTCAGGGACGAAATGCAATTTCGTCTGGGTTCCCTGAAGGAATCCTTTACCTGAAAAACCTCCGGAACCAATAGCAATCTTCGATTGATTGACATTATAGCCAGCGCCCTGAAGATCTGTTTCGAAACCCAGGAGAACATTAACACGTCTTTGCTGGTAATCACTCAAAAAATTATGAAAACTGTAATCAACGGAAAAAGAATAAAACACAGCTATTAAAGATAAGGATAGAACAATAACGGCTTTTCTCGTTCTTTTTATTATAATAATAAAGCCGAAAATTACAGCTGATATAATCATTGCTATAAATAGGAGCATATAATCATCAAAATCAACTGTAGTTAGTTTTCTGATGAGAAAGAGCAAACCCGAAACAATAATAAAAACCGAAAGGCTCTGAAAGAAGTTTTTAAAACTTCGGGATTTTATTCCCCAGGCGATAAAACCTGCAAGAATGAGAAGTGCAAGTACAATCAGATTATCCAGCAGAAGTACAAGCAGAAAAATAACCACCAGGGAAAGCATAGCAAGCAAAATGTTCACTGAGAATCCCTCGCGGTAAACAGGGAGAATGAAGGCAAAGTAAACAAGGGCAGAGCCGGTATCAGGTTGAAGCATGATCAGTACAGCCGGACTGAATATAATAATCGCAGATGTGATGTAAGTCCGGAAATTCCGGACATTCAAATTATACTGTGAAAAATATTTTGCCAGAGCCAACGCAACCGCAGGTTTGGCGAATTCGGAAGGTTGAATACGCAGATCTCCAAATGCAAACCAGCTTCTTGCACTATTGATTTCGATACCAAAAACCAGAACTCCCAGGAGCATAACAACGGCAAAGCCATATATGAAATATGCGAAGAACTCATAAAATCTCTGATCGATGAAAAGCAAAATAACGGCAATAACGACCGATGCGCAGATCCATAAAAATTGCTTGCCATAACGTTGATTAAAATCCAGTATACTTGGATGGTCTTCAGAATAAACAGCAGAAAAAATATTCAACCAACCCATTAGCATCATGACCAGAAAAAGTCCAACGGTAATCCAGTCAAGATTCGTAAATATATTTCCCCTTCTCATTCTCCTGCCTCCTTTCTTTTCTTCTCTTCCAGTCTTTTTCTCGCATCGACCAGGACCCAATTCTCAATCCATTCTCTTTCAACCTTACCGGTAAGATATTTTTCAATCATCAGGCTGGCAATCGGAGCGGCAAAAGTAGAACCAAAACCAACATTCTCGACATACACGGTAATCGCTATTTTCGGATCATCCTTTGGTGCAAAGGCAATAAAGATAGAGTGATCCTCTCCAAAAGGATTTTCAGCAGTTCCTGTTTTACCACAAATTGTAATGTCCTGCATTTTGGCAATTCTCGCTGTGCTGCCAGCTCCGCCATTAACTACCAGATCCATTCCTTCTACAGCGATCTCAAAAAAAGCGGAATCTATTGTGGTTTCATGCCTCTCAAGTAAGTCGGGATTAACAGGTTCTCCGGATCGGATTTCTTTTAGAATATGCGGAGTATAGTAACTTCCACGGTTTGCTATGGCAGCTGTCATATTTGCCATCTGTAAGGGAGTGATCCCAAGTTCGCCCTGGCCAATGGCGAGGGAGATCACTGTTAAAAAGTTCCAGCGTCCCACCCCGTAATACCGGTTGTAGTATGATGGATCGGGAACAAGTCCCTTTAATTCACCCGGGATATCAGAATTTGAGCGGCTTCCAAATCCAAATGAAGTTACGTGTTTTCTCCAGTTGCTGAAAGCCGAATCGGTACGACCATATTCAGGATTCTCCAAAATTCTCCTGAAAACATTACAAAAATAAGCATTACACGAATTTTGAATAGATTCTCTCAGATCCAAAGGAGAATAATGATCATGGCAACCTACACGTGTACCTCTGTAGTAATAACCAAAATCGCAATAGAATTCATTGGAAGGAAGTAGCACATCCTCCTGCAAGCCGATCAGCCCATTCACGACTTTAAAAGTAGAGCCAGGGGGATAACTTGCTGCCACAGCACGATTAAATAAGGGATTCAGTGTATCTCCGGATAACATTCTGAAATTCCGTCTCAAACCTCTTCCCACAAGAAGATCGGGAGAAAAGTGTGGAGCACTGACCAGGCTAAGTATCTCTCCTGTTGAAGGTTCAATTGCAACAATACTGCCGCTAAACCCGTCCATTAATTTTTCACCATATTCCTGGAGTTCAGAATCCAGTGTAATAACAATATCAGTGCCCAGCTCAGGGGCCTGATCAAAACGGCCACCTCCCCATTCATCTGTAATCCTGTTATGCACATCTACCATATAATTTTTCTTCCCCTTCTTCCCTCTGAGGATGCTTTCGTAGGTTTTCTCAATACCACTGATTCCGATATAATCGCCCATCTTGTAGTATTTATCATCTTCAATTCGTTTTTTCCCTACCTCTCCAACATATCCCAGGACGTGGGCAGCCACAGGCCGGGAATATCTTCTGAGCGTCCGTGTCTGAACGAAAAATCCCGGAAATTTATACAGTTTCTCCTGAAAAACCGAACTGATCTCTCCGGGTACCTGTTTCATGAAAACAGATGGAGCATAACGGTTAAACTTTTTTGCTTTCTGTATTCTCTGTAAAAGATCCTCCTTTTCCAGGTCCAGTATCCGGCAAAAGTCGAGTGTATCGAACTCCTCAAGCTGTATGGGATTGATCATGATGTCATAAGCAGCCTGATTGGAGACCATCAGCTCTCCGTTACGATCATAAATAAGGCCCCTGGCAGGATATAAGATAACTTCTCTCCGGGAATTATTTTCGGCTGAAAGAATGTAGGACTTGTCGATCACCTGCATTTGAAAAAGCCGACCCGCGAAAGTAATCGCCGAAAGAACTATTAGTAAACCAATAATATATTTTCTGTCTGCAAACTGATTCATTATTACCTTCTGTCAATAAAATACTGGCTGATTATTATAAAAAATGCAGATACAATTCCACTGAGAAGAGTTTTGGATAAAATAAAGAGGACATCAGATATCCGGAAGATCTCAATAAAAAATAAAAAGAAATGATGAGCAAATATAAGGATCAAAGCATATTTGGCAAACCAGTTAAAGCCGTAATACGCAACCCTGGGAAATGTTCCGGGTTCATACCCGTCTCTGGGCGAAAAATTCTTAAGTACAAAGGGTCTTAGAAATGCCGCGAAAACAGTTGCTGAAGCATGCATCCCATAGGTCATACTGAACATGTCAATCGATAAACCCAATAAAAAGGCCAGGGTAAGAAGAAGCCAGTTAGGAGTTTCAAATGGCAGTAAGATTATAAATATGATATAAATATAGGGGTTAATGTAGCCACTTAGTTCGATGTTATCAAAAACGAGGACCTGAATCAGGACGACCGCAGCAAAGCGGATAATATTTCTTAGGTAGATCTTAATCATAGCCAAAGGATTTTTCCAGCTCCTGTCGTTCTCCTCTGAATATATTGCCTATTACATTAACATGAATCAGATTTTGAAAATCTACGGCAAGTTTTACTTCAATATCATAAAAATTCCCTTCCTTAATATCATAAGATTCTATTATTCCAACCTTGTATCCGGGGGGGAATATCGCAGAAAAACCGCTGGTTACCACTGTATCTCCTTTGCTCACATCCACGTGCAGGGGAATTTCCCGTAACCTGGCAAATCCCGGATCTTTCCCCTCCCACTCCAGTATTCCGAAATAATCATTCCTTGCTATTTTTGATCCAACCCTGAAATTCCTGTTCAGCACAGGGATCACAGTTGAGAAATTTTTCGATACCCCTGCAACCACACCTACTACAGCTCCATTTGAAATTACTGCCATATCTTTTTCAACACCTAGTAATGAACCTCTGTCAATTGTAAGATAATTGTATTGTTTATTGACAGAGTTATTAATTACATCGGCTGATATAAAAAAATACTGCGAATAGTCAATTTCTGAGAGTGTATCTCTGAAAGACGTGTAAGCATCATGGATATAGCTTGGGTAACCCGATTGAGATAGACGATTCCTCAACCTGGTATTCTCAGCTAACAAACGTTCATTTTCTTCTCTCAGGTAAAGATATTGACGGACTTCACCCATGTGACTATATAATAAACCATTGACATTCCTTGACATTTTGACAAAAAGAGATTTCTGATAAGGATTGAATTGAAAAATCAACAGCAATGACAGTCCTTCAAACAAAATAAAAAGAAGGATGAAATAATATTTAAGGATTAATCTGAAAAGATTCCTCATTCTGTCACATCACCTTGTTTATCTCATTAAAAAAGAAAACTTATCTGCATTCTTAAGAGCTATTCCGGTTCCACGTGCTATAGCCTGAAGAGGGTCTTCAGCTACATGAAAAGGAATATTTATCTTATTTGTAAACCTTTTATCCAGGCCCCGGAGCAATGCTCCTCCACCAGCCATATAAATACCGCTCTGTACGATATCAGCATATAACTCCGGTGGTGTTTGTTCAAGGACGGAAAGAATAGCAGTTTCGATCTTGGAAATTGATTTATCCAGACAGTGGGCAATTTCCTGATAAGAAATAGGGATTTCGATGGGCATAGCGGTCATAAGATTTGGCCCTCTTACATTGAAATCGGGAGGTGGATCATCCAGCTCGGGAAGTGCAGACCCGACAGATAACTTAATATCCTCGGCGGTTCTTTCCCCGATTTTTATGTTATGCTGATGCCGCATATAGCTCATGATGTCGGCTGTAAATCCGTCGCCTGCAACCCGCAGCGATTCATTGCAAACTATACCCCCAAGAGCAATAACAGCAATTTCCGTTGTACCTCCGCCAATGTCTACTACCATGCTACCGTTAGGGGCTTCAACATCAATGCCGATACCGATAGCTGCAGCCATAGGTTCGTAAATCATATGAACATCACGACCTCCGGCATGTTCGGAAGAATCACGAACCGCTCTTCTTTCCACCTCGGTGCATCCTGAAGGAATACAAACAACCATTTTCAGCGAAGGAGTAAATAATCTCGATTTTTTGTTGATCATTTTGATCATTCCCCTTATCATCTGTTCTGCGGCATCAAAATCGGCAATAACACCATCACGCAATGGACGAATAGTTTTAATATTCTCATGCGTTTTCCCATGCATTTGCCTTGCCTTCTCCCCTATGGCGATCAACTTACCTGTAGTCTGATCAATGGCAACGATAGAAGGTTCATTCACAACAACTTTATCATTGTGAATAATTAGTGTATTGGCTGTGCCAAGATCAATCGCCAATTCCTGCTGAAATGAAAACAATCCCATATTTTTTTTCTAATGTTTAAAATGTCTTATTCCTGTAAATACCATACTTAAGCCTTTTTTGTTACAAAAATCTATAGAATCCTGATCTCTTACAGAGCCTCCCGGTTGAATTACTGAGCGAACACCGGCATTATGGGCGATTTCAACGGAATCGGAAAAAGGAAAAAATGCATCTGATGCCATGACCGAACCTTCAAGGTCAAAATCAAAACTACCGGCCTTTTCTATTGCCTGTTTTAATGCATCAATCCTTGATGTCTGACCTACACCACTGGCAACAAGCTGCTTATCTTTTACTAGAACGATAGCATTCGATTTGGTATGTTTAACGATTTTGTTCGCGAATAAAAGATCTCCGATCTGTTCTTTAGAAGGAGATGCTTCGGTAGTAACTCTGAGATCGTCTTCTGTTTCCCGGTAAACATCCTTATCCTGCACAATCACTCCGTTTAATACTGTCCTGCTTAACCTGTCAGGGAACTCAGATGATTTCTGCACAAGAATAATACGGTTCTTTTTCTGTTTTAGTATCTCAAGTGCTTTATTATCATAAGAGGGGGCAATTACTACCTCAAAAAATAATTTATTCATTTCATCCGCTGTTTCAGCATCTATCTTTGCATTTGTAATGAGTATCCCTCCAAAAGCCGAAACCGGATCACCAGCGAGCGCATCTTTCCAGGCATCAATTAAGTTATCGCGGCTGGCAAGTCCACAAGCATTATTATGTTTCAATATGGCAAAAGTTGTTTCTTCAAATTCGGAAATGAGTCCCACCGCAGCGTCTATGTCAAGAAGGTTATTATATGAAATTTCTTTCCCATGGATCTGATCGAATACTTTATCAAAGTCTCCGTAGAAAAATCCATCCTGGTGAGGATTTTCTCCGTAACGAAGTTTTTTACCGGGAGCAATAGATAGTTTCAGTTCCGTGTAGTCATCGCCATCGAAATAATTAAAAATCATAGAATCGTAATGTGAGGAAACAGCGAAGGCTTTGCGTGCAAAATTTTTCCTTTCTTCCAGGCTGACCTCACCGCCGTTTTCATTTAAAAGTCTCAGAAGGCTGTCATACTGCTCCCTGGAACTTACCACAAGTATATCTTTATAATTCTTTGCTGCTGCACGTATAAGAGAAATACCCCCGATATCAATTTTTTCAATTACAGAAGCTTCATCGGCACCTGATTTACGTGTTTCCTCAAAGGGATATAAATCGACAATCACAAGATCCAATTCCGGTATTTCATAATTTTCAAGCTGTTCTCTATCCTTTTCCATATCTCTCCTTGCAAGAATTCCCCCGAATACTTTCGGGTGTAGTGTCTTTACCCGACCTCCGAGAATGGAGGGATATCCGGTCAGATCCTCAACAGCGGTTACTTCAACTCCCCTTTCCTCAATAAAGGATTTTGTACCACCGGTTGAATAAATATCGACGCCAAGCTGGTTAAGCTTATCAATTATCGGTTCCAAATTGTCTTTATGAAAAACAGAAATCAGTGCGGAATTGATCTTTTTCAATCTATTCATTATAAGGTTTTAATAAAAGTTGGACAAAAATATTAAAAACTACTGGAAAAAAAGTACTTTTAGTACTTCAAAAACTAATAAAAAATTATACAAAGGAAACAGTTTCCGTGGAATTTCGGAAGGTTTTTCCAATTATATTTTCATCCATGTTAAAAGTTATCAGGTTAAGCATAGAAAGCCTTCAGTTCGCTATTAATGCAGTGGTTGTGAATAAACTCCGCACGCTACTTTCATTGCTTGGAATTACCATCGGGATTTTCGCGATAATTGCGGTATTTACCATCTTCGATTCTCTCGAAATGAACATCCGGGAAAGTATATCCTCCCTGGGCAATGATGTTATTTATATTCAAAAGTGGCCATGGACGGAAGAAGACGGACAGGAATATAAGTGGTGGCAATATGTAAACCGCCCCGTACCCACAATTGAAGAATATAACAAAATCAAAAACAAGCTGACACGGGCTGAGGAAGTTGCCTTCGTGGTATCAACAAATGTTACCGTTAAATTTCGTGAAAACTCTATCGAAAACATTAACTTCATGGGAGCTTCCGAAGGTTTTTCGGGTATTCGTGATTTCGATATTCAAAGAGGCCGGTTTTATTCTGATTATGAAATGATATCCGGAAGCAATTATGCAATTATTGGTCATGAAATAGCGAATGAACTTTTCGGCAATATTGATCCTGTCAATAAGATAATAACCATTAGAGGATATAAAACGAGGGTGATAGGGGTATTCGAAAAAGAAGGCAAAGACAATTTCGGTGAAAGCATGGATGAAAGTGTTCTGGTTCCTGTCAATCATGTGAGGAACCTGGTAAATATCAGAAGTGAATCGATGGATCCGATGATATGGGTTAAAGCAAAAGAACGCATAAGTAATGAAGAACTAATGGCAGAGATCAGAATGAACCTTCGCGCTATTAGAAGACTCAAGCCAAATGCAGAAGATAATTTTGCACTCAATCAGACCAGCATGCTGGATAATCAATTGGAACAATTTTTTGGTACCCTGAATATTGCAGGATGGTTTATTGGGATATTTTCCTTGCTTGTGGGAGGCTTTGGTATAGCAAATATCATGTTTGTTTCTGTCAAAGAAAGAACAAAGATAATTGGTATTCAAAAGGCTCTTGGGGCAAAGTTTTATTTTATTCTCCTCCAGTTTGTATTTGAAGCAGTAATACTGGCCATTGCAGGCGGAGCTATTGGTTTGCTGCTTGTATTTCTGGGGACAATTATCGTCGATACAGCTACAAACTTTGATATCACCCTGTCGGTTGGCAACATAGTAACAGGCTTGGTTATCTCCTCAGTAATAGGTCTTATTTCCGGAATATCGCCTGCTTATTCTGCAGCAAAACTGGATCCTGTAGATGCAATCAATACAAGTTTTTAGAACATTTCAAAAAGGATCCGGCTGATGATAAAATAGATAAACAATCCCATAATATCATTCATTGTAGTGATGAAGGGACCGGTAGCAAGTGCAGGGTCCACTTTCATCTTATTTAATACCAGTGGAATGAGGGTGCCAAAAACGGCAGCAAAAATTATTACAATAAAAAGGGAAAGGCTGACTGAAAGTGTAAGGGCAAAAGAATCGTTTACAATGATGTTATAGGTAAACAATATAGAGGCAAGGATCAATCCGTTAATCAATCCCACTGTAAATTCCTTGAAAATCTTGAAATAGGTTTTTTCCAAACCGAGTGTATTATTTGCTATACTCTGAACAACGATAGCAGATGATTGAATTCCTACATTTCCGGCCATAGCTGCTATCAGGGGAATGAAAAAAGCCAGCTTGGCATTATCGGCAAGATCAGCCTCAAACTGTGCGAGTACAAGAGCAACAACAACACCGCCGACAAGGCCGATCAGCAACCAGGGAAGGCGTGCTCTGGTCAGTACCATGGCAGAGTCGGTAGTTTCAACATCTTCGGAAATACCTGAAGCCATCTGATAATCCTTATCGGCCTCCTCACGAATCACATCAACAACATCATCAATGGTAATACGTCCCATTAGCCGGCCAATCGAGTCTATAACCGGAAGTACTACAAGATCGTATTTTCTCATTATTGAAGCGACTTCTTCCGAAGGAGTGTCAGTTCTGACGGAAATTACATGAGTATTATATAACCCTTTAATATTTTGATTAGCTTTGGCAAGTACCAGCTTTTTTAATGAAAGAGTACCCTGAAGGATATTATCATTATCCACAACATAAACATAGAATACTTCATCCACCTCTTCTGCCTGCTTTCTCATTTCTTTCAAAGCATTCAAAATACTCCAGTTTTCATTGACCTTGATAAGCTCCTTCGCCATTAAACCACCTGCAGTATCCTCATCATAGCTTAACAAGTCGACAATATGGCCGGCCTGCTCCACGTCTTTGAGGTACTGAAGTACTTCCTCTTTCTTTTCATCTGAAAGGTCAGCAATTACATCGGCAGCATCATCCGAATCCATATTGTGGATAAACTGTTCTGCTATGACACTGGAGGGAAGAACTTTCAGGAATTTTTCCCTGTCATCCTCTTCGAGTTCCGCAAGTACATCCGAAGCCTTTTCCCCCTCCAGCAAGAGGTAAAGAAACTTAGCTTCTTCAATATTAAGTTCATCGTAAATTTCGGCAATATCAGCAGGGTGAAGATCATGCAGCATTGTTACTGCAGTCTTTTTATCCCTGGCTTCTATAACCTCCCGGAGCCTGTCGACATATTCTTTAGTCAATTCAAAATTCATGACAGGTAAGTTTATTAATTTTCCCCTTCAATTGATCGGCACAATTCAATGAACTGTTCTACAGACAATTCCTCTGGCCTTTTTTTCAGGTAGGGTATATCAGAATTCAAATGTACTAAAATACTTTTTAAAGAATTACTTAACATCTTTCTTCGCTGGTTAAAAGCAAGTTTAATGATTTTTTTGAATTCCTTTTCATTGCAATCAATAGCTGAACGGCCATTTCTTCTGAGCTTTATTACTGTTGAATGCACTTCAGGAGAAGGAAAAAATGAACCGGGGCCAACATGAAAAGCTATGGATATATCATACCAGGTTTGTAACAAAACAGATAATATCCCATATTGTTTATTGCCCGGACCTGAGGCAAGCCGCAGAGCTACCTCCTTCTGCAACATACAAACGATCTCATCTACCTGATCACGGTATTCAAGTATCCTGAAAAAAATTTGTGATGAAATATTGTAGGGAAAATTTCCGATAACTGCAATCTTTTTTCCATAGGACCCCAGATCTGCTTTAAGAAAGTCTTCCCGGATAATGGATCCGGAAATATGCTCAAATCTTCTGCTGAGATATTCAACCGATTCCGGATCAATCTCTACAAGTTTAAGTTCTTTATCTTTTCTTTCGAGCAGGAACCGGGTCAAAACTCCTTTTCCCGGACCGATCTCCACAATAGTATCACAATTATCAGCATCAAGCAGACCGGTTATACGCTCCGCAATGATCCGGTCCGTAAGAAAATGTTGTCCGAGATGTTTTTTGGGCCTTACCATACAGCGGATGAAATTAAGATATTTATTGGAATATTTGCAGAGGTCCTAAGCGGTTTTTTTCTGAAATCCTGAAAGTAAAAGTATTCCCGGATCATAATGTTTCAAAATCACTATTAACATTGCAAGCCTTTCATTCTGCCGACCCACATGCTATTCTCCTTACTTTCTTATATTTCTTCGTTCTGTTCAAAAATTCTTTCTCATCTTTGTGATAAGAAAAAAAAGAAAAATGAAATATAATTTCGATACAATAATAAAACGTGAGAATACTAATTCCGTTAAGTATGATCTTAGAAAAGAATATTTTGGAAAAGAAGATGTATTACCCTTGTGGGTGGCTGATATGGATTTTGAAACTCCCGATTTTATAAGGGAGGCAGTCATTAAACGTGCGAAACATCCTGTTTATGGCTATACAGTAAGGAAAGAAGGATTCGATGAAAGCATTATTGCATGGATGAAAAAACGACATGAATGGGAAGTGAAAAAAGAATGGATATCCTTTAGCCCGGGTATCGTTCCGGCTCTGAATATTTCTGTCCTCGCTTTTACCGATCCAGGAGATACCATAATGATACAACCTCCGGTATATTTCCCCTTCTTCCGGGCTGTGAAAGACCATGGCAGGATCTTGTCCGAAAATGTTCTGGTAAATAGAAATAATAGTTATCATATCGATTTTGAGGATTTTGAGGAAAAAGCAAAGAGTGCAAAGGTTTTCATTCTTTGTCATCCCCATAATCCGGTTGGAAGGCTCTGGGATTACGACGAACTGACCCGGATCGTGGAAATATGTAAAAAACATGAAGTAATCATTTTTTCCGATGAGATACATTCTGATCTTATATTAAGGAACAACAAACATATTCCGGTTTTAAAAATTCCCGGAGCCGAAGAGATCACGATTTCAATGTATGCCCCCAGTAAAACTTTTAATCTTGCGGGCTTATCAACTTCATTTCTTATTATTCCCGAAAAAAAATTGAAATTGAAGTACGACCGGACAGTTGATAACCTTCATTTAGGAATGGGTAATATATTTGGCGCTGTTGCCCTGGAAGCGGCATATAATAAAGGGGATAACTGGCTGGAGCAGGTACTCGAATACATTCAGAATAATATTAATTTTCTTTCTGAGTACCTGGAAACGAAAATCCCGGAAGTAAAAGCTGTTATACCGGAGGCAACTTATCTGGTCTGGCTGGACTTCCGCTCATTGGAGCTCAAAGATGATGAACTGAAAAACCTGATCATCCATAAAGCAGGACTCGGCCTGAATCACGGACCCGTTTTTGGAAAGGGAGGTGAAGGATTTCAGCGCATCAATGTGGCAACACCAAAGCATTTACTTGCTGAAGCGCTTAAAAAACTTGAAAACGTAATAAGGGAAAGAAGATAAAAGGAGTTTTTTTCACCCTGCGGGTTCAATGGAAAATGTGGTTAAGGAACTTTTGAAAAAATTGTATCTTTACGAAAATAGCAAATTTATATGAAAATTGGTTATGGGCTCCGGGCAAGGGTTTTTGGGATAATCCTTACACTGATTCTGGTTCTGGTTCTTAGCCTGAACTTTATGCTGAAACAGGTGGATAAAAGAGATGAACTTATCATTGATTTGACAGATAATTACCAGCCTTCCCTTATCCTCCTTTCTGAATTACATAATAATTTTACAGAATCCCAAAAAATTTTCAGGTACATGCTGGTTGCTGCAGAAACCAACAAGCAATTCTTTAATGAGGAGTTTAGTTTTTTATACTCAGAAGTCCTGCCTTCCATCAGCAATTCACTTATTATGATGTCGGATCACTGGCCCGAAGAAGATCAGAAAGTGATTACTGAAACTGTTCATCTTATTTCAGATTCATTATATTTTCATTTACTTGATTTTACATCATCACTTCCTTTATCTGCAGAGCATGCATTCAGAGAGATCGAAGAAATTGAATTAATGCTTGCCGAATCGGGCATAATTTTTCTTATCAGTGAAATTGAACAGAACACAAATTACCTTCTTGATAAGAGGAATCAGGAAATTGCTTCAATTTCCGGAGAGATAACCATAAAGAATCATGAGATTAAAAAATTGATCATAATTATCCCTATACTTTCAGGCGTTTTCCTGATTTTCATTTTTTTCTATCTTTCCGCTTATCTCAGAAAATTGATTGGCAAACTTACCTTCCATCTTGATTCACTTGCCAAAGGTAAAATTCCGGAAAAAATCACTGTCGATGATAATAATGAGTTCTCCATTATAGCTGCCAGGCTCAACAGCATCTTTGACTATTTGGATAAACTAACGCTAATTGTCGGAAAAATAAGTAAAAAGGACTTCAGTACAAATTTCGAACCCCTCAGCGAAGAAGATGAACTTGGAAAAGCGGTTGCAAATCTTCAGGAAGACCTTAAAAAAGCAGATGCTGAAGAAAGAAAATATAAGAAGGAAGAGAAGGAACGTTTATGGAAGTCCAATAGTATTGCAAAGATCAATGATATCCTTCGGGCCAGAACAGACAATCCGGAAGATTTGGGTTTTATGCTTGTTAAAGAGATCGTAAACCTAATTGATGCCAGCGTTGCGGGCCTTTTCATTGTGGAAGGTGAAAATGAACCGCATATAATATTACTCGCTGCATATGCCTACGACAGGAATAAATACATGAAAAAAACTATAAAGCCGGGCGAAGGACTTATCGGCAGGTGTGTTCAGGAGAACGAAATTATTTATCTGACGGATGTTCCCCGTAATCATATAAATATCCTTACCGGCCTGGGAGAAACCGAACCAATCAGCCTTCTGATTGTGCCACTTCAACTAAAAAATAAAGTCTATGGTGTGATCGAAATCGCCTCCCTCAGGGAAATTGATAGTTATAAAATTAATTTTATCGAAACCATAGCAGAAAATATCGCGACTGCTATTTCTAATCTGCATACGAATATACAAACTTCGCGACTTCTGGAGCAAACCCGTCAACAGACTGAAAAAATGCAAAGCCAGGAAGAAATAATGCGCCTGCATTTAAAGGAAATGAAGTTAAAACAGGAAAAATTTGCGGAGAGAGAAAAAGAATTACATAAAGAAATTGAAAAGCTCAAAAAAGAAAAGAAAAATACAGATTAATTTTTTTCCCTCATGCTTCCCTTGATTTTGGTTTATACGCAAGTCAGAAGTGTCGGATTGTCATTTTTTATTTATCAAAATCCGACATTTTGTCACCATATTCTTCATGGTATATAAATTGATTATTTCTAATCAGAAATTGAATAAAAGTCTAACCAAAAAAAAGGAGGATCGAGCTATGTTACCAAACATTAACAAACGTTCATGGTTCCCGGAAAACTGGGACGAGTTTTTTGGAAATACTTTGATGAAGTCTGCCTTAAGTGAGAATTTTGGATCTACTATTCCGGCAGCAAATATATCCGAAGAAGAAGATAAATATAAAATTGAATTTGCTGCACCGGGAATGAGCAAGAAAGATTTCAAAATTGATCTGAATAACAATGTTCTGACGGTTTCTTCCGACAAGAAGACTGAGGATAAGGAAGAGAAAGAAAACTATATGAGACGTGAGTTTCATTATAGTTCCTTCAGCAGGTCATTCTCACTGCCAGACTCAGTTGATACTGATAAAATAAAAGCCAAACACGACAATGGCATTTTAAGTGTAAGCATTCCAAAAAAACCTGAGGCCGTTGAAAAAGGGCCGAAACAAATTGAAATTTCATAAAAAGAAAGAGGGTGTCTAAAAATATTTTTTGACACCCTCATTTTTCCGGATATCACTACTTTGAAAACTGTTTCTCAATAGCTTCAATTAATTGGGGAGACCATATAGGTTTTATAAGAAAATCATCAAACCTCTTCACATCTTCCTTATTATCACCCCCCTCCAGACTGTAAGCAGTCTGTGCAATGACAGGTAGTTCAGGCCGCATTTTCTTAATTTCTCTTGTTGCTTCATATCCATCCATTTCAGGCATTAAAATATCCATTAGCACGAGGTCAATCTTCTTATCTGTTTTGACGTTTTTTACTGCTTCTTTTCCATTTTTTGCCCAGATCAGATGTGCCCCGGTAGGTTTTAAAAGTTCCTGTAAATAAATAAAATTTGATTCCACATCCTCTGCAATTAGTATGTTTCGGTTTTCCCAGTTCTGCTCACTTGACACTTTGCTTCGAACAGGTTTAGAAGCTTTGGATTTACCTTCCTTTTTTTCGACATCGGAAAAAGGTAATGTAAACAGGAAAGTAGAGCCCTGACCCGGTTTTGAATTTGCGCGGATATGTCCACCCATTAATTTTACAAGACTTGTTGAAATAGTAAGTCTCAGGGCAACACTATCGAAAGGTTGATTTTGATTATCAGTGAGTTTATTGTATCTGCTGAAAATACTCTCAAGTCTGTCCATGGAGAAGCCCTGCCCTGTATCTTTTACATAAAACTCAAGAAGTTTTTTGTCTTTTATCTTATATCCGAATTCAACCAGGCCTTCTTCTGTATGTTTTAATGCATTCTCGATTAAATTTGACATCACCTGTTTTAAATGACTGCGATCCACAAAAACAGCATACTCAGGATCATTATTACCTTTTACAACCTCAAGTTTCAAATCAACTTTCCCCATCTCTTTTTTTTGTTCCCCGAAGTAAGCAAATAATTCATCAAACATCTCATTAAGCTTTGTTTCAGATTTTGAAATTGTCATCTGCCTGGACTCGATTTTAGTAATATCAGAAAGGTTGTTGATCAATTGCAACAGGTAATTTCCGCTGGAATGGATGTGATTAATATAGGTCTGTTTTGACTGAAGAGAAAGATTTGGATCCTTTAATAATTCGGAAAAACCAACAATCGCATTAAGAGGAGTGCGGATCTGATAAGATAATCCCGTTATAAAACTGGAATCCAACCCGGCGGATTTCCCGGGTGTCTGATTTTTCAGAAACTCATTTTCAAGAGAAAGGTTGCTGATGAACCCTGAGCTGATAAAGCCTAATAAAACTAATCCGGCAATTAAAAGCAAACGGTTATAGATCTCAATCAGGGGTACTGCCGTTATAAAAACTTCCAAAAAAGAGTTTCCCTCAGCGAAAACCAGAAAATAAACAAGTGTGTCAATAAAATAAAACAGGACAGCAAGTAATACTGAAAATATAATAACTTTATTTTTTGCGCTCATATCAATAGGTGTGATTGCGTTTTTTTATAAAATTATATTTTTAATTGCTGAAAAACAAAACTATCTGTCTTTCCTTCTTTATTGCACCTCTTTTTCACCTGGGATTATTTCCGGTAATGAATCAGATTATCCCTGCTCCTGATAGCAGATTAAATACAGGCAAATGAACCGGGGGCGACAATGTAAGCCGGGTATTTTTATAGTTCCAAATAAAAAAATTCTAATTTTATGTTAAAAGCCCGTTGCTGGTAAACAATTTTTCAGTTTAATCTGTTTAAAAGCTTTAAAACTAAATATATGAAAAAAGTGAGAAAAATTATTTATGGTCTTGGAATCATCGCATTATTAGCATCCTGCAATGCGGAAAATGCCAGAGAAGCAAAAACCGGAGATGCAAAAGAAACAGCAAAAGGATCCGGCTCTGAGTTCAAAATGGATCCCCAATCAACAAAAATTATGTGGAGAGGCACAAAGCCAGGTGGTGAACATCATGGCACCGTTATGGCAGAAGAAGGTAAATTAAATTTTGAAAACGGAAATATTACAGCAGGAACATTTATCATTGACCTGAACTCCATCGTAAATGAAGATCTTAAGGGGGATATGAATGGGCGCCTGGTAGGACATCTGAAATCTGAAGATTTTTTCTACACAGAGCAATACCCAGAAGCTGTATTTGAAATGGTTTCTGTTAATGAATACTCAGGAGAAGCTACCCTGGAAGGGATTGAGCCTACCCATGAAATTACAGGAAATCTCACAATGAGAGGACAAACGAAAAGCATAACCTTCCCTGCAAGGGTAGAAGCAGAAGGCAATCAAGTCAGTGTAAGAACCAATGAATTTGCCATCGACCGTACCAAATGGGGGGTTAATTTCAAATCCAAATCTGTCTTTAATGAGTTAAAGGATGATTATATCGGGGATATGATCAATTTGAAATTTGATATTGAATTTAACAAGGTTTAAACAGGTTACTGCCTCTTGACTCTATTGACAGATTTTAATAAAAATTTTTTTCGAGTCGCATTTACAGCTAAAAAAACTTACTTTTGTGGCAAAAGTAAGTTCAGATTAATGAATTGTCGTACTAACTGCGGGGCCTGTTGTATCGCTCCATCCATAAGCTCACCTATACCCGGAATGCCCGAAGGAAAACCAGCCGGGGTAAGATGCATTCATCTGACTGCAAATTATCGCTGTGCAATTTTTAACCATTCAGGGCGTCCGAAGGTATGTGCAGATTTCAGAGCAGAAGAATTGGTTTGTGGAAAAAGCCGTAAAGAGGCATTGGAGATAATGCTTAAACTGGAGGAAGACCTAAGCCAGATCTGACTGAAAAAGAATTGAAGCAGTTTAGAGTTTCCATGATTTATGAATAGTCCTCACATCTGTCCATACAGGTCTTCAAGCTCCAGTTTCCTGATTCTGGACCTTATCGCACCCCTGGAGCGTCCGAAATGTTTTGCCATATCCTTCACATTAACCCCTTCATAATACATTATTGTAAGCTCATCGTCAAGCTCTTGCGTCCAGGGCCTGTAAGCATCCTTATGTCTGGTCTTCACTTTTTGTACATCGTATACCTTGTTATATGTGCCGGTTCCGTATAATTTTCGGCCCATAGCATTCTTAAATGAAGTATTTTCGTCCTGCATACTTACTGCCAGTTCTCTGGTAACATGAATCTGGGGGGAAGAAGGAAATCCTTCAGGCATAAGAGATTCGGGAATGTATATACTGTTCTTTGCCCGGGTTACCGCTACATATAACAAATTGATTTCTTCCCTTAGCTTATCCTCACTGATTTCTTCACTTTTTGGACTGTTGTTTTTTAAATTTTTCAATTTTTCCTCTGATATGAAATCGTTAACAAGATGAACAATATCATACTCCATTCCTTTGCTTCTGTGTACGGTTGAAAAGATCATATCTGCATTTTTCCTGTCATTATCAGCTATATGCTTTTCTTTTATGGATTTGATTATACCGGGTATTTCATTGCCATATTCCTTTACAATTTCTACCATCATTCCCAGTTGAACGTCTTCCGTTTTTTCAATATAATCTTCCAGCTCTTCAAGGTCCCTCATCTGCTTTATCAGCCTATCCCGGATAATCCCGTGATTATAATTATAGAGGCTAAGCACATCATAAAGTGAGGCTCCCTCTTCAGCATAAGTATAGGAATTGATATTACCTTCAAAATAAATCTTTTTTACTTTTTTGTTCTCGGTAACCTGCCCTATCGCCTTCAGAAGCAAACCAAGATTTGTTCTTGCAAGGAATGCTTTAGATTCAGATTTACTTCTGATACCTTTACCTTTTATCGGGAGGTGCTTTTCCTGATTAATGTATTTTTTCCACTTCAGAACTTCCATAGCAAGATCAGCAATATCCTGACTGAAACGAAAACTGGAGGATAGATTATAGTTTTTAAAATCTACCTTTTCGAGAGAGTTTACAGCGTATCTCCAACCATAAATTTGTTGATGAGTATCCCCAACTATTACTTTTGTTGCTTTTTGCTTTAAAAATACATCAAGCATTGCAGGAGAGGCATCCTGAGCCTCATCAAAAAGAATATAATCATAAGGTAGAGAAGGACTTGAAAGTTGAAATTTTTTTAGGTAAAAATCATGGGTGATTTCTATTTCAGCCTTATTCATCTTGCTCAAAATCACCCGTGTTTGCTTTTCAATGTGGCTGTAAAAATGAGAAACAAAAACCCTGGCCTTATTATCCGTAACCACATCAAGATAATTCAAATCCTGAACTTTGGGTTTATCACTGTTACAAAAGTAGGTTATGAATTTATTAATATGATTGGCAAGAATGTACTCTTCATGTTTTTCACCATTACCCTGAAGCCCCAGTAATTCAGCAATTTCATGTGTTTTATAACCCTGAGATCTGATTTTATAACCATTCCGGGGTACAACATGTCGATATGCCAGGGAATGAGCAGTTTCAACTTTTACATTGTTTAAAGCATTGTCGGTAAATTTTCTGATCGCTTCCAGCTTCACCGATTTATTAAAAGCCAGGTAAAGAATTTTACTTTTCTTTGGACGTTCCCTGGCATACTCAATCAGGGTAGTGGTTTTCCCCGATCCGGCAATTGCATTGATCTTAATATTACCTGTAGAGTTAATTATATCATATTGTTCTTTAGTAAGATCCATTAAGTTTTATAAGAAAATTTGTTAGCACTCTTTGACCTGGTATTTTTTAGGCACTCGAAATACACTGTTTTAAGACAAAGATGCATTAGAGTCAGCAGATGAATGCTATTTCAGGCTATACACCGTAGTATTATCTTTCCCTGAAGTAAAAAATACAGATCAGTAAACAAATTTAATAGTTTTAGCCATGCTAAAAGAATTTTTCTTCAATAAGAAATCGTCCAGGAGGTACATTTTCTAAAAAAAATCGAATTCAATTCCTTTTCATTGCAGTACTATCGGGCTTCATGCAAATAAAGCTATACGGCAAAAATGACAGACGAGTAATATACGATTTTGAGTCACCACGAAATCCACCTAAGATTTCTAAACTCCAATACCGAAAGAACCCAATCCTAGAATCCTCCGGCCGAAAGATGCAGACCAAAAGTCCCCGAAGATTTCGCTTCCGGCCGCTGGAAGGGAAATGCATAATAAGGTTCGAGAATAATTGCTCCGAAAAGATTTATACGGACAGCTATGCCTGCACTGTATATGGGAATATGTACTTCATCCTCCTGCCTGGGCTCCCAGTTGAATTCAATATCTTCAAAATCGGACCAGACAAGACCTCCATCCGCGAAAAGTACCAGATCACTGAAAAACAATCTTGATTTTATTAATGCTAATCGTTTGGGACCGGATAGAGGATAACGGAATTCCACATTTCCAACAAAAATTTTACTTCCGACAAGATTGTTAACACTCAGACAGTTCGGAGCATTACATCGTGTCCTGCTCATAGAACCATAACTATAGCCTCTTACATAATACTGATTTCCAAGGAACATAGGATAAAGTTCATCTGCACTTCTTCCATAGCGTCCATAATGCATAAGACGAAATCCTAAAGCTGAAGGTGAAAAGAAAAAATATTTACGGTAATCAGTAAGAACTCCCCAATATCCGAATTCCCCAAAAACCCTTTCTCCCTGGAAGCGATAACGATATCCCCTCATCGGTGAAGTAAGTCCAAAGGTTGAATTGTCCCCTACATAAGCCAGATAAGATCTGTACAGGTAAAATGGATCGGGAGCATCAACCTGTTGAGATTCTCTTCCAAGTCTGAGATTTCCGGAATAATAATTATTTATACTGTCAATCCTGAAACTATATCTGCTGGCAGTTATTCCGCCTTCAATCCGTAGCTTTTTGGATAGAGGGTACTGGCCCATTAAACTGAGTTCATCTTCAAAAGTTCTCTGTTGCATTAATACAAGATTTGTTATCACCATTTCCTCTGTTGTATCCCTTTTTAAAAATGCCCTTGAGGACCGATAAGGGACATGACTGAATGAAGCACCCCAGTTAAAGCGGGTTTTTTGATTCAAATAATAAACCTGCCCGGCAATATCATAGATCCTCCCCTGGACCTGAAGAGCTGTCATCAGCAGATGCCGCCTGAGCACATCAGAGAAAAGCAAACTTATCCCGCCGGCCATTCCGGTACCATACCGGCTGGCTCCAACTCCGATTCCTGTGTTTCCAATAGTTTCCAGCGAAAATGCCTTGTCATAAGGTCTGTATTTAAACCGGCTGGTATCGGCCTCAGGATATTCCTCAAGAACTTCATCTATAATGACTCTTCTTTTGTCTTCCTCAGAAGCCACTATTTCGGCAGCCTGAAGATCAACATCCATGGAAGTGAACAGGGGCCCGTCAAGTTCTGACAGATTCTGTTTATATAAAGTATAATCATCATTTCTATATAGAATATATACAAGTTCTTCACTGGCATGAGAAATATCGAAACAGGGCGACATGTCAGTAATCCCGGAAACTCCCGTCTGAAAATCAGTCAGCTTTCTGGTTTCCTGGCTTTCCGGATTATAGCGGTACAGATTTCTGTAGCCATTTGCATTAGAAACAAAATAAATTTCTGAACCATCGGGAGAATACATTGGATTAAAAATGTCAGCTCCTTCCAAAATGTTGATATTTTGCAGATTACCTGCTTCAAGATCATAAATGGTCATTTTGAAATTACCGTATTTAAGTTGCTGAAAATCAGTCTCCCTACTCCGGTCGCTAACAAAAACAACTTTCGAACCGTCTGGCGACCAGCTGGGCAGGAGATCAGAATATTCATCATCCGTTAATTGTTCAAGTTGCTCTGTTTCCAGATGATAAAGATAAATGTCACTATTTCCGCTTTTTAGACCTGACAACAGGATTTTTTTTCCATCGGGTGACCACCGGGGATTGTTAAAACTCTCCAGTTTTCCTGGCTCAATGGTATTGACAATTTTTTCCTGTTCTAAATTCACAATCAATAATTTATTTCTTCCCTGGATAAAAGTAGTGATTGCAAAATGTTTTCCATCGGGACTCCATGTTCCGGCAGATTCCAGAAAACTATAAGCATCAATATGAGCCCCACGGACTACATTGGTGATTTGTTTGGTAATCGTTTTTTCATTGATGTCAGCCAGGAAATAATCGATAGAAAGTACATTTTTGTCTGAAATGAAAATAAGATCTTCACCATCGGGGCTGATTGAGGGTGCAATGTTCATTTCTCCTGCATTGGAAACGTCAAATAATTTCTCGCCTATACTCTCTTTTTTGCCTTCCAGATATGGTGAGTGAGTTTCTTTTAGCTTTATTGCCCACAATTGAGAAAGAGAGTCAGCAGAAAAGCTTGTCAGACTATCCAACGCCTTTTCATACCCACTTTTTCCTGTTCCAAATAATAAAGGGCGGATAATTCCATCACCGTATAAGCCCGTCAAATAAACCCAAAAAGCATGACCATACCGGTATGGGAAATATTCATTTGGCTCTCTGGACATCTGCCTGAATGTTGGAATATCATCCTGCTGAACTGCATCACGCATCCACATGGCTGTTTTTACATCTGACCTGCCAACTGAGAGGTATTCTGCTAAACCTTCAATCATCCATATCGGCACATTTCCTATTGATCGTAAACCCAGGCTATCCTGTTTTTTAAAAACATTATACTGATAAACATGGACCATCTCATGCCCCAGAACATGATTTGTTTCACTGTTAGAAGCAGAATACGGCATGATTAAACGTTGACGGTAGCCTTCCGTTACACCGCCGGTACCAACACCTATAATACTCTGAACGGCAGTGGTTTGCTGAAAGTCAGGGTGATCATTATAAAGTATGACAGGTTTTTTTGATACAAGAGTGTCAAAGAAAATCTCCTGATGACGTTCATACCATCTTTCACATAATCGTGCAAAATTCTCTACCTCCTCTTCATCTTCAATATAATGATATATCTTAAAATGAGGAGTTTCATAGATTTTAAAGTCAAATACTTCATAATTGACTTTATTTTTTCCAAAATACTGAGAGTGGACAGGGACCTGGAAGATAAAACAGGATGTCAGGAAAATAAGGATCTTTAAATGTTTTTTCATAGGAAAAATATTAATTGATACTACCTGTGGGTTCTGGTCAAAAAAATACTTCTCAAAGAACCGGATACCCTGATACAAGCGAAAAGATTATGCCAGACACTTAAAAAAATCAGATTTTTCTTTGAAAAACCTGCATAATCATTAAAAAGCAATGCCTTAGAGGTCAGAAGTAAAATCGTATATTTCTATGGATTTGTTGAATTATCCCGACAAGTGAGATTAAAATCCACAACCAAAATCTTTCAGTTTATAAATTTCATTATTTCGTCCCGGATTATTTCCAGCTTTGATTTCTGTTTTTTTTTGGAAAAAGAAATCCCAAACTTTTAACCCGTCATATGCAGCAAAGTGTGACAATTTCCGTGGAATCGGGATCGTTTTGTAATCCTTGAAATAAAATATAATTTCATCAGATCCGGACAAGGAATCTTCCCTGAACATGATGGATGAATAATTCAGCTTAGAAAACTCATCTTTTTAAATTATATCTGCTTCATCAAGTTTATTAACTATCGCTTTAGCAAAGTCTTTGGAAAAAGTATCAAGATTTACCGGATCGTATGTTTTGCTTTGGGCTGACCATACGAGCTCCTCGGTTTCCGTATCGTAAAGGTTCGTTTCGATGTAATAAACCTTATCCTCTGTATAGTAACCTCTGTCATAAAAGCGTGGATACCAGTAATTATAGTATCCCCAAAATTGCCCGTAGAAACTGTAGTGAGGATAAGGTGCATAAGGATTTGAACCGGGAACATAACGGGATTCCGTTTCTTTATCAATAAGTGAAACCGTCAGAATGCCATCAGCGCCATCACTTCTGATATTGTTAAGGATCTCCTGTTTCCTGTTTTCCTCTTCAATAAATTTCGTTGGAAGAATGTCCATACTTTGTGTAGCATTAACACCTTTCCCGCTAAGGCTTTCCACCATCTGCTTTTCTATGGTCGATCTTGAACTAACGGTGGGTACAAGAGCCACCACCATAATGTTTTCATAGCTTTTCCCGACTCTTTCACTTTCCCATGTCCCAGTTACCAAGGTTGAAGTACCAACACACGAACTGAGGTAAATAAACAGTAACATGATTCCTGTAAATATGCCGGTAAGATGTAATAACTTTTTCATTTTGGTAGAATTAAGAATGTAACATTAAACTTTATAAGTGAAAAGGCCCAATTTCGTGCCAAAATGATCAGTTTTTCGAGCTAAACAGTAGTCTGCACCATATGTAAAGATTTGTTTTTGTGCATGTTAACACTGGTGATGAATTCGCCAATTTTATTTATGCGAGGGAGTTGGAAACGAAATAAAAAAGGTTTTTGTGTATCTTATCCACAGTAAGTGGGTAAAAGAAAAAACCCGGATCTAATCAGATTTATCTCCGGGTAATTTGACTTTTATAAGCCGGTTAGGTGGAGCAAACAGGAAGCTGCCGGGACCGACTCCAAAACCCGGCGGTTTATTTAGCTATTATTTATCTCCATTTTCGGAACCTTCACGATCATATTTACAACATCCCGGAAGCTTTTTATAGGCTTCATCACTGGCTTTATGCATATCCGTGTCATGACCAGCTTTTGCAATTGCCATATGTATTTTATGTAAACCGGTTTTTGACTGATCAAAAGTTACTTCAGCCATTTTGGTTTTCTGATCCCAGTCAGCCGCTGTAACCCCGTCTACCGATTTTGCAGCCTTTTCAATCCGCTTTTCACACATGCCGCAGTTTCCTCTTACTTCAAATTTCTCTGTCTTGTTTTGCGCAAACAAGCTCATGGTTCCCATAAGGAACATAATAATCATACCTGACATTACTTTTTTCATTGTGTTTGATTTTTATAATTAATAATTGTTTTAATTGTCTCTTTGTTGCAAAATTAAAGCTGACAAAAAGATTTTGATTCCTACTTCCATTGTGTAAGAGAATTCTTCACCCGGTATAAAATAAGAATAGTCACAGTGGGCTTACTTTATTGTATCCCGCGTTTCACCGCACATTAGCATTTCATCTCCGAAATAGGGATTCCGTATCTCGTTTGTTTCACTAAACCAGTAAGCTCCCTTATCCTGATTTGCCATAGGACAGTACTGATAATAAGCAGTTTCTCCTGCCAGACCAAAGCTTCTTATTATTTCAGAGAAATGCTCATTGAATCGTGAAAATTCACGGCGCTGCTGATCTATATCAGAACTTGCAGCGATTGCACCAATAGTAGTTTTCAGTTCATTCGCATGTTTCATGTACTTTTCGTGTGCCGCGCCAGCCAGCAGGCTCATATCAATATCATTCAAAGATTCCTGAACATCCCCCGCAGCTTCCCTTACCTTCCCCGGGGCAGTTTCAACAAAATGATTTTTCATAATAAGGTATTGCTGATAAACATCTGTTAACTGTTCTTTAAATTCAACCGGGGCATCATAATCTTCATCCGGCTCAGCTTCCATATCCATATCAGCCATTTCCGTATCCCTTGCTATATGATCTCCATGACTATGCCCGGTCATCACCTCACCTCCTTCCGGCCTGCCTTCCGAAGCTTCAGCAAAGGAAGGATTCATCATACTGGGCTTACCAGCCAACTGCGCAGCAGCATCAATACTGAAAGTTCCGTGAACGGCGATCTCTTCTTCCTCAGACAAGCCACTTTTTACAATATATCCATCTCCAAGGGCTGATCCCAGTACTACTTCCCGCATAATAAAGCTTACACCCTGGTCCGTACTGGTTCTTACATACACAACCGAACGTTCCCCCGTCCACATAACTGATGATTTAGGAATGATCAAAGCATTTGAACTTTCCGGAAGTTTTGCCTGCACAATGCCGGAGGCAAACATTTCAGGTTTAAGCTGCAGGTTTCTGTTGGGAACTTCAATTCTGGCCTTTGCTATGCGTGTTTCAGGATCAATCACCGGATCGATAAAGCTTATGGATGATTCAAAACTTTCACCCGGTAATGAGGCTACGGAAAAAGACACTTTATCTCCTTTTTTTACCCATGGCATGTCTGATTCATAGATATCAAATAATACCCAGACTTTTGAAAGATCAGTTATCTCATAAATGGCTTCTCCACGTTGAATATAGTCGCCCAGGTTTATGAATTTACGGGTCACATAACCAGAAACATCGGCACTTATGGCAAAATTCTCTCTCGGTTCCCCATCTTCGAGGATCTCGTTTATCTGTTCTTCACCAAGGTTCCAGTTTCTAAGTTTCTCTTTTGCCGCCCTGAATAAACCCGGCTGTACTTCTTTCATCTTTTCTGCCTCAAATAATTCTTTCTGAGCGGTAACCAGATCCGGCGAATAAACCCGTGCCAGTGTCTGGCCCTTGTTTACAAATTCACCTGTAAAATTTACACCGAGCTGTTCTATTCGTCCCGGAACATGTGATGACTGTGAAAAAACCAGTCGTTCATCGGGCTGAACCTTCCCATTGAGACGCAGCGATTTAACAGCATCCATGGAGCCCGCCCTGGCTGTTCTGACATTTGCCAACTGCATGGCAGTGGGCGACATGCTCACAACCCGGGCATCGGCATGATCATCATCTTCCTGGTCGAGAGGGATCAGGTCCATGCCGCAAATTGGGCAGTCACCGGGTTCTTCCTGGCGTATTTGCGGATGCATGGAACAGGTCCATATTATCTCTTCAGCCACTTCGGATTCCATCAAAGCCTCTTCCACATGGTCATCATCCGAATCGCTAAAAAATAACCATCCCAAAAATAAGCCGGCGAGCAGCGTGACAATAATTATCATTATTTGTCTGGTTGAAAATATATTCCTTTTCATCTTAATATTTTTTTGCTATTAAATAATTCATTCTGGCAATTGCTGTTTTATACTTCACTTTAGCCCTTGCCAGCATTTTGTCATATTTAAGAAGTCTCTGATGTACATCAAGTACTTCTTCAAAATCATTTCCCGCACTACTGTATGAAGACAGTAAAAGATTTACGATCCTCCGGCTCTCTTCAACCTGTTCATGATACAGACGGATCTCTTTTTCAGCCTGTTTAATCTGAAACCGGACCGACTCATAATCGCTTTGCAGGGAATTTATAAGTTCTTGTTTTTTTAGTGCATAGCTTTCCTGCATTATTCGTGCTTCGTTAGCTGCTGCTTTGTACTTTTTACTGAAAAAAGGAATGCTGACAGATACCATAGGCATGATTGCATCCTTTCCGTTATCAGGGGAGGTGATATCATTCCTCTCGCCCACGATAACATAATCCAGGCCAACACCCAGTGTGGGCATTCCCTGTTTTTTAGCTGCAGTTTCCGAAGCCTCACCGGCCTTTATCCTGAGATCAATCTCCTCTAATACAGGATTTTCAATCAGTAAAGAGTCCTTATTCACAATATCTGCTGCAAAAGGGGAAATCTCGATAGAGTCTTGTATGAGTACTTCCGTCTCCTCTTCCCTGTTCAATAATTTATTGAAGGTAGTGAGTAATGAGAATTCCTTATGATTCAGAATTTCCAGCTCCGTCCGGGCCTCCCGGATTAAAATATCAACTCTTAAAACATCTGTCATAGCAGCCGTTCCATTTTCAAATTTTTTGGAGGCAAGACTTTTATATGAACTTAGAATCTCTATGTTTTCCTCTTCTATCTGCTGCCACCTTTTTAGTTCATAAAGAGGATAATACGCGGCTGCTACTTTGTAGAAGAGTTCATTACGCGCATCGAGAAAAACCTGATATCTGGCTTCTGCCAGCAATGCCGCAGCATTATTTTGTGCTTCCAGGGTACCAAACCATGGAAACATCTGATTCAGGGAAAATTTACAGCGCTGTGGTCCTACTCTGGTTTCCACAGGGGAAAGGAAAAAACCAAAACTAAACACAGGATCAGGAAGTGAACTAACCTGAGGAACTTTCTCCAGAGCCGCTTCGAATTCCTTGTATTTGCTTTGAAGTCCGGGATTCTGTTCTGCAGCAATTTTAAAATATTCATTCAGACTTTGTGCCCCTGCGGGAAAAATCCCAATTACTATGGTGATGAGTATAATGATCGCTGTTCTCATGGATTTAACTTTTTAAATTTTCTTTCTTCACGGATGCTATAAAGTGTCGGAACGATAAAATATGTGATTGCCGCCACCAACATTCCTCCGAAGGCGGGTATAGCCATGGGTATCATTATATCCGAACCTTTTCCGGAAGAGGTAAGAATAGGCAAAAGTGCAATGATTGTGGTTGCTGAGGTCATAACGGCAGGTCTTATCCGTCTTTGGCCTGCCTCCACCACTGCAGCTCTAATACCTTCCAGGCTATCCGTCTTATTTCGTTCGAAACTCTGGTCGAGATAAGTACCCATAAGCACACCGTCATCAGTCGCAATACCAAATAGCGCAATAAAGCCCACCCAAACAGCAACACTTAGATTTATGGGATGCATCTGGAAAAGATCTCTCATATTTGTACCGAAAACAGAAAAATCAGCGAAGCCGGGCTGACCGTATAACCAGAGCATCAAAAAACCTCCGCTGAAAGCCATAACTATTCCCGTAAACACCATAAGTGAAGTAGATACGGATTTGAACTGGAAGAAAAGTATAAGAAATATTATAAACAATACGAGGGGTACGATAATGGATAAACGCTTTTCAGCCCTTATCTGATTTTCGTAGCTTCCCGAGAACTTATAACTTACTCCGGCGGGCACCGATAACTGACCTTCATCGATCCTTGTTTGGATCAGGTCTCTTGCATCATTTACCACATTTACTTCTGCCTCCCCTTCACGCTTATCGAAAAGTACATAGCCCGTTAAAAAAGTTTCTTCACTTTTGATTGCCTGAGGACCCTGCACATACTCAATATCCACCAGCTGACCCAGAGGAATCTGAGCACCTGTGGGTGTAGGCACAAGAATCTTGCTGATGGCCTCCGGGTTGTCTCTGAGTTCTCTTGGATACCTCACCCGTACGGGATATCTTTCCCTTCCCTCTACAGTAGAAGTTATTTTCATACCCCCGATGGCGGTTTCGATACTTTGCTGCACGTCGTCAATATTCAAACCATACCGGGAAATTTTTTCACGGTCAATATTCAGGTGTAGATAAGGCTTTCCTACAATCCGGTCGGCAAAAACCGCTTCTCGCTTTACTGAAGGAACTTCTTTCAGGATATCCTCAAGCCTGATCCCGAATTCCTGTATAGTATTCAGATCGGGGCCATAGACCTTTATACCCATCGGAGCACGCATTCCGGTCTGCAGCATTACCAGCCGGGTTTCAATGGGCTGTAACTTCGGTGCAGAAGTAACGCCTGGTATTTTTGTAACCCTGACGATTTCCTCCCAGATATCATCGGGCGATTTGATCTGTTCGCGCCAGTTCCTGAAATAATTTCCTTTTCTGTCCGGAATCAGTTCTTTCTCTGTTATACTTAGGGTAAGAGCTTCTTCATTTGTAAGAGTATCTCCGGACCGTAGGATAAATTTGTCTTTCCTGTCCACCCTGAAACGAACTTTATGCCCTTTTTCATTAAGTATATATTCCGGCTTGTAATTGATCACATTTTCATACATTGAAATGGGTGCGGGGTCAAGCGCCGAATTAACCCGTCCCAATTTCCCGACAGTCAGGGAAACTTCCGGTATACTGCTAACCAGCATATCAAGCTGACCCAGCACTTTACGGTTATATTCCACACCCGAATGCGGCATGGAGGTTGGCATTAACAAAAAACTCCCTTCATCGAGTGCAGGCATAAACTCTTTTCCAAGGCCCGGGAAAGAATGGGTGAGTTCCGACCAGACCTTAGTGGTTCGTATATTCCAGCCTGCGCTATCAAAACCTTTCGCCATGAATCCAAATACCGTATTGAAGCCCAGCCAGATATTTATACCCAGGATTATTAAGATTCCGGGAATGATCAGAAAAGCGACTTTATGATCAAGACACCAGTTGAGCACAGATTTATAATATCGCTCAAGTAATGCAAAAAAGCCCAGGATGATAATCAGTATTAAAGCAATAAAAGTAGCATTGAGCAAAACAGATTTTTGTGCTCCAAGGGGAAGCCAGTATCCGGCCAGAAGCCATACAATTCCTATAGAAACTATTATAAGATCAGAATTTCCAATTAACCTCACCTGCCATCGTTGATCCTTCTTTTCTTTTTCATAATACAAACTTTTCAGGATGCCGGCAGTTCCCAGAAGAATAAGCATAACCCCTCCCCATACAAACCCGGTAAAAAGAATTGCAATACCCGCTGCTGTAAGGATTATATTCAGCCAATTGGCCAGGGGACGTTTTTTAACCCTCACTCCGAAAAACCAATAGGCAAGAGTTGGCAAAATAAAAAGGGAGACGATAAGAGCTGCTATAAGGGCAAAAGTTTTGGTAAATGCCAGAGGTCCGAAAAGTTTACCTTCCGCACCCTGCAGGGTAAAAACAGGAATAAAGCTGACAATGGTAGTGGAAACTGCAGTGAGAATGGCAGATGAAACTTCAGATGATCCATTATATATGGTCGTTATGAGCTTCTGTCCCGGGGGTGATTCATCATTATGTTTAATAATATTCTCTGAAAGAATGACCCCAAGATCCACCATTGTCCCAATCGCTATCGCGATACCCGATAATGCCACAATATTCGCATCGACATGAAAATATTTCATGGCAATAAAAACCATTAACACAGCGATAGGAAGTAAACTCGAAATTAATAATGAAGCCCGCAGGTTATATACCATGATTATTACCACCAGTATGGTAATAAGTATCTCCAGTGAAAGAGCTTCCTCCAGAGTTCCCAGCGTTTCGTAGATCAACCCGGAACGGTCATAAAAAGGAACAATGGTCAGTTGACTCTCCACCCCGGTTGAGAGAGTTTTCTTTGGTAAGCCGGGAGCAATTTCCTCAATCTTATCCTTTACATTATTAATTACTTCCAGGGGGTTAGCTCCGTATCGTGCAACAACCACTCCACCCACAACTTCCGCACCGTCCTTATCAAGTATTCCGCGACGGGATGCCGGACCAATCCCTACAACAGCAATATCTTCGATCCTTACAGGAACATTTTCATGCACAGCCACAACCGCTTTCTCAATATCCTCAACTTTTGTAATATACCCCAGCCCACGCACAAGATATTCTGCCTGATTTATTTCAATAGTTTTTGCACCTATATCCTTATTGGATTTACCCACAGCCTCCATCACAGAATGAAGTGGAATATTATAGGCTTTAAGGGCATCGGGATTAACATCTATCTGGTATTCTTTTACAAACCCTCCGATTGAAGCAACTTCCGAAACTCCCTGAGTGGCATTTAAGCCGTATTTTACATAATAATCCTGAATGGTCCTTATCTCATGTAAGTCCCAGCCACCCGTCGGATTTCCTTCCTTATCCCGTCCCTCCAGGGTATACCAGAATATCTGCCCAAGGCCCGTGGCATCAGGCCCGAGCGCTGGCTGCACTGCTTCAGGCAACAATCCTGATGGCAATGAATTCAACTTCTCAAGGATCCGGGAACGGGACCAGTAAAATTCTATATCTTCTTCGAATATCAAATAAATACTTGAAAAACCGAATATTGAAGAACTACGGATAGATTTCACACCCGGAATACCTAAAAGATAGGTAGTTAAGGGATAGGAAATCTGGTCTTCTATATCCTGGGGAGAACGGCCGGGCCATTCCGTAAAAACGATCTGCTGGTTTTCGCCGATGTCCGGAATGGCATCAACAGGGACGGGGTCGGATGGCAGGTTACCGATCTCCCAGCCAAATGGAGCGGTTATGATCCCCCAGATAATAAAACCCGCCAATATCAGAACAGTAACCAGTCTGTTCTCCAGGAAAAATTTAATGATTTTGTTTATCATACCTGATTTCTTAAGTATTAATTGCTTTCAGCAAGTGTTCAGCTAACAAAAGAGATACTGAAAGTGTTGGAAAATAAGACTTTTGAAAATTAAATGATGAACCGAACATGTTCTTCAATGATGAACAGTCTATAAAAATGTATCATTTTTCAGAACGCAGGTCATCAGAAACCTGTTCCATTTTCCTGTAGCAGGGAGTAATTTTATACAACAGGAAAACGCATACGCGATTTTCAAATCAGGTAGGATTGCAATAAGGAAAGTACTTTAGCGGTTTCAGGAGGAGAGATTTTCCGATAAAGAAATTTAACCGGGATTCGCTCATCGGAGCTAAATGAAATATTTAAAGGGCTAAAAATGTTGCTTTGAATAATAGAAACAGGCTCCTGATTAAAACTTAAAACAGATGATGAGATAAGAAAGTCATCCGGTCTCTCAATCTTCACAGAGCGGTTCTCACAATGTTTTGGGTCATGATTTTCGGAATCACATTTGCCCGGCAATTCGGCATCACCCTTTTCACAATGCATGGCATGAGGTTGACCGGCATCTTCTCCACAGCAACTCATCGCCTCGGAAAATATTCCAATATCGTAAAGGCTGTCTTTACAATAATGCAGATCAACTGTAAATCCTGTAAAAGAAATTAACAGGATAAGAGCGACAAGTATGTTACTGACTTTTTTAAGCATTGTTTTACTTCATCAACTAATGTGCAAATTTATAACAAGATGAACGGATGTTTTTGTAAAAATTTGTTAAAAGAAGGGGTCTGGCAAAGGTTGATTTTCTAATTATCTGTTTTCATGGTAGTTAGGCGTGCGAGAATTGCTTGACACCCTAAGGGTTCAAAAAAAAGAAAGGATTGGCGATTAAAAAATGTTTTTTAAATGGTATGACTATTGCCTTTTATTTCTCTGATTTAAAATAAAAATTTGATACAATGAAATATTCATTAAGCTTAGGAAAACCTTTTGGTATTAAAGTAGCTATTCACTGGACATTTCTCTTGCTGATCTTATGGGTTGTTGCAGTTACTGTCGGTCAGGGAGCTGAAACATCGCAGATCCTGCTCTCTGTCCTCTTTATTCTCGTGTTGTTTGTTTGTGTTACTTTACATGAATTCGGCCATTCACTCGCAGCTCGAAGATACGGCATTGAAACAAAGAGCATTACCCTCCTTCCAATAGGGGGAATGGCCAACATCGAAGGGATGCCGGAAAAGCCCAAACAGGAAATAATCGTTACCCTGTCCGGGCTGATGGTTAACGTGGTAATAGCACTTATTCTTTGGGTTGTAATTTCTGCATTGCCCGGCTACAGCTTCGATACGGATTTTACAAAAATTACAGGTGAAAATTTTCTTATCCTGCTAATGTACGTCAATCTCTTTGTTGTAGCATTCAACCTCATACCCGCCTTTCCCATGGATGGGGGAAGAATCCTGCGTGCAGCACTCTCTTTCCGGTTTGACAGGGTTAAGGCTACGAAATACTCAATGATGGCCGGACAGGTATTTGGCGCATTATTCGCCTTGATTGGTCTGTTTATCAATCCTTTTCTGTTTATCATAGGAGTATTTGTCTTTTTGGGTGCACAATTTGAATATAAGCAAGTGAAATTTCGCTCACTGCTTCACAATTACAAAGCAAAAGATATCATTATGAAGGATTACTCAGTACTTGATCCCGGAGATTCTTTGAAAAAAGCTGTCGATATGCTGCTGGAAACCAGGCAAACCGGATTTCTTGTGAAAAAGGATGGAGATTACGTGGGAATACTTGTCAGGGATAATATTATTAACGGACTGTCAAAACACGGTGAAGAAGTGAAGGTAGGTGAGGTAATGAACAAGGATTTCAGAAAAATTGAAGCTGAAACTCTGTTACGTGATATTTTTCAGGATATGCAAAAACAAAAATTAGACTTTTTACCGGTTTTTGAAGACGGGAAATTAATCGGCGTGATAGATCAGGAAAACATACAGGAATTTATTCTGGTACAATCAGCTCTTCAGGAAGAACAAGAATAACAGAAAAGTTTTTTATAATCTCCGGACTTTTTCTCCAAAAGCTGTAGAATTATGAATACAAGTGAGGAAATAATACACAAAAAATACCAGAATATTATATCCTTTTTATTACGATTTTATAAAAAATACATAATAATTTTCAGGGAATAATTTTTCATCTCTAATTAAAAAAAAATGGACAGAAAGGAAATAATGATCGAAAGACATCTCAAAGGAAGGGATATTCATGATGAAAATGTACTCAAAGCCATGCAGGAAACAGACAGGACTTTGTTTGTTCCTGAAGATATGAAAGAACATGCCTATGACGATACCCCATTACCGATCGGAAAAGGACAAACCATCAGCCAACCCTATATTGTAGCCTATATGGCCCAGATGCTCGACCTGGACGAAAATGATAAAGTGCTTGAGGTTGGTAGCGGATGTGGGTATAATGCAGCCGTAATGTCACATATGGTTTCTCATGTATACAGCCTGGAAATCATAGAATGGTTAGCCGAACTTGCGAAGGAAAATCTCAGTAAAGCAGGCATTAACAATGTAACTGTGCGCCATGGTAGCGGATATGATGGCTGGCCTGAAAAAGGGCCCTTCGACAAGATCGCTCTTACTGCTGCTACACCTTCTATACCGGATACTTTGAAGGAACAATTAAAAATTGGCGGAAAAATTCTTGCTCCGGTAGCAGATACCTATCAAAAATTGATGATCCTGGAAAAGACAGGTGAGAATGATTTTAAGGAGCATGATCTCATACATGTTCGTTTTGTTCCTATGACCGGTGATGACCGGAAATAAATGATGTCTGTCCATAATGTCCTGTGCATTTGGAGAGTATTTAACCAAAGGGGTGTTTCCCGAAGCATCCGGACAGGCTGTGAGTTGAATTCACCCGGTTCCGGGTTGTTGGAAAAAAATAATTCCGGAATAACCTAAAGGAATTTTATGAGAAACCGAAAAAAAACATCTTATGGATAAAGCAAAAAACGAGCATATTTTTACCGGTCGTAAACTAACAGATGATTTTTTAAACCGGACAGGGATCAGTGATCCTGCAGGAGATCCTGACAGGCGCTACCTCTGGACTGATGCATTTGCCGTACAGTCCTGTTTCGCGTTGTATCATTTATTAGATAAAAAAGAATATTATGAATATGCACTAAAACTTATCGATCAGGTGCATTTCACCCTTGGACGTCACCGGAAGGATGATCACCGAAAAGGATGGATCAGTGGATTATCTGAAGAGGAAGGAAAGAAACACCCTACTGCCGGAGGATTGCGGATCGGTAAAAACTTACCTGAGCGCCCCGAGGGTGAAGCATTCAATCAGCAACTGGAATGGGAACGCGATGGCCAGTATTTTCATTATTTGACACGCTGGTTCAATGCATTGCTGCAAGCTTACAAAGAAACCAATGAGCAAAAATATGTCTTGTGGGCTGCTGAACTTATTAAAGCCGGAGAAAATTTTATTATTAACTATAACGGTGCTTTACAGATAGTCTGGAAAATGGACGTAAAACTCACCCGGCCAGTCGTGGAAAGCATGGGTGCGCATGATCCAATGGAAGGACTGATCTGTACGATCAGTGCTATAAAAAACGCACCCGGTAAAATTGCCGGACTGGAAGAATTAAAGAAGAAAATGGAAATCCTTTGCCGTAATATGAATTGGTTTACAGACGATCCACTTGGAATTGGCGGGCTAATGTTAAATACAGTCCGCACATTCCAATTAAGCTTTGAAGAAGAAACACTTCCACCGGAAATACAACCGGAGAACCTTTATACAATAAGCCTTAAAGGACTGCAGATTTATTCGGAACATCTATACGACCCTTCTTATTCGGCAGCCTCCAGGCTGGCGTTTCGTGAATGCGGACTTACTCTGGGTTTTCATGTATTACACGGGATGGAGAAAAAGAGCTACGGTAATTTTGAAGTGAATTTTGATACATTAAATAATTATTTGAATGTTGTACACGAAATTGAGGAATTCTGGACACAAACTGCCAATCAGAAATCTCCTACCTGGACAGGCCACCTTGATATAAATGAGATAACCCTATCCGCCAGCTTGTTATCCCGGAATTATCCTCAGGCTTTTTCCTGAAACCGTCAACACGAATAGCAAACCTCGCTCCTAAACCTTTATCATCAGACACTTAAACAAAATATGAGTTTTTCTTCTTTTCACCTCAAATACCAAAAGGAAAGGTTTCAGGTGTAAGATTCCTTTCCTGCCTGGTGTCTATGGGATGAAGGGCTTTGCTTTCATCGAGAAACATAAAAGCATCATACCTTTCCGGTATAAGACTTGGTACATAATTTCCGTAACTCTCCATATCAGGATCATACACCACTCCAATAGCCCTGTGCTTATGCCGTCTGGACATCAGAGGATAATCTTTTATATCTTCAGTGATAATCAGTTTATTTTCAGGGCTTGTACTATGAAGTAATGCTTCCCAACTGTCTCTGCGAGCTTCAGGAACCTCCATCTCTTCCATTTTTGCACCCCAGGAATTTCCGGCAATTACAGAACCTTTATAGGAACCAAATCCTACAAGAACGGTGGAAGAATCCCCCCATCTCTCCCGGACAAGCTGTCCGACATTGACCATTCCTGAACGGCTCATATCAGTAGCGCGTGCATCACCAATATGTGTATTATGTTCCCATACAATGACTTTGGAATCTGGTCCGTGGAAATCAAGAAGCTTCTCCAGGGTAGCTGTCATATGCTCATCGCGGATATTCCACGACTCAGGTCCTCCTTTGATCATTGCACGATAGTAACGTTCGGCATTTACAGCAGTCATGGCATTTTGCTCAGTACTAAAGGGAGCTTCAGGATCACTGTCATACAGAGGCATCCGTTTCCGGATATCCCTGAGAAGATTCACAACCTCATTTTCGCAGCTTTCAGGAGTGATTCGCGTTGACATGGCATAATCCTGACCCTCATGATCATAAGGCTGAAAACATCGCATAGCTTTTTTTGCAATTTTCAGTGCTTCCGGATCATTTTTCTCCAGATAATCAATTATTGCTTCCAGTGATTCCCACAAACTATAAACATCCAGGCCGTAAAAGCCGATCTGTTGATTATGGGCTAAATCTTTATTATAGGATTTCAACCAATCCATTAAAGCTGATATTTCCCAGTTTGCCCACATCCATGTTGGCCACCTGTGGAACTGCTTCAACACATCAAGGGAAGTTTTTTCCTCACTTTCATAACCCCGGATGTAGCGGTTGATCCGGTAACAATCAGGCCAGTCGCCTTCAACCCCGATAATATTAAATCCTTTTTCCTTAATCAGTTTTTTTGTTATTCGGGCACGCCAGATGTAATATTCATGGGTGCCGTGTGAAGCTTCGCCCAACAGAACGATCCTTGAATCTCCAATTCTTTCCATCAAAGGCCCGAGACCTTCTTCAGGATCATGAAAATGCTCCTGCATGGTATTAATCATTTCTGTTTCTTCAATTGACAAGAGATCTTTATGGAATAGTGCCATGATTTTGTATTTTTATTTGTGTACTGCAAAAACAAAACCAGATTTTAAGTTAAACCTTGAAAATATGAGCCCACTGTGAAAGGTCAGGGATCGCCACAAGGACACGAAACCCTTAAGTATTCAAAGGGATATTGGAATTTTTAAGAGGTATAGGAAAATTTTATATTTCTTAAGTGCTGACCCCTTTCTATTATCAAATCTTGTTTTTCGAATAGTAATAAGAAGATTTTTTTATTAAATGAGAAAAAAATCAAAATCATGAAAAAATCACTGTATCTTTTCGGTCTCCTTGTATCAATTGGATTTACAACCAGTGTGTTATTCAAAATATTTCACTGGCCAGCAGCAAATATTATTCTGGGAATAAGTACATTAATATTTATTTTGGCCTTCCTGCCATTGTTATTTGTCAATCTTTATAAACAGGAGATCGGTAAAATATCTACCGACAAAATCAAACACATACTTGGCTACGTTGCTGTAGCATTGCTAACATTAGGGATGATATTTAAGATGTTCCATTGGCCTGGCGCAAATGTTTTGATTGTCTTTTCTGTTTTTGTATTAAATTTTGGATTCTTTCCATTGCTTTTCTACAAGATGTATAAAAAATCTATTGAATGAAACAGGAATCATTTTATTAGTTTCCTTGCTCAGGATTTTTCAACCAGCACTTTTCAGTTCGTTTATCGGCTTCTGAAAAGTGGGGACATTCCTATGAGATCCTTCGGCTGTGCTCAGGATTTAATTCAACCAGCACTTTTCAGTTCGCCTATCGGCTTCTGAAAAGTGGGTTTCATTAAATCCCAACAAATAGGTATTCCTTATTTAGAAAACAAGCGTATTTTTACATTCGATAACAGAAGAAATATATTATTTTTATCACGAGCTTATTTAGAATAGACCTGTGTTTCTAAAATTTCAAATATATAAAAGAGTCTTCCGGTACCTTTCTCTACTTTTAATGGTAGTTTTTGCCTTTCAGGTCTTTTTGAAAGTGCATTACCAGCATTCTCATATACTTTCTGATGGTTCTGTGGTAACTCATGCCCATCCATTCAATAAAAGTAACGACAGTTCTCCATTTAAAAAACATCATCATACGAGTTTTGAGTTGTATATTCTAGAAAATGTCAATCTTCTTTTTACTGCATCAATCCTTAGCCTCCTTCTGATCCAGGCAATTAAAAAAGAAAGTATTGCTCTGGAAGGTTTACCCGGGAGAATAGATGTTTTCCTAAAATCTCCGGCGGGTCGGTCACCCCCAGCTTTCTGATTTTCTATCATTTCACAGAATTTCCTTCCAAATAAAGAATGTTACCCTCATCGCTTACTAAACAATTATTATTTTAAAACTGAAAGAAAAAATGTATAAGTTATTTTTTGCTATTGGTCTTTTATTATATCTGCCTATTTCCATTCACTCTCAAAAGACTGAAACAGACGCAAATATCGTAGGTCATGTAACTTCAAACGGAGAACATCTTCCTTATGCTAATGTATTTATAAAAGGAACAACCATTGGAACCCTCACTAATGAAACAGGTCACTACCAGCTGGTAAACCTGCCGGCTAAAGAAGTAACGGTTGTGGCCAGGATTGTGGGGTATAAACCTGAAGAACATACTATAAGCCTTGAGGAAAATATAACCAAAGAAATAAAGTTTAGTCTTGAAGAAGATATTCTGAACCTTGAGGAAGTTATTGTATCGGCCGATAGAAGCGAACAAAAAAGAACTAAAGCTCCGATTATAGTAAATACAATTTCTCCCGCAATTTTCCAGACTTCTCAGTCGGTTACAATGGGTGAGGGACTTAACTTCTCTCCAGGTTTGCGACTTGAAAATAACTGCCAGAATTGTGGTTTTACCCAGGTCCGCATGAATGGAATGGAAGGTCCCTATTCACAGATCTTAATCAATAGCCGCCCCGTTTTCAGCGGTTTGGCAGGAGTATACGGACTGGAACTGATCCCGGCCAACATGATAGAAAAAGTAGAAGTAGTCCGTGGAGGCGGATCTTCACTTTTCGGCAGCAACGCCATTGCCGGAACCATTAATATCATAATAAAAGATCCCGTTACCAACAGTTACGAATTCGGCTCTACATACAGCGCTGTGGGAACCGGAATAAAAGAATCGGGGGGGGTGGCACCTGATTATTTCCTGAATTTTAATACTTCTGTTGTCTCTGGAGATTCCCGATCGGGGGCCTCAGTTTTCGGGTTTAGCCGGAACAGAAAGATGTTTGATGCAAATGGTGATGGGTTCTCAGAAATATCTCCTATGAATAATTTAACAGCAGGAGCCAGATTGTTTCATCGCTTAGGAAATCGTAACAAATTGTCTCTCGATGTTTTCACCATAAAGGAAGAAAGAGAGGGTGGAAACAAGCACGATTACCCTTTGCATGAACGCGATGTGGCCGAAGCAGTAAAACATAATTTAAATACTGCCGCTATAAGCTTTGATCAGTACTTCCGCGACTATGATCTTTTATCTGTATATGCTTCCGGACAATTCCTTAATCGTGATTCGTATTATGGAGCCAATAAGTCTCTTAGTGATTACGGAAATTCTAAGGATAGAACCTATAATTTCGGGGCACATTATAAAGCTGTTTTTGATAATGCTTCCGTAATTACAGGAGTTGAAAATACAGGAAGTTTTTTGATCGATAAAAAATTAGGGTATCCCGATTATGATAACGCCATAATCAATGATTCCATCATTGAAATTCCACATGTGGGAAATACACTGGTAGCCAACCAGTCGTCGATTACTTCGGGAGTTTTTACACAATATGAGCTCGATATAAACAGGACTAAAATAGCAATCGGAGCCAGGTATGACCATTATGAAATACGAGATCTAGCCAGGGAGGGAGACAAAAGTAAAACCGGAAATGTATTTAGTCCGCGTATTAGCGTTATGTACGGAATATTAAATGAATTACAGGCCAGAATGAGCTATTCACAGGGTTACCGGGCTCCCCAGATCTTTGATGAGGACCTGCACATCGAAACTTCTGGTTCAAGACAGGTTATTAACGTAAACGATCCTGATCTCAAACAAGAAACCAGCCACAGCCTGATGGCTTCACTCGACTTTAACGGATTGATCGGCACTGCCTTTACAGGCTTCTTAGCCGAATTTTTTTATACGCGACTACAGGATCCTTTCGTGAATGAGATCGGTGAGCCTGACGAAGATGGAACTGTGCTATATACAAGAGTAAATGCGGAAAATGGAGCAACCGTTCAGGGAGTGAACATGGAATTCAAACTTAAACCAATAGGAGATTTCACATTAACTTCCGGATTCACCTTCCAGTCAAGCAAATACGACATCCGGCAGGAATTTAATGAAAAGCGTTTTCTCCGCACTCCGAATACCTACGGTTATTTTGTGATAGACAAGGATTTCGCAAAAAGTTTTTGTCTGTCAGCGACAGGTAATTATACAGGCAGTATGCTTGTTCCCTACTTTGGTCCTCAAGCAGATCCGGAAACAGGGGAACTTAGAAAGTCGGAAGAATTTTTTGACCTGGGAATTAAGATTAAACATACAATAAAAATAAATGGGATTGACATGCAATGGTTTGCAGGTATTAAAAATGTTTTCAATGCATATCAGTCCGATTTCGACAGAGGTATAAACCGGGACCCTGCCTACATGTATGGCCCTGTTTCTCCCAGGACTGTTTATTTTGGATTAAGATTGGGGAATTTTACAGGCCAGGGAAAATCCTAACATCTGTTTCTTGCACAGGGACTGTTGGTAATAAAAAAACCAAAAAAGCCACCTATAAGCACACTTTTTATAGCATCCTGGAATAATATGCTGTCCATAAGCCGTCCCTCTGTAAAGTAAAAAAAGCCAAAGCCGGCAATTGCTCCAATGAATATGCTTATTATAGTCTTCCTGATATGTGGTGTATGAATCAAAGCTTTTATTCCTTTGTTTCCGGACCGGAGTTCTAATTTTTTTATCTTCATATATTTATACATATATATTATTATGCAAATATATGCATATTTTATTAAAACCTAACGAATTTGACCGGATTACTGATAGGGAATCACCGAATTCCTGGCAGTGAAAGTAATCAGAATTTTACTGAAAGAAGGAGGCACTTAAGAGGAGTACCCTTTCTATTCAACCAGGGATTTTATAGTCCCCAGCAAATAGTTTGCGATAAACAAAAAATAACTGGAGAATTGGTACCTTTAAATTAAAGAGTTACATCTAAGACACCCTCCTCCCAAGGTCATAAAAATAAAAAACCCGCACTAAACAGGATTAATATAATGGTTAATCCGGAAGTCTTCATGCCAGATGATTTTTATAATAAACCATTACGCTTTTTACCTTTCCGCTTCTGCTGAATATAGTATCACTGTAGCTTTTCTCAATCATATTTCCGATCATCCTGTGTTCTTTTCCGTCACCATCTGTTATTAAAATGAAATCTTCCTCTCCCGGCACATAGGTAAACGGAACTGCACAATAGGTAAAACTCAGGGTCCCGTCCTCTCTGAACTCATTCTGTTTCCACATATTTTTACTGATGTGTATTTCACCCTCTTTTATTTCCAGGCCAAGCTCAATCCAGCGTGACAGGATGTCTTCCTTTACCTGCCCGGTCATCCCCGGCTGCTGAGCTCCGTGCATGGAAGGGGTATGTGAATAGGGATCGGTAGGCACAGCTCCGTAATCAGCGGGATTTTTGTGAACGCCAATACCCTCCCTTATCTCATAAAAATGCTTTTTAAGCTGTTTGTAATGTTCTGAATATTCTTTATTACCCTCAATATTCCTGAGATATTCGCCTACCGAAAAAAGAAGTTTCGATACCATATGCCAGTAAATAGAACCAAGTCCTTCATATTTATAAAAACTTCCTGAACGTCCTGTAAAGGAATGATGATTAAATAATTCTTCATAAATACGGAAAAGATCTTCTTTTTCCTCTTTACCAAGCCGGAGTCTCTTTGTTTCTTCCAGCTTACTGATACGCTCCTGAAGGATCTTGGCATTTTTGTACTCACCACAAAAATGAATAATGCCGTTTATATCCTGGTTAATAATTCCATATCCCCCCTTTTCGAGAAGTTTTCTGAGGACAGGATATTTTTTCTGATAGTTTTCCGGGAGATTATTTTTTTCCAGAAAAGCCGGCAATTCTTTTTCAGGGTAAAGCATATAACTGTCCTGATCTTCTCTGTACAGATCACTGCTTTTCAAATTTGTCAAAAGTCTTATTACTTCTTCAGGTTCCAACAGACCTGAACTGATCACACTAACCTGCCCTTCAAGCATGAGTTGCAGATTCTTTATCTCAATACTATCCCTCTCTATTTCAATAAGATTATAAGAATGAAATAGTTTATCGGGGCGCTGATTCATCTCAATGGTTTTCTCAAGTGACTCAAGGGATAGTTCAAGAAATTCCATGAGTTCTTTCGGATCTGCATATTCTTTTTCTCCTGAAAAACCATTGTAAACCCTGGTCCTGTAATCCGAGCCGGCAGTTCCCAGTTTATCAACTAATTTTTTTCTTTGCCTGCCATCAGCAGGAGAAGTAAGAATCGGCCTGTTCTCTTTAAATATTTTTCCAATCTCTCTGAAGAAATCCGCCACTTCTTTGGCAACCTTGAATTCTTTTAACTCTGAAGATTTTAGCAAATTTTTAAAGAAAGCGATGTATCTTCTTAAATAAGCCAGAGTAACCATAGAAACGCCGTAGCCCACCAGTGCATTATTCGCATCATTCCATTCTGGTCGCTGGGTATTCATCCATATTCCCCCACCCGGAATAAAGTTACTTAACCGGGTTAAGATGGCGACCAGAAGTTTTTCGACCAGACTGGCATATACTATGCTTCCAGATGTACCGGTTACCAGTTTCCCGTCAGCACCCATCTGTTCAGCGCGGTTCATGAGGATGTGATGCAAATCCTCATCAAAATCTATGGTGTTATAAGGATCTTTCAATATATCCTCATACGGCCTGATCCGATAAGGGACATTTGTATAAACGAATATTTCATTGTTTAACATTCCCTGCAAAGATCCGGGAAAGAAATCTTCCAACAATTCCATCAGTTTAAGTAGATAAATCACCTGATGATCACCCCAGTAACCAATAAAAGACCAGGGGTTATCCGGCTCTTGAATTTCCCAATCTATGCCATGACTGGTTATCCTGTAAGGATTATAACCATCTTCAGTGGATGCATTCAGGAACTTTGCGATCATGCCGTGAAGATAAAAGGGAAAAGAGAATGACAAGGCTTCCCAGTTCTGGAAAATATCACGCCAGTTACCTTCATATGATCGGGATCTGCTCCCGTCGGGATTTTTGATATCGATGGAAAAACGGTTCCATGGGCGGCTGGGATCACCATGTCTTCTGCTGAAAGTCAATGGCATATATTCCAGTACCAGCCTGTAAAGATCAGGATCTTTCTTATCCTTAACCTCTCCGATTAGTTCGATATAATTGAATTCTCCGGGTAAGGTGATTATCCATTTTTCATGTTTTTCTAAAAGCCCGGGATTATAGTTCAGGATATGTTCTTTCAATTCATTTTTACTAATGGAATAATCATCCTCAAATATTCCTCCGCGCATAATATTGAAAAGAACATTTGAGAAATGTCGTGTAGAGATGAGCCGGTCACCTATATGCTGGGTCCCGTCAGCCCTTGATACCATGTCTATCAGTCTGCGGGTTCCCGATAACACATCCTCATAAATATCATTTCCTAAAGCAGTACTATTTTTTATACTTTCACGTAAATTCATAACATTTCTGCTATCCTGATCCACTTCCGCGATGATCATATGGGAATCCGACTCTCCGGAATCAAGAATTAGCTTTCTTTCAATAAGATATGCGCTACGAACACCTTTTTTCAGGATTTCCTGTTCCAGGACACCACTGACCCTGAAATTATCGATCTGTCGGGAACTTAGAAGAACATTGCCGACATCGTCAGCGGTAGACCAAACTGTGGTTGCCTTAAGCGCTTCGCTGGGTTCGGCCCTGTCGACCGGGATAGAAGACATGCTGAAAATCCCGAGATTCGTTTCAGTATCAAGTTCACTTTTTTTATAGGCATCCATCAGGGTGGAAAATTGCTCCTGGGTGGTTTTAAGGATCCCATAAGGCAGAATATTAAGGATCCCGTCCAGCAATACAAAGTCACGTTTTTCTGAACTTAGATTCGTAATTTCAGTTTTCCGGATCCAGCCAAATTTTTCACTATTCATCCAGCTTTGGCTGAAGCTCATCATCAGGTCATGGTTTATTTCTTCAAATATTAGTTGATTCCCTGTTATATGTTTATAAAGATTCCTTGAACACTTATAAATATATTCGTATTGTGATGAGAAAGGTTCCCAGACAAGATTTTTATTGTTTCCGGTAATCCTAAGGATGGTTTTCCCTCCTGTTGTATGATGAGATTCATGGATTTTATCGTCGGAATAATAGGGGAAAATTGCCAGATCAGGATTTTTTCTTCCGGCAGTCAACCCTCCTGTACTTGATATATACATCCAGTGATCAGAATCGCTCACTATGCTCATAAGGAAGGGAGGCATTCTGTCGTAGTTTTCCAGTTTATAGAATTCTTCTCCGCCTATACTAACGATTTTTCCTGAGGGTTTTTTGTCTGTCAATTTTAAAGGCTCATCTGAAATAAAAGACTGTTTAATTTTCATCTTCAATAAAAAAAAGGAATATTTACTGATGCAGTATGGTTATGATTATCATTTGCGTAAATAAAAATACGATAGGGTCCCATTTCTAACGGACTGATAAACTCAGCTATACTTTCCGTTTTGGAAATAAGGTCAAATCCAGGTGATGCCGGACGGTTCTCAATGTCGCCTCCCTGCCGGAGATCATTACTTTCCTTCATTATTTCTATTGAAATATCAAGTTCACCATTATCAGGGTCCTCAAATCGGTACTCAATATAGTATTTTTTACCGGGCTTCAAAAATATATCATCATAACGGGAGGCATCACGGGCATATCAATTATCCAACAACCCTAAAACATCTTTTCGAAGCACCTTCATGGCCGCATTTCTTGGTAATTCAGGGATAGCATAAATAGCACGGGGAACTTCATAATTTTTTAGCTTTGTCCTGAGTAAACCTTTCCATTCATCTATTGGCAGATCCTTCGAATCACTCTCTACTATCAGCACAATTTTTTTCCCGAGCTTATCATCGGAAATACCCGTTATCACAAGCTCCTGACCGATAATACTTCGTATCTTTTCTTCAAGGACCTCGGGAATGATCTTTATTCCTCCGCTGTCTATCACATTATCAATCCGCCCGAGCCATTCAAAGCTATTGTGATCCTTCATTTCAATAAGATCATTGGTAACAACCTTTCCTTCTGTTATCCCGGGGATGTCTACAGTGGCACAACCCCTGGAGTCGGCACCTACCTTTGCACCCTCCAGTATTCTGAAATTAACTTCGGGACCGGGACCGTTAATTCGCCGGACAGCGAAATGGGTGTATGTTTCAGACATACCGAATGTTTCATATATTTCTGTTCCTTCAATCTCTCTGATAGCTTTCCGGAAACCAGGCCCAATCTCTCCTCCCCCCACAATTAATTTTTTAATCAGTTGAATCTGCCCCGGATTTTTAAGGGATTCAAATAATTGCATGGGGACCATAGCCGAAAAATCCACAGGCCGATCAAGGAGCTCCATAGGTTTTCCGGTGGGTTTTATCGTTAGCAGCTTCAACCCGCCGACCAGTGCCCTTACCACCATCATTTTTCCGGCAATATAATCCACCGGAAGGCAGAGCATTGCCGAATCGCCAGGAAGTAACCTAAAATAATCCAGGGACATCCTGGCAGATCTGACCATTGCGTCTCTTCTAAGTGTCAAATTGCGGGGTTTACCAGTGGTGCCGCTGGTTTTTTGGCTTAAGGCTGCACTTTCTCCCAAAAAGTCTGTGATAAAGCTGAACAGATCCTTCCTCCACTTTTCTTCCCTGCCGGAATTTACAATATCTCCGGCCATGGAAAGCAGATCATTCCTTGAAAAGACCTTGTCGTTTATAATAAATGGTCCGGTTAATTTCATTCCTGGGACTATTGCTAATAAAAGTCAAAGTAAAATTTTTGAAAGCTTCCAGCTTTCTGCCGGAAGATACCACAACCTATCTCCCTTTATTGCCAGGGGCGAAGGAATATTATTCGTAAAGAGTTGCCCTGTACCCAAACCCTGAGGGAGGGAAGAATTCAATGAAGCTGTCCATTGTGCGATAGCATTAAGACCTATATTCGATTCGAGTGCCGATGTGACCCACCACCCTATCTTCATCTGTTCTGCAAGTGCAATCCATTCTTCGGCCACATTAAAGCCACCATGCAATCCGGGTTTAAGAATGATGTAAGAAGGTCTTATGGTTTCGAGCAGATCCCTCCTGCTCCTAAAATCTGAAATTCCGATTAATTCCTCATCCAAAGCTATCTTAATGGGTGACATTTTGCATAGCCCGGCCATCTCCTCCCATCTCCCACTTTTTATCGGCTGTTCAATTGAGTGAATGTTATATTCAGAAAGCTTGTTGATCTTATCAAGGGCCTCGGCAGGTTCCCATGCGCCATTTGCGTCCAGCCGGATCTCCGGTCTCTCCCCGCCAAATTTACTTCTAACAGTATGCAGGATCTCAAGTTCATCGCTGAAGTTTAGAGCCCCCACTTTCATTTTGATAACCCGGTATCCCTGAGTGATTTTATCGCTTATCTGATCCAGCATCTTCTGTTTACTACCCATCCAGATTAGTCCGTTGATGAGTATTCCCGATTCGCCCCGGGTAAAATCTGAAGGAAACAGTATCCGCTCACCTCCTGTTTCAAAATCCTTCAGTGCTGTTTCAATTCCGAACTGTATGGAAGGAAAGTTATCCAAAGAGAGAGCTTCGGGATTTTCTCCGGAATTGAGAAGATCGCAAACCTCCCCCAATTTTGTTTCAAAGTCATCCTTGTCATCATAGCTTAATCCCGGGATCAGCGAGCATTCCCCTATACCTTTCAAACCGGAATCAGCGATATCTGAGAGCACAATAAACCAGGAGTTTTTCTTTGATAACACACCCCGGGAAGTTCCCGCCGGCGACTTAAAATATAAGGAATGTTTTATATAATCAGCTGTATACATCAAATGATAAGTCCGATTCCAAAAGAAATTGAAAAAATCAGTGTATTCACAGCCAGTTTCTTCAGCTCTGAATTCAGTTCCAGCGGAACAGTGGTTGTCCATACCGTTTTTACATCTGAAACAAGAAGCGGAAGGGCAAGCACAAACATAAACTGGTATACAGATTTGAAATGTGTAAGTGTATAAATGAAGCTCAGTGCGAAACCTGCGAAAAGTATGGATACATGATATATCCTGGCCCAGTTAAGCCCCATCCTGACCACAAGTGTCATTTTACCGTTCGCCCTGTCGTTCTCCCTGTCCCTGAGATTATTCAGATTCAGCACTCCGACGCTGAAGAGGCCGATGGCTGAAGCAGGCAAAAGGATACTCAGGTGAAATGAAAGGGTATGCAGAAAGTAAGTACCTGCCACACCCAGAATACCAAAATAGATAAAAACCATTATATCACCGAAACCGGCATAACCATAAGGTCTTCTCCCAATTGTATATTTTATGGCTGCAAAGATCGCCGTGAATCCGAGAATAAAGAAAAGAAAATAAAGAACTGAACCGGCATCCTTAAGGCCGGAATATATTAGCACACTTCCAGAAATCAGGCTCAACAGGATAAACAGGATAATCACTCTTCTTATCTGGGACTTGGTAACCAGGCCCGACTGTGTAACGCGGAGTGGTCCGACCCGGTTCCTGCTGTCGGTACCTTTTAGTGCATCTCCATAATCATTGGCAAGGTTAGAAAGTATCTGCAGAAAGAGTGTAGTAAGCGACCCGAACAGAAGTACCTCCCATTTGAAGTTTCCCTTCTCGTATGCCAGGAAACTTCCGAGAATAGTTGCAGACAAAGCCAGGGGAAGGGTCCTGAGCCGAAAAGCTTTTATCCAGATCCTTAAATTCGCCATAGTTACGGAAGTTTTGGAAATTTATCCCAATCAGGCTTACGCTTTTCAAGAAAAGCATTCTTGCCCTCCTGCGACTCTTCTGTCATGTAATAAAGCATTGTAGCATTTCCTGCAAGTTCCTGGATACCGATCTGACCGTCAAGTTCGGCATTCAATCCGGCCTTGATCATCCTTAGTGCTATAGGACTGTGCTGCATGATCTTTTTACACCATTCAACAGTGGTATTTTCAAGTTGATCGGGAGGAACCACCTTATTCACCAATCCCATATCAAGTGCTTCCTTAGCAGAATATTGTTCGCACAGGTACCATATCTCACGTGCCTTTTTCTGACCCACATGCCTTGCAAGGTAGGATGATCCCAATCCTGCATCAAAGCTTCCGACCTTAGGTCCGGTCTGACCAAACCTGGCATTCTCCGAGGCAATGGACAGGTCACAAACCACATGCAATACATGTCCGCCTCCAATAGCATATCCATTCACCATGGCAATAACCGGTTTTGGTATGGACCTGATTTGTTTTTGAACATCAAGTATATTAAGCCTTGGCACACCATCTTTACCAACATAACCGGCATAAGACTTAACATTCTGATCACCACCGCTGCAAAATGCCTTATCTCCCTCACCTGTAATTACAACAACACGGATTTCCGTCATTTCCCTTGCATGTAACAAAGCTTCGCTCATTTCCCGGGTAGTATCGGGAGTAAAGGCGTTATAATACCTTGGCCTATTAATGGTTATCTTTCCAATACCCTCAAACAGGTCAAACTTAATATCTTCATACTCTTTAATCGTTTTCCAATCCGGCTTCTTCATATAGTTAATTCTTTATTGAATGAAAAAACTCTTTAAATATAGCACTATTTTTACTTTTACCCGTGTCAACTTCAAGAACACAGGGTCCGGAGTCCTTTTTAAAAATGAATTCAAGGCCATGGTCCAGCGTATTATAATCCCGGGCCATTCGATAGCTTAATCCGAATGCCTCCGTTAGCAGCTGAAGAGAAACCGGATGGTGAGCCACTGAGAATTCCTCAAAGAATGGCATCCGGTCGGGTCCCTCAATGATCCTGAATATGCCTCCACCGGAATCATTCAGGACGATTATTCTTAGGTTCCGGGGAAAATCCCGGTTCCACAAACCGTTTGAATCGTATACAAAGCTGAGGTCTCCGAGAATGGCTACATGCAATGCACCGGAAACCATTGCAGCCCCTACTGCTGATGAAAGGCTGCCGTCAATGCCTGAGGTGCCGCGATTCCCGTAAAAAGTTAATCCTTTCTTCGAAGGAAACAACTGCGAATACCTGATTGTTCCCGAATTTCCAAGATGAACAACGCTTCCTTCCGGAATAGTTTCCAGAATTCTCCCAACAGAAGTCAAATTGCAGAAAGGAGCGGCCGACAGGTAATTATCTGCTCTTTCCCCTGAAACAGATGCTGCACTCTGCCAAAGTTTCAGAAAGCCGTTCTCTTCCACCGTCACTTTCTCTTTTGTTATCCGGGCAAAAAACTCCGCAGGAAAACCCTTCAAAGCAATAACAGGGACATCGGGTAATCCGGTAATAAAGTTTTTGATCTTTTTTGAAATCACCTGTCCTCCAAAGCATAAAACAAGATCAGGACGAAGCAGAATGCTCTTGGCTTCACTGAGTGATCCCAGGACAATTTCAGGACAGTCTATAAAAAGATCCGATGATAGATTGGTAATGTTTTCAGCAATAACTGTTACCTGGTATAATACAGAAAGTGACGCCAGCAAATCCTTCTCTTCCCGGGTATAATACTGCATCCCGGCGAGGATCATTACTTTCTTTCCTCTGGTCAGGTATCCGGAGATCAGCCTTTCTTCCCCCGGGGGGATTTTCCCCAACCCACCGGGCTCGGATATATCTTCATCTGTCAGACTCACTGCACCTGAAAAATCGTGGGGCAGGTCCTGATATAAAGGTTCCTTAAGTTGCACATTGATATGAACCGGGCCCGGTTCACCGGAAGTTGCCTGAATGATTATTTCACAAACTTTATCGTTTGTATATATTAATGCATCACGATCATTAATATCGAACGGAATATTGAAAAAGGCCTTCGAATTCCTGATAAAGATCTCCTGCTGGTCGAGTATCTGATTGTTTAATTGCGGGGGCCATTCCCCTGGCCGGTCGGCCGTTAAAACTATTAACGGAATTTTCTGGTAATAAGCCTCAGCCACCGCCGGTGCAAGATTCAGCGCAGCGGTTCCGGAAGTGGTGACCACTGCTACAGCTTCACCCAGTTCTCTTGCCATTCCGAGTGCCAGGTATCCGGCCGACCTTTCATCAACGATGCTATGACATGTAAAATGAGGATCACGACGAAAGCCCTGAATTAGAGGAGCATTCCTTGAACCCGGACAGATAACGGCATGACTTAAGCCATATTTCTTAAGAATAAACAGAAGATCCGATATATGTTGATTAAAAAGCATTTTTCGTTTTTTTTTATCTGGAGTAAGACTGAATAATATCCAGGAGCGATTGTGCTTTCCATTGTGTTTCATCCCATTCATCCTCAGGCACACTTTCAAGGGTAATCCCTCCGCCAATATACAAGGATAAATATTCCGGGGTGATCTTCATACATCTCAGGTTAACAAAAAGATCAATATGGCTGTCCGATTGAACCGGACCGAGAAATCCTGCATAATATTCCCTGTCGTGGGGTTCGAGCTGTCGTATAAATGAGATGGCTTCATCTTTGGGCTGACCCGCAACAGCAGGAGTCGGGTGAAGAGCATCAAGAAATTCCCAGATACGTCCTTTAAGCTGCTGATATCCGAAGGAAAAATCCGTCCGGAGATGAACCAGGTTGCCTGCCTTTCCAACACAGGGAGAAGTGACCCTGTAATCCCTTATGCTAAATTGCCTTAAAATATCATGAATATAGTGGGTTACGTGTTCCTGTTCAAGAACCTCTTTCATCGTCCAGTTTTTCAGATCCATATTTTCATCAGCAAAAGTTCTGGTTCCGGCAAGAGAAACAGTGGAAACAGTATTTTCGGATAACCTGAGCAAAGGTTCAGGAGAGGCACCAAGCCAGAAATGTTCGTCACTTTTGAAAATATAAACAAATGCACCGGGATGTCTGAAACAAACATCATGGTATATATCTGTGATCAACTTCAGGTAATTGCCTTTTACCATGCTGATCCTTGAAAGCACGGATTTTTGAAAGAAACCTGTGGAGATGTGATCTTTAATGGTTTTGACCTGGTCAATATACTCATCTCTTTCTGTAATTACAGGATCTTCCATATCCCATTCTGGCAGGGGGTTTTCAGATAGTTCCCTGATCTGTTCGACAATCGTCTTTCCGGGTTTTTTTCCGGTAAATTTTATATCAGGTCTGACAAGGATATATTTCTTCCCGTTCCGGGTATCGAATGGAGCCATAATGAACCCCTGTTTAACCGGCAGATCATGTATCGAACTCCACTGCCAGCTATGAGGTGATGTCTGGATATATGTTGTAGATTCCTGCTTATGTGGCAACCGGAAGGTTGCAAATGTCAGGTTTTTCTGAATACACAAATTATGAATCTCACGTAAATCCCCTTTCATTTCAAATTGCTATTCATATTTTTCGAAAAATTGCTCTTTTTGATATTATTAGTAACACGACTGATGGAAATAAGTTTTCCATTTTCACCGGTAATATTGACATCCCAGATGTGTTTAAAAGAACCTTTATAAATGAGCTGAGCCTCTGCAGTGATCGTTCCCTCAGACACTGAAGCCAGGTGCTGACTGTTTACAGAAACTCCTAAAGCGAGTTTCCCTTCATCCCTGACAAGCAATGTTGAAGCAGCGCCGGCAAGGGTTTCTGCCAATGAAATATAGACTCCGCCATGAACCACACCATCAGGCTGCAAATGATTGGATGTGATCTGAATTACCGCAAACATCCGGGACCCGTCAAATTTCTTAAAACGGATGCCTATATGATCAATAAAGCTGTTTTTGCAGATCTTATTGAGCTCTTTAATATTCATTCTGTGACTTATTTAAGCCAAAGTTAAACATTCATTTCGATTTTTTTAGCAACCATAAGCATCACCGATCCCAAAAAAAGTGATCTGTACTTAACGACTTTAAATCCGGCCGATTCCAGAATTGACTTCATTTCGGAGATCGTGTAATAATTCTTCGACGACCGGGCAAGGTAACGGTAAGCTTCCAGGTTCCCTGAAATGATCCCGCCAAGGTATGGCAGAATAAACCTTAAGTAGACGCCGTTGATGGATCTCCATAATCTGTTTCCGGGCTTACTGCTTTCCAGTATCACAAGCTTCCCCCCTGGTTTGAGCACCCGGTGGATCTCAGCCAGATGTCTTTTGGCGTTTGAATTCTCATAAATAAGGTTTCTGATACCGAATGTAATACCGGCAGAATCAAAATGATCATCCTCAAAGGGCATATTAGCAACATCCCCTTCAATAAATACAATATTCCCTTTCACCCGGGCAGCCTTCTTTTCTGCAATTTGCAGCATTTCTGCAGTAAAATCGTATCCGGTCAGTTCCATTTCCCTGTCAGAAATACGGGCGATCTCAAGGATTAAATCCCCGGTACCGGTACATATATCAAGAATCCTTTCCGGATTTCCGGCCAGGCATTCCTTCACAGCTTTTTTGCGCCATGACCTGTCCTGACCGAAAGTAAAAATCCGGTTAACAAGATCATAATTCCGGTAAATATCCTGGTAGTAATCCTTTAAAGGATGAGCCATCTTAGATTATTCATTTGGTATTCGGCATAGTCCGGATTTCTTACCCGGAAATAAGGGGAAAAATCCGCTTCGTAAACCAATCTGGAAGTAAAGATATAAAAAGAAAAGCTTATAGACAGACACAAGTGATATAATACCATCTCCAGTACCCGGTAAACTCACCCCCCCATAATTGTGCAAAAACAGATCCTGAATCCGGCTTTTGCCCGTAAAATTCCACTTCCTGAAAAAACATCATTTTTCCTGTCTGCAATAGACAAATCCACATTCGGCCATCCGGTTGCGGTCATGTGTAAAGAAATTTTAACAAAAAAAGCCGGAACCGTACTTTATGTTGGCGACAATGCCCGTGAAATAGTCCTTGACAAATTATTTATCGGGACCATCAACCATCCCAATTTATATTTTACCACCCGGGGTGGACATATAATTAATGCCAGGTCAATTGCAGTTAATCCGGCAATGATAGGAATGGCAGGATTTTCCCCATTCTTATCAATAAATTTTATTGGATCATTTCCTGCATATACATATGGACTTTGGAAAGGATAATTTTCTGCTTTGGGATCTAAAGTATGAAACCTCCCCAGGGCCGGATCATAAAACCGTGCCCCATAGTCATACCTGTTTACGCCCAATTTTGAGCGTTCTTTGGATCTCCATGTACACCTCAAAGCAGGTTCATTTTTTTCGGTATGTGGTAGTTTCAGGCAGCCCATAGAAAAACAATGATGAAGCAGGGTGGGAATTGGAAAGACCTTAGCTTTACATTTTAAGCCTTTTATTATCCTGATAGTTGTTCCAAAAACGTAGAAGTTCTATATTATATTCATCGATCACCCTATAAAACAAGCTTATTTGTTTGCATATAATGCAACGCTTTATCTCTTTGATATTTGTATCCTGGAAATCTAAATTTCCCTGTTTCAATATAAATTCGATGTCATCAACTTCATCAA
>CAYRTD010000001.1:65647-90495 GCA_964426915.1 uncultured Bacteroidaceae bacterium | reverse complement strand
CCGACACAAGTCCGGGGAGTAAAGATTCAGCACCGAAATCGACAAGAATTGGCCTCGATTGCAAGGTTAAAACCAATCCAAGTATAAATCCTGTGATAATAATAAGAGGAAGTGTCTTATAACCAATATTAAAAGACTGTTTGATTAATTCCGAATGTTCAAAAGGAGGCCTGAAAATTTGTTTCAAAACGTTTCCGGCAAATACGGATATTTCACCAAACTCTGTTATATATTTTTTCATTAGAAATTCTTTTACCTTCAGATCTACGCTATACAAAAGTTTATATGGCAAAAATCAAACAGCTTTGTATTAACAGTTACCCAAACTATATAACAATTGACGTTTTCATCTGTATTACTGACACTTACACACATTTCCTTCGTAAACCCAAAATATTATAATTGTGGAAAAAAATCTTAAAAGTGTAGAGCTAATTCATCAGACTTTCCTTATTGTATAATACCTATTAATGATATCATACTAATGAGAAATCAGACATGCAATGAAATACAAAGTATTTCAATCTTTCCTGGCAGGATTGCCGGGACTGAATTTAATCAGGGAGACGAAAACCACACCTCAAATAACAAACCCAGGGAAGTCAAAATTGAAAATGATAATAATCAAATGCATTCATTTCAGACCCCTTAACAATTAGGGCGGTAAATACTTCAATTGAACCTACTCTAACCGGAGAATTCTGGTTACTCATAAATTAACCGGGATTTAACATAATTTGGGCAAAATAATAAACATTCCGTAAGTAATTTATTTTAAGCGTCATTAAGTTCTACTTTCACCATTATGGGAAAATGATCGGACCCAATATCCGGAAGTTTTTGCATATCTATTAATCTAAACTGCCGTGTAAAGAAGAAATGATCGAGAGGAAATCGTAAGAAAGGAATATTTGCATTGTAAGTACTAAAAAAACCCCGTCCTTTCCTTGGATCAAGCATTTCACTTTTGCGCTGGAATCTGGTGGTGGTGTCGGACCAGGCCACATCATTAAAATCACCGGCAATTATATAAGCTTCTCTATCGCTTCTTATCTCGCGTGCCAGTTTCATTAATTCACGGTCTCTCGGAACAGAAGTATCAGCCTCTCCCGGAGCAGGTGGTTTGGGATGCACACAAATAAGATTTATACTTGAATCATTGAATCTCACTTTCGTATGAATGGATGGAACCTCATCCTGCACCAGAAATTTCACCTCAGGTTTTATCAAAGGGATTCTTGAAAATAAAAGCATACCATATGTATTTTCAAGGGGATGGTAAAAATGAAAAGGAAACACTTCCTCAAGTGCAGCTAATCGGTCCTTCCACCAGTGACTTGTTTCAACTGTTATCAAAATATCGGGCTTATAATTTTTAACCAACTCAATAAGTTTTCCGTATTCTTTGTTCTGCATTCGCACATTTGAAACAATCAAAGTAAGGCTATCACCGGGATCATCTTCCGTAGTATGTAAAACCTCCTTTTGTGCCAATGGCAAATAAGGAAATATATAAACAGATTGAAAGGAAAGTGCCAAAATAGCAATTACAAGCAATGAAAAGTCTATCCAGTTAAAGGCTGGAGAATAAAAGAAGGCAACTATAATGAAAATCACAATCAGGAATGCAATCTGTAAACGTGGAAAGTCGAATACACGAATCCACCATGCCTTTTTATCAATGTATGAAGCCAGTGTAAAAAGTATAAGTACTAAAAGGATCAGTCTAATCCAGATAGGCATTGATACGGTTATTTATACGAATATATAAAATGATGGTTAACCTGTTCATTTTGGTATTATCCTGCAAGAACCAGGAAAACAGAATGAACAAGACACCATCATTAATAAAACAATGAATGATAAATTATTTCCTCCGGGATTTCAAAAGCCTTAAAAGTGCATGAATCAAAATTTTCCTTCCATAATGTTCCATTGAACTACGGGCAGAAATTCTCATCAATTCACCAAAATGACTGAATCCGGAGAGTAAAGCCTGTTCATTCACTTTAGCTTCATACCTGAACAACTCCTTGGCATGTTTCAGGTCATCTACAGTTTTAATCTTGACATTACGTATTTTAACAGCCTTACTCATAATTAATCATTTTCTTCGTCTTCATCCGAAAATATTATAGAAGCAATGTTCCTAACCATCATGTTTGAGAACAAACTTTTCCTGAGAAAGTATACAACCACTGCAAGTACAATGTAAAAACCGGCAGCAATTAGGTAGGCTTCGGATAGCGTACCATAGGTAATGCTATACCATTGTGTAAATGCAAATGTGAGTAATACTATAACCAGCAGAATTATTATAGCAATTATGATGGTTGAAAGCAGATAAGTACCCAATCTGGTAACTTTTTGAAGAAGAGTGAGCTTCCAGATGTCCAGTCTTGCCTCAATAAAGCTCTTGATTACATCATTAAGTTCAGATATATTCTCGACTAATGATCGATTCTTCATAGGTTATTTATTGGTTTTGGCTGCTTTTTCGGCAGCTTCGTTGGCTTTTTTTGCTGTTTCTTTTGCTTTTTCAGCAGCCTCGGTGGCCTTTTTTGTTGTTTCTTTTGCTTTTTCTTTCACATCCTTCTCCAATTCATTAAACCGGCCCTTCACATCATCAACAAATTCAGTGAAATAGCTTCTTAAATCATCAACCCGTTCATCGAGATTGCCTTTGAATTCATCAGAGGCTTTTTTAGCCTGTTTTTTGATTTTTTTCCTCGTTTTGGAGCCTTTATCCGGTGCAATAAGAATACCTGCGATTGTACCGGCAGCAGCACCTGCTAAAAATCCTAAAATAGCGTTTGTTGTTTTATTGGCCATAATTTCTATTGTTTAAAAAATGAAAAAATCGTGTTATTATCTATTTATCTAACAAAGGCAAATTAAAATAGTTTTGGTATAGTTGTTTTTTTTCCTTCTCAATTATTTATTCTTTTTTATTAATGAATTTAAAAATGATCGGAGCTTTCTAAGCCTAAGTGAATGTTTCTGGGTTCCTCGTGGACCAATAAGAAAAGCATAAGGCTGAAGACTCTCTACATTCATAAAAATGATACGTGCAACAGCAAGGAAGGGCACTATGACAAGCATACCCGGAATCCCCCATACAGTAGCACCGGCAACAAGTCCGATAATAATAAAAAAAGGATTAATCTTCACATTCCCGCCAACAATATTAGGAGTCAATATATTATTCTCAGTAAATTGAACAACAATAAAAAAAAGAGCTACCCTGATACCAAAATACAAAGGCTCATCAGTGGTCAAGAGAACGAAAAGGAAGGGGACGGAGCCGCCCATTAACGTTCCGAAATAAGGAATAAAATTAAAAAAAGCTGATATTATACCAAGAAGTATTGCATACTCGACTCCAATAATCAACAGACCCGTAGAATTTATAATGCATAAAATAAGAACAACGATAGACACCCCACCCATATAACGTGCGGCAACTGTAGAGATATCACGCAAAATATTTATAGCATTTTCTTTATTTTCGCTTTCAACTATCTTGAGAATGAAATAGGCAAATTTTGTCCGGTAAAAAAGAAACAGAAATACATATACCGGTAAAATAAGTATTCTCACAATTGTGCCGGTTGTAGCAGAAAATATTTTGCTTATGTTTTCACTGCTGAAAATTTGATTTACCTGATCTTTCAAAAATATTTCTATTCTGTCATTTGCGAGTCCTAAAAAATTTTCCAGGTTGGTCTGTAAAGATTCAATATTATTATTTGCAGATTTCTTCAAGGCATTCAGATCATCGAACATATTTGAAAATTGCTGAAAAAAAAGCATAAATATCCCACCGATAATTGAGAGGGCCAACAGTATGGCAAAAATTATGGCCAGTATACGGGGGAATTTGTTTTTTTCAAGAAAATTAACAATCGGGAAAAGTAGGTAAGAGAACAATGCACCAAAAACAATAGGATAAAGAAAATTCCTGGCAACTATAATAGCATAAATAAACAGGACAGTAATTAATAAAAAAAGTGCTAATCGGATGGAGGTACTGTGTGTTTTCATTCGTATAGCAGATAAAAACCGAATTTAATCGTTAGATAATATTTTTTTTTGCCACTGCAAGTTAAGGATATCTGAAATAAAATATAAGAATTATTCCTGTTTTTACTTCCATTCTTCCTGGCAAGCACATGGTGATATATTTGCAATATTCGGTCAATTAGCGAAGAAGAGCGTGTCTAAAAAGTAATAATCATTTTAAAAGAACTTACAATCTGAAAGCATTCTTCCTTCTTACCCCAGCCAAACCCTCCCCAAGGTGGTCTGGGTGGGGCAAACAGAGGAATGCTTTCAATTTGTAAGTAACCTAAAATTAAAAAATACTTTTTAGACAGCCTCCTTTTTTCAGTGCAACAACTGCAATCGTACAAACACTATTTAGTGTCCGTCAATAGAGTCGGGTGTCTGGATCATAATGTTCGAGATCAAGGCTTGCGACCGCGTGTCGCTGAAGCTTTAGCGGAGGCACAAGCCGGAAAAAGCGGAGTTTACTGATGTAAATGAGCATTTTTCCGGCGAGCATAACGCAGATATCGGACATTATGGACAGACACTATTTAAATCCACGCACTCCCCCAGCAATCAAACTAATAACAAAAAGTACAAGGAAAATATAAAACAAAATTTTGGCAATTGAAGCTGCACCTTCCGCTATATTTCCAAAACCAAAAAGTGCTGCAATTAGTGCAATAACCAGAAAAGTAATAACCCAACGTAACATAATAATAAATTTTAGTGAATAATATAACTAACTTTTTAAAAAGAAAAGCCCAGATAAATTTGAATAACCTTGTTTTTAGCGTCCCCAAGTAAATTTTCCATCGCTTCATTTTCTTTGGCTACCGGATTCAAACCCAGGTTATAATTAAATCCAAATATTAAAGGTTCAAATTCAAAACCTATTCCGGCAGATATTCCATAATCTAAATTATTGAATTCTTCCCTGTCTATCTGATCAGCATCATCAATATTTATAAAATTAAGGATTTCATTATTCGTTTCATATTTAGCCTCTATAAGTATCCCTAAATAAGGCCCCAGATGAAAATTAAAATCTTCAGCAAGACTATATTTAAAGTATACCGGAATGTCAATATAACTGGTATTTAGAGTCGTTTCTCCATCCGCAATATCAATATTCAGGAAATCGGAATCGTAAGTTGCTTTGACTCCTTTTGTACTATAGTGCATCTCCGGTTGCAAAGAGAACTTTTCAGATACCATTAACTCCCCCCATAAACCAGCATGAAAGCCAGGAATAATATTACTGTCATCTGCATCCTCAATGGTCATGGTTGCAAGGTTCAATCCCCCTTTCACTCCCCAGGTATTCTGGGCCTGCAGATTCATAAGTGAAAGTAAAACTATCATTAAACTGGTTAGTGAATTTCTCACATAATTAGTTTTTATATTCATAATGTATATATTTATTGGTTCGATAAATAATTCTCTTAAAATACGGGCCTATAATCTACCTTCTTTTGCCGCCTCCTTTAACTCGTCATTTGCATATATGGCTATTTCCACACGGCGGTTTTTCTGACGACCTTCTTCAGAATCATTATCGGCAACAGGCTGCAATTCTCCATAACCTTTGGTTATTAACCTTTTCCTTTTAATATCAAGACTTTTAAGGTATGTTGACACCGATTCAGCTCTTTCAACTGAAAGCTCCATGTTATATTCCTCATCCCCAATACTATCCGTATGCCCTTCTATAAGGACTTGTGTATCGTCGTATTCTTTTAAGGTTTCGGCGAGTTCCTGAAGGTTTTCCTGAGAGGCGGGTCTTAGGTTATTTGAATCGAAATCGAAAAGAATCCCAGAGTCAAAAGTAATTTTGATTCCTTCTCCGATTCTTTCCACTTCAGCATTTTGCAAATCCTCACTTAATTCCCTTGCTTGTTTATCCATGTAATTGCCTATGAGAGCTCCGGCGGCTCCACCGATCATTGCACCCAAAATTGCTCCTTCAGCAGTATTGTCAGACTGACTGCCAATTGCACCTCCAACAGCTCCTCCAACGCCAGATCCAATAGCTCCGCCTTGCATTGTTCGTGAAGCGCCACAACCTGAAAGAATACTAAAGACAAATAGGATAATGACAAGATTAACACTGTAATTTTTTCTGTAGGATTTCATAACATTATTAATATTAGTTACTTAAAAGTTTTTTTTAGAAAATTTTAAATACTTCTTAATAAGAATATCTGAATTTCTTTTCCTTTTAATAACTAAAAACCCTGCCAAAACTTATGACAATCTTCATTAACTGTTCGCGTACAAGGCTTTAGAGATTACAATGAATAATATCTTTTGAAGAATTACCAGAGCCTAGCGGGTCTATTTTTCTACAAAAGGGGAAAAAGTTCACATATTTTACATTAAAAGAAATCTAAACAGTATTATCTCTTATTTTTAAAAGTCATTCCGGTATTTTCAGGCATATCTGCAAGAATTTCCCCACCTTTCATACCGAAATCGAGTTTGCAAAAAGAAAATGTGATGGAATTAATACCGGGTGATTTCATCGCTCGAGTATGCTGCGAAAGATCCAGGCATTTTTTTCATGAACTTCCAGTCGCTTTATCAATAATTCGAAACTCACATGATCCTCTGCTTTTCTAACTACCTCCTGGTGCTCACGAATGTATTTTGCTAACTTCTCATGATCCCTTATTAGCTCGCTCATAATTACGATCTGATCATCGCTGGAATTATCAATTTCTGAAAGTCTCATAACGTGCTGGTATGTATCAGGCACATTGTATCCGAGCGTTCGTATACGTTCAGCCATATTGTTCATTGCATTTACGAGTTCATCGTATTGTTCCTTTGTTGTCTTTCTTAAATATCCAGATAATTCTCCCCTCATATTCCAATGAAAACTGAAAGTCTTTATGGAAAGTATTTGAGTACCTGATAATAATGTGGATAAGACCTTGACAACACTTTTCCTGTATTCGGAGGTTATACCGATATTTACCTTCACCCTAAGATCGGGTGATGCCTGCGCAAAAAAATCCTCTTTCTTTATTCCCATGACCTGCATTTTTTTATACTATTGATATAAAATTTCATAAACAAAAGCATGCCACAAATTTGCAGGGAATGCATAAACAGCCATAAACAACTACTGTTCTGGCTTTTAAGTTTACAGCAATATATTAACAGGACATAAACATAAAGAAGATGGTATAATTATTCCGAAGTTGAGAATTAATATTCCCACACACTTGTAGAGTTTATTGCACAGGTTACGGACAATAAGTATCAGGACACTCCAGACACCCTATTATGATCCAGACACCCGACTTTATGGACAGACACTATTTATAATCAATCTCCAGTTCCTTCATCTTATTATAAAGGGTTTTCCTGTCAATATTCAGCAATTTAGCGGCCTTTGATTTATTAAAGTTAACTTCTTTCAGAGCATTGAGTATAATCTGTTTTTCAAACTGGCTGGAAGCTTCTTTCAGGTTGGTGGAGTGGGAATTGTCATTTTCCCGATCCGATGTTTCAGCTTTCGCACCGGGGGAATGGAATTTTATGATTTCTTCAGGAAAACAATCAATGGTTAATGTATCATCTTCTGCTAATAAAACAGCACGTCTAATCGCATTTCTCAATTCTCTTAGATTACCATGCCATGGATACAACTGGAGCAATCTTATAACTTCAATATCAAATTGCTTAACATTTTTTTTGAGATCTTTATTAGCGCTTTCCATGAAATGACCGGCGAAAATGAGGATATCCCCGTCCCTTTCCCGGAGAGGAGGTATTTTAATTTTGAACTCATTTATCCTGTGATAAAGATCTTCCCTGAAGCTTTTCGTCCGGGTATATTTCTCCAGGCTTCTATTTGATGCAGAAATGATCCGGACATCAATACTAATAATCTTTTCTCCTCCTACCCTGGTAATAGTCCGTTCCTGAATAGCTCTCAACAGTTTGATCTGTACATCATAATCCAGATTTCCGATCTCATCCAGGAAAATACTTCCTCCTTTCGCCTGTTCAAAAACACCGGTTTTATTATTTACGGCTCCAGTAAACGAACCTATTACATGACCAAACAATTCACTGTTGGCAATATCTTTAGGTATAGCTCCACAGTCAATTGATATGAATGGTTTACTTTTTCGCGGGCTTTTAAGGTGAATGGAACGGGCAATATACTCTTTACCGGAGCCGGTCTCTCCTTCAATTAATACGGAAAAGTCTGTGGGTGCAATGATATCAATAAGCTTCATGATATCTTTCATCTTCTGACTCTCTCCAATAATGAATTTTTCATTGAAAGGTGTAGAGGAATCCTGTTTTTCTTTCTGCCGGATCAAACGGCTGGTCAGAACCGATAACTCTTCCAGTTGAAGTGGTTTTATAACATAATCATAAGCACCTGCCTTCATTAATTCCACAACTGAGGGAACATCCGAATATGCACTGATCATGATCACATAAGTTTCAGGTTGCAGGAGTTTTATTTTTTTCAAAATCTGCAAACCATTTCCATCGGGCAACCTGTTATCACAAAAAATCACATCAAACTCTGTAGTCTGGATCTTTTTAACGGATTCATTCACTGATAGAGCAGTATCAACATAATACCCCAGCTGATGGAAGTAATTCTCCAGGAGATTACAGGTATATGAATCATCATCGATAATTAATAATCGTATCATTCAGGTGCATAAAGGTTAAAGTAAATTTACAATAATCATAGAAAATAAACCTAATAATACACAATAAAATAGTTTTTCTTATGAAAGGTTCATGTTTATGCCACTATCAGAGTCCGGTATGAGAATAAACAAAAAAGAAAAAATGAAAGGAATCTAAGGGTTTGAAGATTCTGGTTTTTAAGTTCCCCGATGGCATAACTTAAAAACAAAAACCGATAAAAAGAAGACTATCATTGCCGTCCATGCATTATGATAGACATGTGAACCGTTCACACCAGGAATATCTTTGAGTCTGCTTATGGAAAGACCGCCAAATGTACTGGTCAGGGTAGTGAAAACCTCATTTTAAATAAAAAAGGTCAGTGCGGCTTTTTAGGTCTTTATTCGTTTATTACAAATAAAGTAGCATCGATGAATGAATAATGCCGGTTAGAATAAATATCAAGGGTAAGAAGGTTGCATAGGTATGCCGTTAGGCAAAGTCTCATTTACAGAAACAATAAAAGAGGTTGTCTAAAAAATTAAAAAGCTTCGCAAAATTGTAATTAATTCAAAACTTAAAAAGACTTTTCAGACATCCTCTTTTCCATAGCTTATTCAAAAAATTAATCGTCAAATGTTCTCATATAATTTACAATATGCCAGATGTCCTCATCAACTATTTTCTTATCATATCCGGGCATTTCTCCTCTTCCGACTTTTGTTTTGTAAAAATGCTCACCGTCGGTCTGGTCTTGATAATAATCACCGGTAAAATCACCTGAGAATGTGTCAAGCATTCTGGCTTTGGGTCCGTCACCTTTACCTTTTTTACCATGACATGATGCGCAATGTTTATTGTATAACATTTTACCGATCTGAAGTGATTCTGCATCGGCTTCAACGGGGTTTTCCATATTTTTGTATTCATCCGGCACCGGCCATGGTTCGGGCTGTTCCTGAGCCACTTTAAATGACATCAGGGTAAATGCAGTTACAAAAAGAACTGCGGCTGATAAAAAAAGATTTTTTTTCATATTTCTCTAAATTTAAATGTTAAAAAAGTTTTTTAATGCACCTCCTGCCAGCCGGTTATCATGCTCTTGAAATTACTTCCCGGCGTTTTCCCCATTGTGCTGACATAAATGTGTATTATCAAAAATAAAGATACCAGGAATCCCATTACAATATGCAACTGAGCGGTAAGGAAAATTCCGGAAACTTTAAATACCTGCTTTAGAATGAACTCGGGGAACAATAAAGCCCACCCGGATATGAATAGCAAAGGTAATGCCAAATACATTACAAATACATAGGAAACTTTTTGCAGAGGATTGAATTTTCTAATTTTATTTACGGGATAAGGAGATTCTTCCCCCTTAAAATAACCATATGCATAATACCGGCTTTGTTTCCAGAGACGCTCTCCAAGTCCGGCAAGTTCTAATCTGTATTGCTTACCATTCTCTGTCATGATATTGCCGGTAAAAAAAAACAAATAGGAAACAGTAAGAAATATACCGCTAAAATTATGCATAGACACGGCTAACTCAAAATCGATAAACGGCGAATTAACATTTGAGTATTGCATGCTAATACCCGAGATAATAAGGAGGATTATTAATATGGCATTGAAAGCATGCCATAAACGAATCCATTTTGGATAAAAATATATCTTTTCTGCCATTATTTAATGTTGTTTTTTCCTGATTATAATTCTCAATAATGTATGTACAGCGATAGCCCCCAGAACAAGACCAAACAGTACCAGACTTGCAACATTCAATAATCTGCTTCTATTGGCACCAATAACATAGGCATCGTTACTTATAATAACCCCGTTAATAAAACCCTGTTGTTCACGGGTTTCCTGTGCTCTGTGCTTATAAAGTGTGCCCATCAGTATTGAATTGGAAGAATGACATTCCACACATTTTCTCACGGCACTGTCGGCGGGCTGGATATGATGAGCAACCAGAATACTGTCATTCGCCTCAGCATGGCATTCTATGCAACGTACCGCTTTGAAATGAAGACTTTGATTTGGCAGCCAGTCATGCTGGGGAATGACATTCCCCAGTTCCTTTGGAGAAAGTAATTTGAATATCTCTTCATTTCCATGACATTCAAGGCAGATGTTATTGCTCTCAACAATTACCTCTTCTATTCTGGTAGTACTTCTCGACAACAATTTATAGGTATGAGGATCATGACATTTCCAGCAGGAAAAATCTCCGTCTGTTGCAGTATAGTGAACAGATTTCATGTGTTCTGAATCGATTTCCTCGAAATTGAACTGGGCAAAATTCTCATCATAACCATGACAATCCAGACATGACCAGTAATCTTCAAACCTTACCTGAAGCGGATGAGGGAATTCGTTGTATTCTTCAGAATGGCAATCCATGCAGCCAAAACTCCAGTGAACCGAATGATAAAATTCATCCCTTATAATCCTGTTATGATCACCCATGACAGAAAATTTTTCTTCTCCGAACAGGGTATCCTTCAATACAAAGTATTTTTCAGCGTGGCATTCAAAACAGTTCTCATTCTCATCAGCGAAAATATTATTTTCCATACCCTTCTCGATAGCAACTTCTTGCTCATCCTGCTGTGGTTCAGCAATGGCCGTACCGATAAGAAGAATAAAAAAACCCGCAATTATAAAAAGTGGAACTACAGAGTTTTTACATTTCTTTATTATCATTACTCAATTATTAGTAGTACAATAGATTAAAGAGATTTATCAGAATCTAACAGTGATGTTAAACCCTAAAAGAAAATCACCTTCGGTAAGGTCATTTGTGTTATATAAAAGATTCCTCTGATTAATGATCTGTTTATAGTTTGCAATAAAGATATGAAAAGCATGGGTTGCAGTTCCTATTTCAACTCCAAGTGAGAGATTGGGCTTGGGGTCAAAATTTTCCTGTTTGGTAAGTAATTGGTCATATTCGGCAATTATAGATGCACTTCCCAAAACTTTTGCTCTACCACCAGCGTGAATACCAAAATTAGCGTTTTTCAATCCCTCTTCGACTGAGTTATAATATATAAAACTCGGAGCCACCTGAAAGGAATATTTAAAGCTGAACCTGCGTGCAAAAATCAACTGTGTAAAGTATGAGAGGCGATGAATTTCCCTGTACTGCTCCTCAGGACCAAAATTTTCCTTAGCCCGTGCATCGATAACCATATTTCCGAAATAACTGATACTTACCGGCATGCTGCCTGACTGTGTTTGCTGAAAAATTGAATATTTCCACTGAAGATCCTGAAGCTTATAGTCTTTTGTTGTTCCTGCCCCGATCATTATTCTGTCGGTAAGACCATAGTTAAGACCCAGGCGGATATTGGAAGGTGCATAGATTCCGAAAATATCGCTAATTCCATTTGTTACTTCACCGAACCTGTGGTAAATCTGGAATTCCCAGGTATTCTTCCAGGGAGAGACAACGGTTTGATTATCGACCAGAATGGAGGTTTCAAAGGCCGGTCTTTCCGGTCTGTCTTCTTCTTCCTGCGAAAATACAGGTAACACAATTAATATTCCGATTAAGAGCCCAATTATCTTCTTCATATTCCAGTGTATTAAGTTTTTTTATTAGTTGTTTTTAGCTCCCTGTTTAATCCAGCTCAGGATCTTCTGAATTTCAAGACTATTCGTATTGAGTCCGACATGTCCGTCCTCAAACTGGGTATAGATTTCACTGTCTTCCGGTGAATCAGTATTCACATAGCCATCCAGTAAAGATTCATATGCTTGATCAGCATTCAGGTTCGGAGGTGAACTTCGCGGATGACATCCCGCGCAATTCTGATCTTCAAAGATCGCTAGTATATCCTCCTGAAATGAAATTTCTTCATCAGGATCGATTGTTGGTAATTCATACTGATACTTATCACAGGAAAAAATAAAAAACGTAAGCAGAGTGGAAATTAAAGTAAGAAGACCGGCATTTCTGAAAATATTTTTTCTAATTTGTTTTTTCATTCTCATCTGTATTAATTTTTCAACAACACAAAAAAAATTCATTCCTTTCCTGTATCCCGGTAACAGAACTGAATTGTTACAAAAGTAAAGGGATTCGCCTAAAAATCAGCAAATAATTGAAAGGTATTTAGTTAGGAATAAAAAGAGTTTATACGATCGCAAAATCGATTAAAATCGTTACAAATAATGTATTTTATCTTTATGTCAGGTGGAAAAGATCAAATTATAGAATATATTTGGGTTATAAAACCTATTATTATGAATTTATTGCAAAAATCGAAACTATGTATTGATTGTACAATATGCGATCAGAAGTCTGAGTTGTTCAGAATTTTGAATGAGGAAGAAACAAAAATTCTGAATGAGGAAAGATATGAAGTTCATTTCAAGGCAGGAGAAAATATTGTCAAGCAGGGAACGATATTAACTCATATAACAAATCTGATCAAAGGCTTTGCAAAGGTTTATATTGAAGGCCATTCGGGAAAAAACCTGCTGCTTAATTTTGCAGGACCGCACACATTGCTGGGAGGTCCGGGACTTTTTACCGATAATCGTAATCACTACACGATCACTGCTCTTCAGGATACTATGATCTGTTTTATAAATGCTGAGAATTTTAAAAAAGTAATGTCCATGAACTCAGACTTTTCACGTGAGTTTATTAGTTTCCTCAACTACAAAACCATATTCTGTTTTGAGAAAATGATAAGCCTTACCCAGAAACAAATGCACGGTAGAATGGCAGATGCACTACTAATGCTTTCCCAGGATGTATACAAATCCACAGATTTTGAAATACCCCTTAGCAGACAAGACCTTGCAGATATGACTGCAATGTCGAAAGACAGTGCCATAAGGGTTTTAAAGGAATTTGAAAAAGACGGGATAGCTCATGTAAATGGCAGGACGGTCCATATTAATCAGATGGATGCCCTGAAAGATTTATCTGAACACGCCTGATTCCCGTTAAAAGGCTGTCTTACATGTAACTCTTTATTTAAAGACACCAATTCTCCAGTTATTTTTGTTTATCGCAAACTATTTGTTGGGTAATAAAAAGTGACAATCTTTTTAAACAGCCTCTGCAAATCCAGATTTCATACATACACAAAAAAAATATTTCGAAGTCTAAGCGTTTGTATTTTGCTGTACATGAGAGAAATTTCCTAAAAATAAAAAGAAAATATTCCTGAAATTATTTAAAACCTGTCTAATTTAAGTTTATTTCCCAAACTTTGGGAGAAGAAAGCTGTATAATATGAATAAACTAATTCCGAATTTATTGACAGACTCTATTTTAATCGCATTTTGATCTGAACTCAATGCAAAAAAAGGAAATAAAAATAAGTATATTAATTGCTTGTTCTGTCCTCCTCCTTTCCGGATGCAGTAATCCTGAAAAAGAAATGGTGAAGTTTCCTTATTCCCAGTGGACCGTAGGATTATCCGGAAGTAATCTCTACTGGTCTTTCTCTGATTCATTGCTCATAAATGCCTCTTTCATTGCAATCCCTGAAAATAACTGGGAGGAATGGCATCAAGACCTCCTAAACTACAGGGGGCTTTTTCATGATAAACTCTTAACGGAAGAACCCCTGATAACCGGCCTGATTTCATCATCCGATCCCGGTACAGTTCATTTTAACAAATTTGGTTATGATCTGAATTTGTTACCCGGAGAACAAATAAATATTTCCGGAGAATTAAAGTCCCCGGAAACAAGGGTAAATATTGTATTAGGATTTGAACTTAAAACGAAAAAACAGGAATTGAGTTATCTAGTAAAAAAGCGTTTACCGAATTCCGACAGTCTTAGCTTTTTCCCTTCGGGATCTTCGCAGTTTTTTAGTATCAATTCAACAATCCCGGCTTTCAGTTCCGATAGTTTTTCCATAAGTCCGGTTATCAGATTTCTTGCCATGGGAACCGAAAGTGAATATAGGATCAATGTCCGGAATATTACTCCGGAAGTGGAAGTAAATTCATCCAGATTGAAGTTGAAACACAGGATTGAGAAACATCTTGAAAGAGAAAGTAATTTTCCCGAATTTGAAGCCATGGACAACCTGATGTGGATGAAGGATAATTATGTTATGGGGTTTGCATTTTTATGGGATAATGATATTTGGGACCACAGGGAAAGGCAGTTTAGGATACAGGATTATTGTGATAAAATGAAAAAAGAATTTGGTGGATTTAATTCCGTGATTTTTTGGCACACTTATCCCAATATTGGCATTGATGAGAGGAATCAGTTTGATTTCCTTTATAATATTCCCAAAGGATTGGACGGATTCAAAGAGGTTGTATCCTTATTTCACGAAAATAATGTCAAAGTATTTATCACCTACAATCCCTGGGATCTCGATACCCGGCAACCGGAGAACGGGGATGCTGAGGAGTTGGCGGAAATTATAAATTACTCTAATGCCGATGGGGTATTTCTTGATACATGGGGGTCATCAACGGGAGAGATCTCCATTTTTTCACAGGAAAATTTTATCCGCGAAGAAATTGAAAAAACCGGAAAAGAAGTTGCTTTTTTATCGGAAGTACTCCCGGAATTCAAAGATCTGAAAGGATATAATGCACTGAGTGGCTCATGGGGACCGGAGACAGAACCCTTTCATTATACAGATCTTTCTCACATTAAATGGTTATTGCCCTGGCATAAGCAATACTTCATAAAAAGGATGAAGAAGAAAAGAAAGAGAGAACTTGCACATGCCTGGTTGAACGGACAGGGAATCATGGTCTGGGAAAACATTTTCGGTACAATGAATCCCTGGCATGCCGGAGACAGGCAAATACTCAGAAAAATGAATGCAATATGGAACAGATTCGGTGAAGTATATCTTATCCCGGAATGGCAGCCTTTTATTTCTCTTTCCGGTAACAGAGGATTGGCATCAAGCTGGAATGTTAACGGGTTTAAAATATGGAACATCGTAAATAAATCGGAGAACAGGAAAATTGATATGCAAATACCTGTAGATACAGCTCAGGGCCGTTACTTCTATGATATCTGGAATGGCGCCCAGGTTTATCCGGAGTACAGATACAGCGAATTTTCCGTTAATCTTCAGGTGAACGATTTTTCATGTCTTCTGCAGTCCGATTCAGCAATTCATCATTTTCATGATATTTTATTTGCTCAGCAAACAGAAACGGTAAAAAATATTCCCGGAATTTTCAACGACCGTTATATTCAGGAACAATCATTAAAATACCCCTTAAGTTATCCTTATACAAATACAGCTGACAGTCTGCCGATCCAGTCAATGCTTATGATACCCGAAGGAGAATATCATTTCGAAGTGAGGCACATTCAGCGTGAGGGACACTGCTACCCCGATAATAATGCAGTTGATAATCATGATCTCAATATAAAAAATGAAAAGGAATATCCTGAAATAATTCATCACCATACTGAAGAAATGGATGAATACCATATTATGCCGGGAGTCGTGACCAATGCGGAATTTGAATTATTCCTGGACCTTACGGGATATACTCCTGATTCGGACAGGAATTTCCTGAAACACTGGGACGGACCTGATTGCCCGGATGAGATCCGAAATGAACCGGTAGTCTATGTAAGTCTTGAAGATGCAAGGGCATTTGCCGACTGGACAGGAATGAGACTGCCAACTGAATGGCAATGGCAAAAGGCCGCAGAGCTTCACCCCAGGGAATTTGTTTTTAATAAAGTTTTCGAATGGAATGAAAGTGAACGTTTCGATGGATTTAACCGTTTCGTTAATTTACGGGGGGGATGCAGCTCATGGGTGCTGTCAGGCTCATGGCGGTATTTTCCCGGAACACCCTACGGTGAAACCGCCGGAGGTACGCAGTCATATGATTCCCATTGTAAATATTTACTCATGTATCCTGGCCAGGACAGGGCATCAACCATTGGGTTCAGATGCGTCTGGTAAATAGTGTCTGTCGATAACAACAGGTTTGGGGAAAATTTTCGCAGTCAATATAAAATAATCAATTCAAGCATTCAATAAGCATCCCATTGTTGCCTTCATAAAACGTGGGGTACAGCATTGCCTCCAGGTGAGGATATTAACTTTGGTATGCTTTATGAATCAAAACTCAGGGAAAACTTTGAAACTATTAACTAAAAAAATTATAGTTATGAAATAGCTGTTTTTTACTAAAAACGACCTAAGGCTGAAATATTAAGTTTTCCCCTGGAAAAATGAAAAAATTGATAATCTCCTTTTATTATCATGGCGAATAAGAAAACAAAAAAACCAGATCCGGAAGAATTCAAAAAACTATCAGTTGACGAAGTACTGAAACAGTTTAACATTAACCCTGATAAGGGACTATCAGAAGAGGATATTAAAAAAAACAGGCAGAAGTACGGCTGGAATGCTTTAGAAGAAGAAGAAAAGAAAAGCTGGATCATAAGATATCTGTCTCATTATTGGGGGCCTATTCCCTGGATGCTCGAGATAGCATGTATTCTGGCAATTATTGCTCAAAGATGGGAGGATTTTGCCGTCATATTTGTAATGCTTTTAATTAACGGCAGTGTAAGTTACTTGCATGAAAGTAAAGCCGACAAAGCGATTCAGGCCCTGAAGAAGAAATTATCCCCAAAGGCCAGGGTTATCAGAAACGGAGAACAAACAAAAATCGATGCTCGAGAACTGGTACCTGGTGATATTGTAAAACTACAAATGGGCGATGTAGTACCGGCAGATATAAAGCTCCTCCCCGACCAATATCTGAGTATTGATGAATCAGCCCTTACAGGCGAATCTGTCCCTGTTGATAAAGACAAAAATGATCTGACCTATTCCGGCACCACAGTAAAAAGAGGGCAAGCCAAAGGGCTTGTAACCGCAACTGGGCAGAATACAAAATTTGCCAAAACAGTAGAGCTGGTAGAAAAGGCTGAAGAAAAATCCCATTTCCAAAAGGCTGTTTTAAGAATTGGCTATTTTTTAATTGGCATTACCTTTATTCTTGTGGCTGGTATAGTGGTAACGGGCATTATCAGGGAAAATGAATTGATGCAGGTTTTAATGTTCGCGCTTGTTGTCACTATTGCGGGGATACCCCAGGCTTTGCCGGCTGTACTCTCCGTAACTATGACCATAGGTGCCAGAAGACTGGCCGGCAAAAAAGCCATTGTATCCAAACTGTCCTCTATGGAGGAAATGGCAGGCCTTGAGGTTTTATGTGCAGATAAAACAGGGACATTAACCCTAAACCAGTTACAATTAGAGGACCCGGTAGTATTAAAAGCAAAAGATAAACATGATCTGATAATTTCAGCCGGACTTACCTGTAAAAGGGAAGATACGGAAGATCCCATAGACCTTGCTGTTCTGGAGGGAATAAAGGACAAATCCGAACTGGATAAATATTCTGTAAAAGACTTCAGACCTTTTAACCCAACAGATAAAAGAGCTGAAGCAGATGTCGAATTTGAAGGTAAATCATTTACAGTTGCTAAAGGTGCACCCCAGGTAATTCTGGATCTGGTAAATGCCGGAGAAAAACAACAAAAGGAAATTAAAGCTAAGGTAGATGAGCTTGGTAAAAAAGGATTCCGTGCCCTGGGAGTAGGCAGAAAAGAAAATAACAACTGGGAATACCTTGGAATCCTTGCGCTTCTGGACCCCCCCAGAGAGGATATTGAGGAGGTCATTAAAGATGCTCAGAACAGGGGTATTGATATCCGTATGGTGACCGGTGACCATATTGCTATTGGAAGACAGGTAGCAGAGCAGATTGGTCTTGGCACGAATTTTAAAGAAGCAGATGAAATCTTCGGGAAAAGAGAAGGAGGAAAAGAGGAAATTGATAAAGAGGTAGCGAATGCAGATGGTTTTGCAGAGGTTACTCCTGAGCATAAATACAACATTATCAAACATTTTCAGCGACAAAACAAAATAGCAGGAATGACAGGAGACGGTGTCAATGATGCTCCTGCATTAAAACAGGCAGATGTAGGGATTGCTGTTTCAAATGCTACGGATGCGGCCCGTTCGGCGTCCAATTTGGTGCTCACCGCTCCGGGACTGAATGTGATTATCCAGGCAGTGGAAGAGGCAAGAAGAATATTCGAAAGAATGACCAGTTATTCTACCTTCAGGATTACTGAGTCCATGCGCGTATTGCTTTTTATGACCCTTTCGATTCTTATCTTCGATTTTTATCCGGTAACAGCCATAATGGTGGTATTGCTGGCCATACTAAATGATATACCCATCATGCTCATCGCCTACGACAATGTTAAAACATCCAGGAAGCCGGTAAGATGGAATATGCCAAGGGTATTAACAACAGCCAGTATATTAAGTGTGGGAGGAGTGATCTCTTCATTTTTACTGTTCTGGTATATAGTTTACAGGGCCGGATATTCCGAAGATACTGTCCGAACCATGATTTTCCTGAAGCTGCTTGTGGCCGGACATATGACGATATTCTTAACCCGGAATACCGGCTGGTTATGGGATAAGCCTTTCCCGAATATCTGGTTCTTTATAGCTCTGGAAGGCACGCAGGTCCTGGGAACATTATTTGCAGTCTATGGGTGGATCATACCCGCAGTCGGCTGGGGAAAAGCTTTGGCAGTTTGGGGTTACGCCATTATATGGCTGTTGTTCTTAAACGTTGTAAAGGTCTTTGCTAATAAAATTATGAGTAAACATGACTTTGGCAGGGGCCGGTCGAAAAAAGAACTAAGGGAAAAATCTGAAAATATAAATGCCTGACTATAACATACCGGTACCGGCAAAAAAAATACTCATTAAAAATTTGTTGCTATGAAAGATGTATACGGAAAATTAATAAGCAAACAAGCAGAAGTGAATGAAAAGAAAATTGTTCTCCTGGTGCTTGACGGAGTGGGAGATTGTGACAATGACAGAAAGGGCACAGCCCTTGAAATTGCAAATACACCGAATATGGATGAACTTGCGAAAAGCAGCGGATTAGGATTAAGCATCCCTGTTGCCCGTGGAATTACCCCAGGGAGTGGTCCGGGACACTTGGGATTGTTCGGGTATGATCCGTTAATCTATCAGATAGGACGCGGAGTTCTGAGTGCTCTGGGTATAGAGTTCCCACTTAAAAAGGGGGATATTGCAGCCAGATTGAATTTTTGTACACTGGACGAAGAAGGAAAAGTAAATGACAGGAGAGCCGGTAGAATTTCTACCGATGAAAATAAAAGGGTCTTGCAAAAAATAAAAGAGAATATTGAACCGGTTAAAGAAACGGAAATATTTTTGGAAACGGTATCCGAACACAGGGCGCTACTGGTCATGAGAGGAGAAGATCTGGATGATCAGATTGGGGATACGGATCCACAGGAAACCGGTATGACACCCCTGGAGCCCGACCGTTCCCCTTACGGCAAATCAAAAACATCTTCTGTTGTTAAAGATTTACTGGAGCAGGTAAAAGAAATTCTGAAAGATGAAGAAAAAGCAAATATGGTTTTATCACGTGGCTTTGCGAAACTTCCCGACTGGCCCTCTTTTGAGGAAAGATATAAATTGAAACCTGCTGCAATAGCAGGATATCCAATGTACAGAGGTGTAGCAAGATTACTTGGTATTCCGGTATTTTCCCAACCTTCTTCAGCCGAAGATATTTGTAAAGAAACGGCCAAAGCGCTGGCCAAAGATTTTACCTTTATTTTTTCTCATTATAAGTATCCCGACAAGAAAGGAGAAGATGGTAATCTTGATGAAAAAGTAAAAGTCATAGAAGAAATGGATGCTGCATTACCCATATTGCTGGAAAAAAAACCTGATGCCCTGATAATTACCGGAGACCATTCCACGCCTGCCGCAATTGCTTCCCATAGCTGGCACCCTGTTCCAACCCTTATACATGCTCCATACCTAAGAGGACCCTTTCTGGCGGAATTTAATGAAAAAACCTGCCTTCAGGGAGAATTTGGAAGCTTCCATGCCAAAGAAATGCTTCCTCTTGCAATGGCTCATACACTAAAATTGCAAAAGTTTGGAGCCTGAGGAAGTATAAGTAAACAACAACAGGCCTAATACCCCACTCTAAAAGATCCGTATCAACGATATGCAAATTCCAGGCTGACATATCAGGTTCGACTAATAAAGAAAGCTACTCAACGCAACCCTTTCCCCCCTTCTTACATCCATTAAGAAAACCAATCACTAGTAAACCTCTAAAAAATACCCTTATGAAAATCTTAGCTTTCATTATCGCAATCGCTGTTTTTCTTTTCTCCTGTACAAAAGACGAAAATGAAATCCTTAGCAGTGACAAATCAAGAACTGAGAGTTATGCTTTGATGGATGGCGCATCAGGATCTGCTTCAGGATCAGGCTCATCCACCGGTTCGGGAGGGGGAAACGGAAATGGCGAAAACGATCAGATTGAACCGGGCCAAATCACGGCTGCTGAATGGAATGATTTGGATAACTGGGATTTCTGGACTGATCTGATAAATGGACAGGATTATTCCGAAATGCCTGATTACTGGTCATTTGATCTTTCTAAAAGAATATCCGTTTTTGTAAAATTTTCATCAGGAGAACCCGCTGTAAATATAAAAACTGAACTCCTCAGTAATTCAGGAGATGTAATATGGTCGACATTTACTGATAATAATGGAAAAGCCGAACTCTGGCCTGTGACGACAAATCCCTTCCGGGGAAGTCAGAAACCTGATCTTAGGGTAAACTCCGAGATCTTCAGCGATGTTCATTACTTTGAAGATGGCGTTAATGAAATTATTCTCAATAATTCTGAACCTGCCGGAGAAAAAATCGCGCAAATTGCTTTTATGGTTGATGCAACCGGATCAATGTCGGATGAACTCGAATATCTGAAGGTAGAACTTGTTGATGTAATAGCAGAGGTCGGAGCCCGAAACCCGAATACCTCCATTTCCACAGGCTCTGTATTTTATCGCGATGAAGGGGATGAATATGTAACAAAGACATCATCATTTAGCTCTGAAACCGACAATACCATCAGATTTATAAAAGAGCAAAGAGCTTCGGGCGGTGGGGACTTTCCCGAAGCAGTACATACCGCATTGGATAAATCATTGAACAACCTGCAATGGTCCCCGGCTGCAACAACAAAGATCCTTTTTATACTACTCGATGCACCACCGCATTACGAAAATCAGATTGTTTCACAAATCCATAATCTGGTAAAGCAAGCTGCAGCTCAGGGAATAAAGCTGATTCCTATTGCTGGCAGTGGAATTGACAAACAGACTGAATTCCTCATGCGATATATGTCCATTATAAGCAACGGAACTTATGTATTCATTACTGATCACAGCGGAATTGGCGGCGATCACCTTGAAGCTTCCGTGGGGCAGTATGAAGTGGAATACTTGAATGAATTGATGGTGAGGCTTATAAATAAATACATTTAGAGTCTGTCCATAATGTCCGATTTACTCAGTGAGACTATGATTTTGGTTTTCAAAATCATTTAGTCGAACTGATGAGTCTGTCTAAAAAGTAATAATCTTTTTAAAAGAACTTACAATCTGAAAGCAACTACTCCGTGAACTCTGTGTAACATCTTCTCTGTGTCCTCCCCTGAGCAAAGCGACCAATTCATCCTATTATCCCATGTTCCTCAGTGGTACTCTGTGACTACTCCGTGAACTCTGTGTAACATCTTCTCTGTGTCCCCCCCCGAGCGAAGCGACTCCAAACCCTACCACTATTCCATATTCCCAAGGAAACGGTAAGCTGATATTCAGACCAATCTTTCCCTAACAGTATAGCAGATTTGTTTAGAAAAATGTAATTTTGACTTTGCTATTACATGAATTTTAATTTGCAAACCCGACTCCCGGCTTATGATTAAAAAATATATATATGTTACTGTTTTTGCCATTGCAATGGCTTTTCTTGAAACTGCTGTTGTAGTTTATTTGAGAGAATTGATGTATCCTGAAGGGTTCAGTTTCCCCCTGGCTCCAATAGACCCGGATCTTGCCCTGGTGGAATTATTAAGAGAAGCATCTACACTGATTATGCTGATTATGATAGGGGTACTTGCCGGGAAACGTCTAGCTGATGGGTTTGCATGGTTTTTATATAGTTTTGCTGTCTGGGACATTTTCTATTATGTTTTCCTGAAAGTAATGATAGGCTGGCCCGAATCGCTCATGACCTGGGATATCTTATTTCTTATTCCCGCCACATGGACGGGACCGGTAATTGCTCCTGTACTGGTTTCCCTGCTTATGATAATTCTGGCATCCCTAATTCTGTATTTTTGTAAAAAAGGAACTGATCTGCGGATATCCACGCTGGAATGGACCGGGTTGATAATTGGCTCCCTGGTTTTGATCACAGGCTTTATTTTGGATTATTCCAGATTTATATTAAAGGAATTCCGTTTGAAAGAGATATTTACCCTTCCTGATAAAAAACCTCTTTACGATTTTTCCGTTCAGTATGTTCCTTATAAGTTTCCGTGGATACTCTTTTTTATAGGAATTATCATAATACTTGCCGTAATAACGGCTATGTTTTATCGCTTGAAAAAAGAAAAACAATGATCTGTCTGTAATTTCTAAAAAAAAACGAGCATCAGTTTAAAGGATATTCATTATAGCTGGATAACAAAAGCTGGTGAAGATCCTGGACAACCTTTAGCTTTTTTACACGTATAATTTTTCAAAAACCTTCAATATTTCAGCAGGCAAACCAGTTCTTTAAAACTGAGATTGAGTAATCAGGTTCAGCCGATACTGTACACGAACAACAAGAAATATCAGCATCCTGGATATTTCAGAACATGTACAGCGCTTAAATTCTAACAATCAGCTACATACAAGCTAATATGATTATTGTTAAATTTTGAAATTTTATACAAAATAATAGGAGATAAAGTAAGAAAAAAAATATATTTGTCAGGTTAATCATTCATTAAGAGGAGTTAATTTTTTTTAAATTTTTTGTTGGGTTATGAAGATTTACAGTTTGAACTCGAAACTTGATTTTGGTGAGTACCAGGGCCAAACCCTGAAGGATGTTTTTATGAAAAATCCGGATTATATTGAAGAATGTATACTGGATGTAACTTCTTTCTGTTTTAATCCCTCGAATATAGAAACGCTGGAAGATCTGGACAATGAATTTGCCTTCTCCCAGGAAGCGGTTGATAAACTGGAAAGCAAATTTGATGCTTATGAGGAACAGGAGAATAGTTTTGATGATCTGGAAAATTTCATACCGGAGGATTTAACAAATTTCGGTATTGATGACGATCTGGATGATGAATTCGATGATGGTGGCGGTTTTTATGACGACAATTTTGGTTATTAAACCCGAAAGGTAATAACCTTAATTGTTTTCACCCGGATTAATAAAATAGTTACTGCCGCTCGTTTTTCCCTGTTAGCCTTGAACTTTTTTTTTTTACACCTTGTTTTCACTATATGGTTTTACTGATAGCAGATACTTACATAGATATTTTTGGAATACGGGTTCTCGAACCCATGACTACCCTCACCGATCTGCTGGTCTCTGCTGTATGTTTTTTCGCCTTTTTCCGTTTGCTGAAAATTAACCGGCCTGAACTCCATTTTAAGTTCATGAACTGGTTTTTTCTTACCATGGGAATAGCTACTGCTCTTGGCGGATTAATCGGACATGGATTTCTGTACCTTTTTACATTTGCATGGAAACTTCCCGGATGGCTTACCAGTATGCTTTCCATTTCCCTCCTTGAAAGAGCCTCTATTGAATATGCCAAACCTCTCCTGCGTCCAAAATTCAGAAAAATAATGGACTGGGCAAATATAATTGAGTTGATCACCTTTATGACCCTGACATTCACAACTCTGAATTTCAGGTTTGTAGAGATCCATTCGGCTTTTGGACTCCTTGTAATTAATACACCCCTGCACCTTTATGTTTACTGGAAAACACGAAGCAAAGGGAGCGGAATTATGCTTATCGCCATAGGATTTGCAATGCTTAGTGCCCTCATATTCATGAATGAGATTACTTTGCATACCTGGTTTAATTACCTGGATCTCTCACATGTATTAATGGCAATTGGAGCTTATTTTTTCTATAGGGCAGCACTTCATCTGAATCTAGCTAGAGTCTGTCCATAATGTCAGTGAGACTATGATT
>CAYRTD010000001.1:0-65547 GCA_964426915.1 uncultured Bacteroidaceae bacterium | reverse complement strand
TTGTACTTCAAAATCATTTAGTCGAACTGATCCCGAGCCATAGCGAGGGATCTCAATCAGACTATGATTTTGTACTTCAAAATCATTTAGTCGAACTGATCCCGAGCCATAGCGAGGGATCTCATGGATTTAAGCGGTATTCGTTGACCACGTTCGCGGAAAGCTTCAGCGCCACGCGGTCGCGCACCCCCATAAAAGAAGGGGCAGGCTTGATCCCGAACATTAGCTTCGCTGAGCTCATCGCCAATTGGCGAGGTCCTCAGCGAAGCTAAAAAAATCATTGAGATCCCTCGACTATCAACAAGGATCCGTACTTATAAAAATAAAAACTCCTGTACGTTTATTATTCCTGTAATGATTTGCAGAAAAAACAGAGGCATAAATTGTATTGCTTCCTTTTTTCTTTTTCCCGGAAATATAACAGTGGATGTCACCGTCAATGATGTACGAAAGGTCCCTCCATGCAATGAAATTTTTACCTGTTTGAAATAAATTTCTAAACCAGGGGGCAGGTCTTCCCATTCTCTCTTCTCCCTGAACCGAATAAAGTATTTCAAATCCCGAACGTTGAAACTCATTCATATAGAAATTATAGACCGGCAGAGGATCATGATGCAAGGGAATTTTATAAATGACGGTTTTTCTTACACCTTCAATTTGCCTACAGTTGAATTCCACCTCTCCCCCTTTGATATGGACAGGATCGCTCAAAACAATATTGTGGATGTCGAACTCATGACGAAAATATTCGATAACCCCTCCGGGGAAACGATTAAAAAAGCCATCTTCGGATCCACCCCGAATATCTCCTTCTCTATGGTTATTGAAAAAAAAATGCCTTAGAAGGGAATATATCAGAGGAACGATCAATAAAAGGGCTATTATCAAAAGGCCTGTACTCATCAAATCTTATCTATAGCCTGCTAAAATATAAAAAGAGAAGAATATTCCTGCCGAACTCACCAAAAAACACCTTATAAAAAAATATACCTTGCTTCCGCACCTATAAACTATTCCCCTGACGTCATTGAAATATTCTTTGCCATGCCCCGGAAAACAAAAAGGTGAAACGGAAAGGAAAATATCCAGTAGAGTCTTCCTGCAAGACCCTTCGGACGAAAAGTTGCAGTTTGATGCAGATAGTTATCCTCATCAATTTTAAATTCCAGCCATGCTTCACCCGGGAGCTTCATTTCTGCATACAGTAAAAGTCTTTTAGTTTCCTTACTGGCATAGATAACCCTCCAGAAATCAAGTGCATCTCCATGATGAATCTCATCAGGATGGGTTCTTCCTCTCCGGAGTCCCACTCCACCAAAGAGCTTATCTAAAAAGCCTCTGAATTTCCATAAGGAATTTGCATAGTACCAGCCTTTGTTTCCTCCTATTGACCAAATATTCTCAAGGGTCTTTTCAGGATCTTCAATACGAATTTTTTTTCTATCAAAAATACATCCATGGGTGGGAACTTCAATATGAGCGCCCAGATTTTTATCCTGCATGCTGCTGATAAGACTATCTTTCCAACTGGATATAATCATATTCTGTTCAATCCTCAAAAAGGCATTCTCTATTGCCTCCTTGTAGCTTATCGGCTCAATATCAAGCCTTTCTGCCAGATCGTTTTCGGAAGGAATTACATCTGTTTTCATACTGTCTACCAGATTTACAGCCAGTGGATACGAAACCGATGTAACAAAGTACAACCAGTAGGACGATAAGCGGGGGGTCATTACCGGCAGGCTTATTATCATCCTCTTAAGTCCCCTGACTTCGGCATATATTTTTAGCATCTGTTTATAGCTAAGAACATCAGCGCCACCGATATCAAACACCTTGTCATACGAGAAATCCTGGCCGGCTACACCGGTCAGAAAATTAATAACATCCCGGATGGCTATTGGTTTTGATCTCGTTTTTAACCAGGCGGGAGTAATCATCAGGGGTAATTTTTCTACAAGGTCCCTTATTATTTCAAAGGATGCGCTTCCGGAACCAACAATGATACCTGCTCTCAAAACGCTAAGGTAAAAATCCCCCTGGCGTAAAATATCCTCAACATTTTTTCGACTGGAAAGGTGTTTGGATAACTTTTCCTCATTAACAATCCCACTAAGATATATTACCTGCTGCGGTTTTATTCTGATTGCAAGTTTAAGAAAATTTTTAGCTGTTTTTTCTTCCAGACGTTCGAAATCATTAATGGAAGAGGTCATGGAATGAATAAGATAATAAGCAACATCAATTTTCTCCGGAAGATCAATATTTTCAGGGTCTTCAAGTAGATCATGCTCAATAAGGCCCGGGAGGGTTTCACCCCGATAACCTGCTTCGAATCTTTTTTTATCGCGAACAAGGCAAATGACATCATGTCCCTGCTCAATCAGAACAGGCAATAATCGTTTTCCAACATATCCGGATGCACCGGTTAGTAAAATATTCATTGAAAGATTTTAATGTAATAACAATAATTAATCAATTTTGATCATGTAGAGCTAATCCGGGTTTCCCACGTCAGATATCTGTGTAATAAAGCAAATTTATGTTTTAAACATCCAAATCAATTATTTTTTTTTATTATTTTTACTTAAGGCTTTTGCTTTTTCCTGATTTACCGGGAATTATTAAACTTATCGGATTCGTTTCTGGTTATATCAGGTAAGAACCGGTTGGAACGAGTTCACAGACTGTAAGGATAGTTAGGAAAATACAACTTTAAAGAGAGTCTTTCCCGATAGCGATATTAAAATTTTAGGGTAATATTAATATGACAGATTAAGACTCTAAAAAGATTTTTAATATGTTAAAGTAGAAGTAATATTGTACAACTAAAGAATATACAAAAAGTATGAGATTTTTATTAAGCCTTCTTGTTTTCCTCTTCGCAACTTCATCTTGCGGGAAAAGAAATGATTACCAGAAAAGCCTTGACTTAAGCGATGACTGGGAATTTTATCCCCGGGAAATTCCGGCAACAACTGAACCTGAATTCGAAAATGAGTCCGGACAGATTGTCGACCTTATTCGGGATGGGGAAAGCCACATGCCTGTTAACAATGAGGCTGTCGCTGAAATGAGGAAAATTCTTGATCAGGAATCGGGCTGGTACCGGAAATCATTCATACTGGATGAAGACAATAAAGGCAAAACCATTTATCTCTATTTCAATGAAATTTTTCCCGACCCCGGACTTTGGCTGAATGGTGAAAAAGTGGAGGCTTTCAGAAAAGAAGGAAACAGCTGGTTGTATAAAATCACTGATGAGGTTTCATTCGAAGAGGAAAACATCATTTCAATCCGGGCAGACAGCTCAATTATTCCATCATATCCTCACGATTATGATAGTTTTTTATTCAGAGAAGCTGAACTTATTATCGCTAATCCTGTGCATCTTAAACCAGGAGGAATACATGTTAAAGCTTCAAGAACAGATGACCAGAAAACCAAATTAGAAATCTCCGTTGAGTTAATAAATGACAGGCCGGAACCTGTATCGATAAAAGTCATCTCCCATATCTATCATCCGGATGAGGGAAAGCTTGTTGCAGTAAATTCCAGTGGTCTGAAACTGAATGACAGCCTTTCAGTCACACAATTAACGAAGCTTGACAATGTCGGTATAAAGAAAAACGGTATCCCGGTAATATATGAATGTGTTACAGATGTTCTTACTTCCGGAAATACTATTCTTGACACCTATGTTCATAGATTTGTAATTGAGAGTGCCGGATTGAAAAGTGAATAACCTCTCGACTTTATGAGTCTGTCTAAAAAGTAATAATCATTTTAAAAGAACTTACAATCTGAAAGCATTCTTCCTTCTTGCCCCACCCAAACCCTCCCCCAGGTGGCTACTCTTTATATATAAGTCGGTTCCGGTCAAACAGGGTGTAGCCTTCATACATGCTATCAAATTCTCCTGGATTTCGTCCGTTCCCGATAGCAAAGGGATCTCTTAGTCTTAAGAGGTATTTCCCGGAGTACCGGGAAGCTCGTTAACACTCGGTTACTCATTCTGTAATATATTTAAGCGGGTATTCGGATTACCGTGGACAGGCGTGACCGCGTCCCCCGTTTTAGCACGGGGCAGGCCCGCCTGCCGTCACACTGGCCATCCTTAGGCGGACAGGCTTGATCTCGAACATTAGCTTCGCTGATCTCATTGTGTATAGAGTTTTTTGTGGAATTCATAAGAATCATTGCGTAAGAAATTCACAGATAATACGCTCAGATACAAACGAGAGTTTTTATATCAATCTGAGAATCGCTTATACCGCTCAAACACAGAGGATTGTTTTTTTTTTTTGGAAATGGTATTTTGGCATATAGTTGGTTTAGTGTCTGACCATAAAGTAGTGTGTCTTATTCAGAACTTGGCTGGCGAGCTCACAGCCTGTCCCGATACTTATATTACTTTGGTTTATCACTGAATGAGTAAATCAGAGATTACGGACAAACACCACTTTATAATTTTTTATTTATAAATCATAAAAAATATTTTAGTTATGACACCAAGAAATGAAGAAATGAAAAAACAGGACATCATCGACAACCTGGCATGGGATGACAGTGTTAATGCAAATGATGTGGATGTAAAGGTACAAGATGACACCGCAATTCTTAATGGCTCTGTGCCCACTTATGCGGCAAAAATGGCTTCAGAAAGAAATGCCTTAAGCGTGCCTGGAATAATAAATGTGGACAACAGGCTTGAGATATCCTTTCCTCCTGAAGTAAGTCTGCCTACTGATGCCGAGATCACCGACAGCGTTGAACGTAAATTGCTTTGGGATAGCCGAGTAAATTCCGTAAATATTGATGTACAAACCGTTGACGGTGTCGTCACCCTATCGGGAGTAGTTGATACTTACTGGGAAAGAAATCTTGCTGAAGATATTACTCTTTCTACCAATGGTGTGATTGGAATTGTGAACGATCTGACAGTAAGTTTAGCCAAGTCTGTGGTGGATATAGACATTGAAAATGATATAAAAGCGGCTTACAGAAGAAGTCTGCTGATTGATGAAGACAGCATCAATGTAGATGTAAATAACGGAATTGTAACCCTGTCGGGGACAGCTCCGGACTATTTAACAAAATCACGGGCATTCGCTATTGCTATGTATACCTCCGGGGTAACAGATGTAATAAATAATATTACAATTATCTAATATGCCCTAAATTATATGCGAGGGTGTCTAAAAAGTATTTTTTAGTTTTGGGATACTTACAAATTGAAAGTATCCCTCTGTTTGTCCCACCCAAACCCACCCACGGGGGAGGGTTTGGGTGGGGCAGGAAAGAGGAATGCTTTCAGATTGTAAGTTCTTTTAAAATGATTATTACTTTTTAGACATCCTCTATATAAGTAAGGAATCTATTAAGCAGAATTACCGGATCATGATAAGATTATATACTTATCTGATCATGGGAAATCTGGATTTTCGCTTAAAAGAAAGGATATTTCACTGATAGTAATCGTTCAGAAATATCAGTGACCAGATAATATAAACGAATCAATAAAATAAATTCTCATGAAATTAATAAACATCGGCACCTATTTTTTAACAGCCCTTGCGGGAGGAATAATAGCAGTACTTATCCATTCCGGCATGGAAGATCATTCCAATAATAATATGAACAGCAAAAGGGATTTAGCTGTTCCTGCTCAATTACCGGCTGATTTCGATCCGGACAACCTGGATTTTCGACATGCTGCCCAACACACCGTGCATGGGGTTGTACATGTAAAAACTACCCGTGAACGAGATGAAAGAAAGCTTAGCCCTTTTGAATTCTTCTTTGGCCCTGAACAAAACAGAAAAGAAGACCCGCAACCTGCAGTTGGGTTCGGTTCCGGGGTAATTGTTTCCCAGGACGGATATATTGTTACCAATTTTCATGTGATAAGGGGTGCAGATGAAATTGAGGTGACCTTAAATGATCAGCGAAGCTATAGCGCTGAAGTTCAAGGCAAAGATCAGAATACAGATATCGCGCTTTTAAAAATTGATGAAACAAACTTACCCTATCTGGAACTTGGTGATTCAGAAGAAACTATTTTGGGCGATTGGGTACTGGCAGTTGGAAATCCTTTTGGACTCACATCCTCGGTTACAGCAGGTATTATTAGTGCCAAAGAACGAAGCCTGGGAGTTTTACGTGAAAGTGAAATGCCTATTGAATCATTCCTTCAGACAGATGCGGCAGTAAACGTCGGGAACAGCGGTGGAGCGCTGGTAAATCTCAGAGGTGAACTTATAGGCATTCCCACACTAATCCTTTCACCAACACAGACAAATATAGGTACTGCTTTTGCCGTACCCTCTTCTATCGTAAAAAGAGTAAAAGATGACATTCTGGAATTCGGGGAAGTGAGAAGGGGTATCCTTGGAATAAGTATAAGAGAAGTAAATTCAGAACTTGCATCAGAAGAAGGACTGGATGAAATTGAAGGCATATACGTGGAACGCGTTATAGATGGAGGCGCTGCAGATCAGGCCGGAATCAAAAGTGGTGATGTTATCATGAAGATCAATGAAAATGATATAGATAATACAGCAGAATTGCAAAAGCACATCACTGCTTTGCATCCCGGTGATAGAGTTGAAATTACAATATCGAGAGACGGAAGGTCACGAGAATTAACTGCAGAGCTAATGAGCATGGAAAAGCAAAGAGAACTTATCCGTAACCAGGAAGAAAGCTTACTCGGAGCCACATTTAAAATGGTGCCAAAAGATTTACAGGAAAAACTTAACCTGACAGCCGGAGTACAGGTAATCGACATCGGACCCGGCCCCCTGCAGTCATCAGGAGTGAAAGAAGGTTTCATTATCCTTTCCATAAATAATCAACTTGTCAGACAACCCATAGATATTGTTAATTTGCTTGAAGATTATTCAGGTAATGTGTATATGGAAGGTGTTTATCCTAATGGTTCAAGTGTGGTTTATACATTCAGTATATGATGTAATGAATTCCCTCTGCCCCTATAATAAGAATATGGAGAATCGGTCTGAATTAATTTTTTCAAAGTTCCTTTTCTCCATATTTTTTTGCCTGTAGCGGGAATGGGTCATGTTTTTAAAAATACTATGAGACCTTTCTTTATCTGCTATACCTGGGCGAATAGGATTTGTTCTGAGTATTTTTCCTGGAAGCAAAAAATTCCTGTTTTCTTTTTTGCTTTTCTTTTTCAAACTGTTTCTTTTCCTGACCGTTCATGGGCTTTTCCGTTTGAGGAAAAGGGTTTTCTCTGACAAATTCTATTTTCTTGTTTATTAATTTTTCAATGTCTCTTATATAGATATTCTCTTCAGGTTCGCATATGGATATTGCTGTGCCTTTCTCCCCTGCTCTCCCTGACCTGCCTATTCTGTGAACATAGGTTTCGGCTTCATTCGGTATATCATAATTGATCACATATTTCAACCGGTCAATATCAATGCCTCTTGCGGCAATATCTGTTGCCACAAGCACGCGTATCTCACCCTCTTTAAACTGAGCAAGGGATCTCTGACGCTGGTTTTGAGCTTTATCACCATGAATGGCAGATGAGGTAATCCTCTTTTTTTGTAAATTCCTGGCTATTTTATCTGCTCCGTGCTTTGTCCGGGAAAACAATAATACCTGATCAATATTTTCGTCCTGAAGTATATGAAAGAGTAAATCCTTCTTATCAGACTTGTTTGTATAATACAGGTACTGTTGTATTGTATCGGCTGTAGTGGAAACTGCATTTATTTCCACTTTTTCCGGCTTATGGAGTATCTTTTCCGAAAGTTCTACAATATTCTTTGGCATGGTAGCCGAAAAAAACAGGGATTGTCTTTTCTCAGGTAATTTCGAGATGATTTTCCGGATGTCATGAATAAATCCCATGTCAAGCATACGGTCGGCTTCATCGAGAACGAAATATTCTATGTCATTAAGACTGACATATCCCTGATTCATCAGGTCCAATAGTCTGCCAGGTGTTGCTACAAGGATATCCACCCCTCTGCGAAGAGCAGCTGTTTGCGCTCCCTGGGATACACCTCCGAAAATAACCGTGTTCTTTATTCCTGTGTGTCTGCCATAAGTTGTGAAACTTTCGCCAATCTGGATAGCCAATTCGCGGGTGGGAGTAATAATTAGCGCCTTTGTTTTCCGGGAACCTTTATTTTGCCCGCGTGCAGAGTACAAGTGCTGCAGGATTGGAATTGCAAAGGCAGCAGTTTTCCCTGTGCCGGTCTGTGCACTTCCCAGAACATCTTTTTTGTTAAGGATAATTGGAATAGCTCTTTTTTGTATTGTTGTGGGTTCAGAATAGTTTTCTTCTTTCAATGCCCTTAAAATAGGGTCAATGATGTTTAATTTTTCAAATTGCATTATTAAATATTTATGTGTAAAGTTTTGTTATTACCCTTAGACAGACTTATAAAAAAGGGCATAAAGGTAGGTAAATTCATTTGCGTAAAGATACGTCAATATCCGTACCAAAGTAACTTATTAGGCATTTTCCTGAAAAAAAATCAATAATCTATTCAATTAGGAGTCGTTTCTTAATAACAGAAGTTTCGCACTAGATTTATTTGTTACAGTAAGAATGTTCGATTTAATGGCACTGGTAACCCCTGATTAGGTTGAATAAAAATAAATTGTATTTCCCCACCCACCGTGCTTATGGAAACATTCTTTTTATAAAATTTTTGCAGCAACGCAGAACCGAGTGATAACGAGCTTCGCAACCGCTAAAGCTTTACGCGAACGCGGTCACGAATGCCGCTGAAAATTAACCCTGAATGAGTATATCGGACATTATGGACAGACTCTAAATAAGCAAGGTGGAAGATTTTTCAACCGGTATGGAGTGAATGAAAGAATTCCGCCTTTTGCATAACACAGTCACAAGGACTTTTAGTGGAGGATCAACTATAGAAAAAACTTTGAAAGAATAACGATCAGCAGAATCAAAAGCATGGTTACCCAGGCATAGGGGCTTCCAAAATTAAACGTCCATCCCAGCCCTGGATCCAGCTTTGGAACAATCAAACGAGGATCTTTTGAGTTAACATAGAATACTCCCCTCCAATTATCCGGATTCTTCCTCATTGTTTCCAGTATCTCTTCGTCAAGTCTTCTTTTCATGGTAACAGTATTTAGTAGTCATAATGTGGATTTCAAAATCTGATAAACCTACCTGTGCTATTCAAAATTATTGTATTTTCGCCAAATACACTGTATAAAACAGAGATAATTTAATAATTTTGAATATGCTTATGAGGAATATTATAACTTCAAAACCCGTCTTAAGGACTCATCTGCTCCTAACCGGATTCCTTTTCATATTCATTTGTGTTTATTCTGGGATTACTCAGGGTTCTCCTCTACATTCATCTTATCCCAAAAATAACAGTGGAGGAATAAATGAGAATAATACTGATAATCCGGTTTGCATCTATACTCATGAGGATTCTATCATTTTTGAGCAGATAATGGAAACCGCAAAAGAATCACGTTGGGATACCTTATCGAAAGAACAACTTATTTTGAATGTTGCTACTTTTTTTCTGGGTACTGAATATAAGGCCGGAACTCTCGAAAATAAAGATGAAGAAGTTCTGGTCGTTAATCTCAGGAGCCTTGACTGCACTACCTACGTTGAGAATGTGATCGCTATTTCCCAAATTATTGCAGGCAAAAACTTTTCTTTCGATGAATATCTGGACCGCTTGACTTTGTTAAGATATCGCGAGGGAAAGATCAACCGGTTTCCCTCCCGTCTTCATTATTTCAGCGACTGGTTATATGAAAATGCCAGGAAATATCTAATCGAAATAATCAGATTCCCGGCTATTGATCTGCTAATGGATAAAGAAATAAATTTCATGAGCGAACACACCGGTAGCTATGAAAAATTAAGTGATCCAGATTTCGCCAAAGAGATAAAAAAACAGGAAGTGAACATAAACAAAAGAGATTTATATTATATCCCTGAAGTACAAATCAGTCTTGCCGGTAGGGAAATAAAATCCGGCGATCTAATCGCCATAACCACATCAATAGAGGTTTTGGATATCATGCATACCGGTATTGCCATAAAGATTGAAGGAACCATCCATCTGATTCATGCCTCTTCAGTTTCAGGAAAGGTTATCATTTCCGATGAAAGTCTGCACACCCAGGTTAATAATAATAATCTGATGACAGGAATTATTGTGGCACGAATAATTTTCTGATGATACATTATTTCTGATTAAGCGGAGTCAGAGGAATTTCCAATATGAACGTGCTTCCCTTTCCGGGTAAAGATTCCAGTCTTAACTTTCCGTTCATAAGCTCTGTAAGAGATTCGGAAATCGAAAGTCCCAGACCGATCCCCTGACTCTGTGATGACTCCTGAAAAAAGCGATGGAAAATTTTTTCCTGATTTTCAGGAGAAATCCCATTTCCGGTATCTTTTACTTCAAAACTATAACGTCTTTGCACCGGATCGTAATCTGAATTAACTCTTACCGTGCCCTCCTTTGTATATTTGAAGGCATTGCTAAGTAAATTATTTAAGACCTGACTTATCTTTCCCCTGTCCCCCAATACCTTGTCATATTCATCAGGCACAGAATTCAGCTTAACAAACTTAAGACCCGGCTTTGTTTTGATATTAAAGGTGATATAAAACTGATCCATCAGAGAAGAAATGCTAAAAGCAGATTCGCTTAGGGAAATGACATTGGCATCCAGCCTGGCCAGCTCAACCACATCATCAATTATTGTCAATAAAAGTTCACTGCTGTTCTGAATGATCTCAATATACTTCTCTTTTTTCTTATTTGACTGTTCAGGCTTCAGGAGTTCCGCAAATCCGGTAATCCCATTCATCGGCGTACGGATCTCATGGCTCAGATTAGCCAGGAAAGCAGATTTCAGTTTATCTGATTCTTCTGCCTTGATTAATGCATTTTCGAGTTTTTTCTTATCATCATTTAGCCTTGATTCAAGGATTTTCTGTTTTTCTATTTTATTCGACAAGCCGGCGATCAATTCATTCACGGCATATATAAGTCCAATGTTCAATAATACAAGGTTTATACCCACCACAGTCCATGTAACCGGTTTATAATCTCCAAAATAATTATAGGGCAATACTTCGCTAAAGGAAACCAGAATGATCAGGAGGTAAACAAAAGTATTCAGGAAAAAAGTAAACATCCCCGCTTTCCTACCCAATATTAGCAGGGAAAATATGGATACAGCAAGCAGATACAACATTCCCGGACCATAATTCCCCATGAAAATCAGTAGTCCGAGAGCCAGAAAATACAATACATATATAAAAAAATTCTTTTTGAATCTTAAGGTGATATTCCTGTTTAGAATTACAGTCAAAAGGGAAAAAAAAGCGACAGTATCAATAACCGCTACGGACCAGAGCTGAGTTTTTATGCTAACGATCATCGCTGGAATATAGGCCAGTACACTAATGGGGAAGAATATCAACAAGGTATTGTAAAACAACCTATTACGCCAATACTCAAGACTTAACCCACGTTCTGATTTATTTTGCAGAATCAGATTTCGTACAAATTCATTATATTTTTCCCAGATTTTCATTTTTAAATGGCTTTTTGCCCTGTCATATTTAATAAAATAACATCTCCCAGAAAAGATGAAAACTCAATTCTTCTACTTTCCTGAAAAGAGAAAAAAACCAATCTGTACAGTTAATTTTCTTTATGAAAAACAACCTGACCTTTGAAATCTATCCAGGAGGAAGTATTTTTGTTTTTATTAACGTAATAAAGTTATGATAGTTATAATTAAAGTAATATTATGAAAGATAAACTTTTACACAGGTTTTTAAAATATCTGAAAACCGATACACAATCGGATGAGTTTTCAGACAGTATTCCCAGTACGGGCAGTCAAAGGCTATTTGCTCATTCCCTTGCGGAAGAACTAAAATTTATCGGACTTTCCAATGTCTCTCTTGATGACAAAGGATATGTGATGGCTAGCCTTCCCTCGAATATGAAAAGAGAAACAAGCACAATCGGTTTTATTGCTCATATGGATACGAGTCCCGACATGTCAGGAAAAGACGTAAAACCAAGGATATTCGAAAATTATGATGGGAGGGATCTGGTGCTGAACGATGAAAAAAAAATTATTCTTTCTCCCTCCACTTTCCCGGAATTGCTAAATTATAAGGGACATACACTGATTACCACCGACGGGACCACTCTCCTTGGGGCAGATGATAAGGCAGGTATTGCTGAGATTATTACCGCAATGGAATACCTCGTTACGCACCAGGAAATAAAACACGGGGATATCAGAATTGGCTTCACCCCCGATGAAGAAATTGGCAGGGGAGCTGATCATTTTGATGTTCAAAAGTTTAATGCCGATTATGCCTATACTCTTGATGGAGGTGAAACGGGGGAGCTGGAATATGAAAATTTTAACGCTGCACTTGCGGTTGTAAAAATAACCGGAAGGAATATTCACCCGGGGAATGCGAAAGGAAAAATGATTAATTCACAACATATTGCAATGGATTTTCATAATCAGATACCTCAAAAAGAAAGACCAGAGACTACTGAAGGATACGAAGGTTTTTTTCATTTGATCGATTCCAGGGGAAGTGTTGAAGAAAGTGAGTTAAGATACCTGATACGTGATCATAGTCACTCTAATTTTGAGTCTCGCAAAAAATTTATGCGGGAGCTGGCGTCAAAAACAAACAAAAAATTCATTCATGATCCTGTTCATCTAACAATCAGAGATCAATATTACAATATGAAATCAAAGATTGAACCGGTTTACCACATTGTGGAGCTGGCAGAAAAAGCAATGATCAGGCAGGGCATTAAACCCATAAAAAAACCCATAAGAGGAGGCACCGACGGATCACGTTTATCCTTCATGGGGCTCCCCTGCCCTAACCTGTTTACCGGTGGACATAACTTCCATGGAAAATATGAATACATTAGTCTGGAAAGCATGGAAAAAGCTGTCCGGGTAATCCTGGAAATCGTCTCTTCTGCAGCAGCAGGATCCGGGAAAAGATAAATGGTGATGGAGAGTCTTTTCAGTAGGAATCGACTATATGTTTAGAAATATTCCTTTATCCAAAACATTTTTTTAAACATATCCATTCTCATCGGGTTTTATTACTTTCGCAGAAATAATCAGATTATTAATTAAAATTTAAACAAGTGAGAACTACAATCGTTTTTATACTTATGCTTATGATCATTCTGGCATCGTGTGATACCCGGGAAAAAAATACAGATATGAAAAATCCTTTACTGACTGAATTTGATACGCCTTTCGGGGTGCCACCCTTCGATCAGATCGAAATGGAACATTTTACTCCTGCAATAAAAGAAGGAATAAAACTTCACAATAAAGAGATAGAAGAAATTGTAATCAACAAAAAAGAACCCACATTTGAAAATACTATTGAGGCCCTGGAATATGCCGGCTCTGCACTAAACAGGGTTCAGGCTGTCTTTTACAACCTTAACAGTTCCCTTACGGGACCGGAAATGCAGGAAATAGCCCGGGAACTGGCACCGGAGGTGTCGGCTCACCAGGATGCCATAAGGATGAACATCAAGCTTTTTGAAAGGGTTAAATCCGTTTACGACAAAAGAGATGAACTGGATCTGAATAAGGAACAGGAAATGTTACTTAAAGAAACATACAAATATTTTGTTCGAGGCGGAGCTAATCTTTCCGCTGATGATAAAGAAAAAATGCGCGCAATCAATGAAGAGCTTTCCCTGTTATCATTAAAATTCGGACAAAACGTTCTCGCAGAAACGAATAATTACACCCTGGTTATCGATGATGAATCCGACCTTGCTGGACTTCCCGAAAGTGTAATTGAAGCTGCTTCAGATTTCGCAAGGGAAAAAGGAGAAAATGGCAAGTGGGTTTTTACGGTACAGAAACCCAGTATGCTTCCTTTCCTTACGTATGCTGATAACCGGGAGCTTAGAAAGGAACTTCATAATGCATATATCAATCTTGGCAATAACAATAATGAGTACGACAACAAAGAAATAATAAGTAAAATGGTAAAGCTCAGGGCAGACCGGGCAAAACTATTAGGTTATGAAACTCATGCTCATTATATTCTGGAGGAGAACATGGCAAAAACACCCTCTAAGGTTTATTCATTCCTTAATAACATTTGGGAACCCGGGTTGGAGATGGCCAAAAAGGAAGCGGAGGAACTGCAAAAACTTATCAACGAGGAAGGAAATGATTTTAACCTTGAGCATTGGGACTGGAGATATTATTCGGAAAAACTCAGGAAAGAAAAATATGATCTTGACGAAGAAACCGTAAGTCAGTACTTTGAGCTTAACAATGTCAGAGACGGAGTATTTAATCTGGCAACCGGGCTTTTCGGACTTGAGTTTGAAGAAAGAACCGATATACCGAAATACCATGAAGATGTTGAAGTTTTCGAAGTAAAAGATTCTGATGGTGGCCATATTGGCATTTTATATATGGATTTCTTCCCCAGAGAAAGCAAACGTGCAGGAGCATGGATGAGTGAATACCGGGGACAAAAGGTCGTTGATGGAGAAGATATACGTCCGATAGTTACCACTAATTTTAATTTCACAAAACCGAGCGGTGATAAACCAGCGTTGATCACTACAGATGAAGTCCTCACCACCTTCCATGAATTCGGCCATGCACTTCATGGATTATTATCAAACGTTACCTATCCCGGTCTTTCCGGAACTTCCGTCAGCCGTGATTTTGTTGAACTACCTTCGCAAATCATGGAAAACTGGGCACTGGAGCCGCAAATCCTGAAAACCTATGCTACCCATTATGAGACTGGTGAAGTGATACCGGAAGATCTTATAGAAAAAATTAAAGCCAGCAGTAATTTCAACCAGGGATTTACCACTACAGAATACATGGCAGCTTCCTTCCTCGATCTCGATTACCATACACTCTCTCCGGAAAATGCAGAAATTGATGTTTTGGATTTCGAAGAAGAATCACTTAACGCTATTGGACTGATTGAAGAAATAATTGTGCGCTACAGATCCACCTATTTCAGCCATGTTTTCGCAGGAGGATATTCTGCAGGCTATTATGCTTACATCTGGGCTGAAGTTCTTGATTCCGATGCCTTTAATGCCTTTAAAGAAGCAGGTGATCTTTATGATCCTGAAACGGCTGCTTCCTTCAGAGACAACATCCTCTCCAAAGGTGGAACAGAAGATCCGATGAAACTTTATAAAGATTTCAGGGGGAAAGAACCGGATGAGACAGCCTTGCTGAAAAAACGAGGGTTATTGTAAAAATAAATTCTAATCCGGTGTTTCTGAAAAAAAAGAGGAGGCTGTCGAAAAAGCATTTTCCAGACAATCTCCTCTTTTTTTTTAAAACTGGTCTCCCGGTTTTTCGCTAAAAATTGTTATATTTCAGAAAATTCTGCAAATTTTTTTTTAATTTCATTTCCGGCAAAAAATCATTAATTTCAGTTGAAAAATGAATAAGTATTTATTTTCTGGCGGATTAACCGTCCTCACCCTCTTAAATTATTCCTGTAACCCAAGCCAGGATTCCCGTGCGGCTTCGGAAAAACCTCATAAACCAAATGTTTTACTAATTCTTACTGATGATCAGGGTTGGGGAGATATTAATTCACACGGTAACGATACTATATCGACTCCGAATCTGAACAAATTAGCTTCACAGAGTTTCCGTTTTGATCGTTTTTATGTTTCTCCTGTTTGTGCGCCCACACGGGCAAGCCTTTTAACCGGAAGATATCATCTCCGGACAGGTGTTCACGGAGTTACCGGCAGAAGAGAAGTAATGCGGAATGCAGAGTTCTCAATAGCAGAAATATTTAAATCGGAAGATTACCGGACAAGCTATTTCGGTAAATGGCATAATGGCGCACAGTATCCTCATAACCCGATCGGTCAGGGATTTGAACATTTTTTCGGATTTTGTGCCGGGCACTGGGACAATTATTTTGATACAAAGTTGGAATATAATGGAAAAATGGTGGAAACTGAGGGTTACATAACCGATGTCCTGACAGATTCGGCTATCGCAGATATTAAAAAAAGTAAGGGAATGCCGTTTTTCCAGTATCTTTCCTATAATACCCCTCATTCACCCTATCAGGTTCCCGATAAATATTTTAATAAGTATAAAGAAAAAGGGCTGGATGATAAAACCGCCGCTATTTACGGAATGGTGGAAAATATTGACGACAATGTGGGACGTATACTCAAAACCCTTGATGAGACAGGGCTTGTCGAAAAAACTATCATAATTTTCATGACAGATAACGGTCCCAATTCATGGAGATTCAATGGATACATGAAAGGAATTAAAGCCTGGGTGGATGAAGGCGGTGTGCGTGTTCCCTTTTTTCTTAAAATACCCTGGTTGAATAATGAAGAAGTTCAAGTTGATGCAATGTCAGCCCATATTGATGTTCTTCCCACACTCTCCTCATTATGTGGCCTTGAGTTACCTGTCGGTCTGAAACTGGACGGGATTGACCTTTCCCCGGTCATTTACGGTCGTGAAAAAAAGTTACCTGAGCGTTTTATATTTACAGACCGCGGATTCGTGAATAAACTACCTTGGGGAATGAGGTCTGAAAACTATCTTTTAACAGTGAAAAAAGATACTCTTCTCTATAATTTAAAGGACGATCCTTTTCAAAAAAATGATATTTCAGCTAAACACCCGAAACTTGTTGAAAAATATATAAATATTTATAACAATTGGTACAGGGATGTGACCCGCTTTGGGCTAAATCCTCCACCAATTGAAATAGGACATGCTAAGGTTTCTGAAGTAAGATTGCCGGCTCATGAAGCCAGCCGTTCCCAGAATGTAAATTTTAAGGCAAGAGATGGTTGGGCACATGACTGGTTTATAAATTTCAAAAGTCCTGAAGACACGATCCGTTGGAAAGTGAAAGTCATTAAGGAAGGCTATTATGATATCTATGCAGGCATAAATTCACCAAAAAAAAATATAGGGAGAGAACTATTCCTGATTAGCAATGTTGTTAAGAAAAAACATACCATAAACAGAGCTTATGAGGCTAAAGAGATTCCTTCAAGAGACCGGGTCGAAAGAAATGAAGCCTATGAGAGAGAATGGCCAGACATAATATTTAATGATGTATTCCTTGAAAAGGGAGAATATGATCTACTGCTTACACCAGGGGGAAAAGGTTTCGCCGAAGAAATAGAAATAAAAAATTTAGTTATCCGATAAGAACAATAAAGAATAAATAAATAAATAATTATGAAAATCGCCATTTTTCAGGTTGATGCATTTACCAATGAATTGTTTAGAGGAAACCCTGCAGCGGTTTGCCCTCTGGATGAATGGCTCACGGATGGAATGCTTCAGAATATAGCTGGGGAGAACAATCTGCCGGAAACCGCATTTTTTGTTAAGGAAAAAGAAGGTTTTCATATACGCTGGTTTTCTCCGGTCAGTGAGGTTTCATTGTGCGGACATGCAACTCTGGCTGCATCTGCTGTAATTTTCAGAAAATTAGGCTATAAAGAAAGTTATATAAAATTCAGTTCACGCTCAGGAGAATTAACTGTAAAGAGAGATGCCGACAGCTATATACTAAATTTTCCCGCCGATCCCCCTGTAAGTATAGACAAGGATGAAAAATTGGCTGAAGCACTGGGAATCGATCCCGTTGAATATTTTAAATGCTCAGAAGATATTCTTTTGGTTTATCAGAATGAGGGAGAGATAAGCAGTATTACGCCGGATTACGGTAAAATAAAAATGCTGACGCAGAGAGGAGTTATTATTACAGCACCCGGAACACAAACTGATTTTGTATCCAGATTTTTTGCGCCTGCTCTTGGAATCAATGAAGACCCAGCCACAGGATCCACACATACGGCTCTTGCACCCTATTGGTCAAAAAGACTGAATAAAGAGAAACTTACAGCTATGCAATTATCCCCCCGGGGTGGTCGCTTTAATTGCACTAATAAAGGCGATAGAATAGAGATATCAGGCAGGGTGGCTTTTTATCTGCAAGGAATAATTGAAGTGTAAATTTAAATGATCTAAGAAACCTTATAAATCAAAAAAATAAGGAAACTCATCCCTGCCGGTTCAAAAACCCTGATCAATAGGGAATTCTTACCACTGATTGAAATCTGTCTGCCTTTAAAGGATCCGGCAGAAATGTTATTCAAGCCCGCAGGAATTTCTCAATACCTTTTTTTTAAATTATTTCTCCGTGCGAAATTTTATTTTATGAGTCGTAACTATTCATGTTGGATAAAATCCATGAATGAATTTAAAATTATTGCCACTTTGTATTTTTTTGCCATTCCGCTTATATAATCCAACACGAGCTCAGCTTTTTATAAAAGTCTGTTTTTTAGCGTTTTTAGTCATATATAGTTATATAGTAGCAGCTTTTTAACTAATTATTAACTTTAGAAGTGAACATAGTTATGGATCCTGGTGTTATTTTTTTTTGATCCACAACAAATTACTCACATAGTATCAGCTTCTCTACATTTTAAACATCCGGTAGAAGGCAATGGGGAAAAAAAACTTAAGGCATATTAGAGACAATGAAAGACAGAATAAAATTTACAGCACAAAACAGACCTGAATTTATAATGGAACTGAGATCAAGAGTTTCCGATTATTTTGAAAGGAACAATATTTCCAGATATGGAAATACGAATCTTATTATAAAAAGCATATTTATGCTTTCTTTATATCTTATACCTTATTTTCTGATGATTTTTGGTGTTATCACCTCATTTGGCGGTGTTCTTGCGATCTGGCTGATTATGGGCCTAGGTAAAGCCGGTGTAGGTATGGGGGTAATGCATGATGCCAATCACAGAAGTTTTTCCAAAAATCAGAAAATAAATAAATGGATGTCAAAAACTCTCTATATAATTGGGGGCTTTCCCTTTAACTGGCAATATCAGCATAATACTATGCATCATGGATTTACGAACATTGAAGGGCATGATGAGGACATTGACCCCGGAGATTTTCTTAGATTTTCACCACATAAAGAATTACGGAAAATACATAAATATCAGCATATTTATGCATGGTTCCTTTATGGTTTAATGACTTTTTCATGGGCTACTGGTAAAGATTTTAAGCAGCTTAACAGATACAGGAAAGAAAATGTAAAATTGAATACCAAATTAAATTACAATAAACTTTTCAGGACACTGATAATAGCTAAATTACTTTACTATATTGCCTTTCTTGTAATTCCGATAATTGTTGTTCCTGTTGCATGGTACTGGATAATAGTATTTTTCATGCTTATGCATTTCACGACCGGTTTGATACTCACAACCATTTTCCAGACAGCTCATGTTGTTCCCGATGCAGATTATCCGCTACCCGGAAAAGATATGACTATGGAAAATAACTGGGCAATCCATCAATTATTAACCACCTCTGATTTTTCACCAAAAAACAAAATTCTCTCATGGTTTATCGGAGGTTTGAATTATCAGGTTGAGCATCATTTGTTTCCCAATATCAGTCATGTGCATTATCCCCGGATAGCAGAATTTGTGAGGGAAACAGCCAGGAAGTTTAATCTTCCCTACCATGTACAGCCAGGTTTTCTGGTTGCTGTAAGTGAACATGCGAAAATGCTCAAAAAATTGGGGAGAAATGAATGATTAACTGTAGCTTTTTAAGATTTTTAACAGATCCCGCTTATCAATAGGTTTTGTGATAAAGTCATTACATCCTGCCATTTTGGCTTTTTCTTCTTCACCTCTTAGAGCATAAGCCGTTTGGGCAATAATGATTATTTCATTATTAAATTCCCGGATCCTCCTTGTAGCTTCGTATCCATCCATTTCAGGCATTTTTATATCCATCAGGACTATATCAATATCAGGGTTATTTTTAACCACCTGAACTGTTTCTATACCATTGGATGTCAATAAAACTTTTTTACAGTTTTCAATCAGTATCTCTTTCAAATACATTTTACTGTTTTCATCGTCATCCGCTATAATGACAAATAAATTTTCAAGACCGGGATCAAAGCCTTGATCTTTTCCGGTAAATACTTTTTGAGCGGCTTTTTCATATTTCCTTGTACAGGGCACTGTAAAATAAAATATTGTACCTTTTCCTACGAGGGATTCCAGCCAGATCTCACCACCCATCATCTCAATATATGCTTTAGATATTGCAAGTCCAAGTCCTGATCCTTCATAAGCTTTATTAATATGCTGATCTGCCTGGATGAATCGATTAAATACTTCCTCCTGTTTTTCCAGTGGGATCCCGATCCCGCTATCCTTAACATAAAAGGATAAATCCTGCTTATAGATCCTGCAACCGAACTCAATATTTCCTCTATCTGAATACTTAACTGCATTTTTAATGAGATTAGCCAATACAGCATACAGCTTTTCACGATCGACAATAAAATTGATGTTTTTTTCATGCAAACTATTCTTAAGCAGAAAATTAATGCCTTTTTGTCTAATTTCGGGGCTGAAAAAATCGTATAACTCCTTCAGCAATTCATTTAAATTTACTGAAGAATTGAATATTTCTATTTCGCCGGCTTCAATTCTTGAAATATCGATAAGGTCATTAATAAGATTAAGCATTCTGGCTCCACTTTTCTCAATAATGTTCAGGTATTCAGATCTTTTATCATCAGAAGAAATGCTTTCCCTAAGCAAACTTGAAAAGCCCATAATACCATTCATAGGGGTTCTTATCTCATGACTCATGTTTGCAAGAAATGCTGATTTTAATCTGTCACTTTCTTCTGCTTGTTCCTTAGCTTTATGAAGATCCTCAACCATATTTTTCATTTGGGTAACATCTTCTTTGACGGCGACATAATGCGTCAACTTTCCCGTATTATCGGAGATAGAAGATATATTTGCCTTTTCCCAGTATGTTGAACCATCTTTTTTCTTATTAAGAAATTCACCAAACCAAACCTGCCCACTGGTAATTGTAGACCAAAGATTTTCATAAAACTCTTTCGAGTGCCGGCCTGATTGTAAAATACTGGAATTCTTTCCTATTACTTCTTCAAATGAATAGCCTGTTAATTGGGAAAACTGTGGATTTACGTATTCAATTTTACCGGTGTTATCGGTAATTACAATACTAACAGGACTATTTTCCACAGCTCTGGATAACTTTGCAGTTTTTTCCTCTGACAACTTTCGCGCTGTAATATCCAGGTGAGTTCCCAGGGCGCGTAAAGGCCTGTCTTCGGAGTCCCATTCAAGAACCTTACCCCTGTCGTATATCCACTTCCAGCTTCTTTGCCGGGTCAGCATCCTGAATTCATGCTCATAATATTCGGTTTCTCCATCCAGATGGTTCTGAAGAGTTTTCATAACCTCATCTGCATCATCAGGATGAATAAGACTTTTCCAAAAATCCAGTGTTCCTTCCACTTCATCAAGTTCATAACCCAGCATAGTGGCCCATTGCTGATTGAATTTAACCTTCCCGGTCCGGATATTCCAATCCCATGTACCCAGGCCACCACCTTCAAGCGCAAGTTGAAGTGTCTGTTCATTCACCGAAAGTTCTTTCTGGATATTTTTGAGGGCTGTTATATCTTTTGTAATCGAGAGTAAAACATTTTCATCACCAATAGTCATTATAGCGGCTGACATTAATCCCGCAATTATTACCCCCCCTTTCAACCGAAAACCTGCTTCATGATTTATTACTATTCCTTTGCTATTGAGTTTATGTAAAAGAAGCTCTCTTTCCTGTGGATCATTCCATATTTTAAGGTCGGCTGAGGTTTTTCCCAGTGTTTCTTCGGGGGTATAACCGGTTATATTGGTAAATCCATGATTTATATCAATATATTTTCCGTCACGCAAACGGGTTAAGCTGATTGCATCGGGGCTGGTTTGAAATGCAAGTCGAAAGCGGGTTTCACTTTCTCTTAGCTTTTGGTCCATGAGGATCCTCTCGGTTATTTCAGGGGTAGCCACCAGGCCCCTTACCAATTCTGGGTTTGAGTCTTCAATGATGAGATTCAACTCAATATATTTTGTTTTCCCTTTAAGTGTTTCAATTTTCATCTCCGAGCTGAACTCCTTCTCACCACCGGCGAGCCTTATTATCTCTTCAGAAAAAACATGGAAAAAACCTTCATTAATTATTTTGTCCAGATTATTAAAAAATTCGTCCCGGCTCCTGGCTTCAAATAAATTAAGAGTGGCTTTATTTATATCACTGTATTTTATTTTTTCCTTACATATCCGGACTTCCTGTGGGTTTTCCTCGAAGTAATTACGAAAATCTGTTATCCCTCTTCTCTTTATTTCGTTCAAATATTCATAAACACCGGTAAAATCCTCTTCCCAAAGGGGAAAGGGTGAATTATCGAAAAGGATCTGGTACCTCTCCCGGCTTTGATACATTATCTTTTCAGCTCTTTTGCGCTCACTAATATCCCTTACAAACTCAATAATTCCGGTTAATTTACCGGTATTTCTGTCCTTTAAGGGGTAACTATACAACTCAAGCCAGCTTTCCGGGTCATCAGGACCAGGAATTTCATTCATTTCAGTTTTTCCGCTTTGCATTGCCCGAAGAGTAGGACAGGGATCGCAGGCCGTTTGCCTGTTATGGTAACAGGCAAAACATTTTTTACCAATAAGGGGCATATTCTGAGAATACCACTTTTCCATTACCGGATTTACATAGCGAATGGTAAGATCAGGGTTCAATACACAAATGCCATCCTGAATATTATCCAAAATCGCCTGCATTAGCCCGGAAGTCTCCCAAATTTCCCGCTGCTTTTCTAATTCCCGGAGGCGATCGGTTAGTTCTTCGTTTTGTCTTTTCAGTTCTTCATATGACGGAGATTGTGCATTCATCCCAGTATTTTGAATATACAAGATACGTCTTTCCTAAAAAAAAACATAATCTTAACATTTTTATTGAGAGGTAATCTTATGAATGTCATTATGGACAAACACTACCTGGCTAAATCAGCATTCAATACCATCAATAAAATAACCGTTTTCTGTTTTGACCAGGTTCAGATCAAGGGTCTCAGTGATAGTTTCGAGAATATATTCAAGACTTTTGTTGTCAAAACTAATTGTTATTCTGCAATCGTTCAATAAGGAATTAACCAAGGTGATCTGTGAATTGAAATGATTTTCCAATGTATTTATAATATGCTGAAGACTTGAATTTTCAAACTGTAACACAGCTGTTTTCCATGATTTATAATTCAGGTCGGTATTGGGCTGCACAGATCGGATCCCACTTTTTCGTGAATAGATCATTCTTTCGCCTTTTTTAAGCAAATCCCTTTGAAAGGGAGTATCATCTTCATTATAAACAGAGACTTTACCTGACTCCACTATTACCTGAACAATATTTTCTTTCCTGAAAGCATAAACATTAAATGAGGCATCCGCTACCTCAACCCTGAGACCACCCGATTTTATGATGAACGGTAGGTCAGGGTCGGTCCTGACCTTAAAAAATGCCTCACCATTAAGACGTAATTCCCTGGTACCGGACAATTTTTCAGGATATAATAATCTGGAGCCTTTATTAAGAGTAACGGCACTTCCGTCGGGTAGAATAACCTCCAGGACCTCATTTTTTGCAATGAGTTTCTCAAATTTTAATGCATGATAAGAAAAATAGCCTGAAATACTCAGAATTATTCCGGCTATGATAGCGGCAGCAATTCTTATATGAGGTTTCGAAATATCTGGAAATTGCCTGCTTTTAGTCTCTACTTCTTCAAAATGGACATTCTCAAGGAAAACATTCCATTCATTTTCTATGTCAATATCTGTAAACAGACTTAACTGACCCGTTTTTTCCCATATAGTTCTGTATTCATCAAATACCTTCCGGTTATCACCTGACTGGGATTTCCACTTCTCCAGATCAATGATATCATCAGTATCTGCATCTCCATTAAGATACCTTGCGATCAGATCAACAGGGACTCTGTTTTTTTCAGGTATATTCATTAATGATTAGCTTCTTATTATAACTAACAACATATATTCCTATAAAAAGTTAATTTACTTTGATAGATTGTATTTTTAAATGAATAAACAAACTTAATAATAGGTCCGTCACTGAGCGGCCTGCCCTGAACAATCGGAGGACCGGGAAATAATAAAACTGTGTTTCCCATAAACGCTCATACAGTTTTACCAACAACAGTTAATCTGTCAAAATAGAATAAAAATAAACATTTCACAAAATTATCGCATTATATTACCCGAAAAAATCTTTTCACATGAAGAAGAACCAGAGTCTGTCAATAGCAGAGAGGGTCTGATCACAACCGGAGTGTGTCTTACATGCAAGACAGTCTTAATTCAGTTCAATAATCGAGATTAAAGAATGGAAGGTGACTAAAAGTCATCTTCAGTCAACTAACCACTTAAGAATCCTGACAGGGGTTCGTCTGGAGCAACCAGGAAACTAGATTTTTCAGCATTTTATAATTAGAATGCTTATAATTTTCGTGATAATTCAAAATATCGCCTTCTGTCATAACATACTTTCCGGCTGCCATTTCATCACGACAGTTCATACATAACGCCTTTGCACCATCTTGCGTCATTTCAAGATGAAATTGCAGCCCTATAACCCGGTTATCGTATATAAAAGATTGATTTTCTGTAAGATCAGATCGATATATGGGAATACACTTCTCCGGGAGGTCAAAAGTTTCACCATGCCAATGGAAAACGGTAGCAAAATCGGGTAAAAAATTTAAGATCCTGTTATTTGTCTTCTGCACAGGAAACCACCCGATTTCCCTGTCGGTATTTTTATAGATCTGTGCGCCAAGTGAATCGGCTATTAACTGAGCGCCGAGACATACTCCAACCACAATTTTACCTTCCTCAATCGCTTTCTTAATTATTTTTTTCTCCTCTCTTAACCATGGATAAATATCCTCCTGATAAATATTCATCGGTCCCCCCATTACGAGTAAAACGTCGTAATCCGGTATGCTTTTTTTTTCCCGGCTGAATTGATTGAGATAGTTAATATCAGCTCCAAAACTTGTGAAAATATCCTGAAAATATCCTGAATTTTCAAAAGCTACATGTTGAATGATCAATACTTTCATAAAGTAATTTGAAGTTCTAAAGATGGGGTTTTCATTGAAGTAAAAGATTATTACTATTCACCGGAAAAATTCAGAGTTTTATGTACACTATTTTTATAGCTTCTGCCTATTGGAAGTTCTTTATTATCAACTTCCACTGTTGTTGATGAAAATGCATGTATCCTTGAAAGCTGCACAATAAAAGACTTATGTATTCGAATAAACTGATCGGAAGGCAGTTTATCTTCAATCCTTGTCAAACTATTCTTTATAACAATCCTTTTGTTCCCTGCATGAATACCAATATATTCATTTAGTCCTTCAATATAACTGATATCCTTTAGTTTTATACGGACGGTTTTTTTATTTTCCTTAACATCCATGTAAGAGCTTTCTCTGTGAACCGTTTCTGAAGGTGGCATAACAACCTCCATATCCCTGGCTGAGTAGTGATAATACTTATTTACCGCTTTTAAAAAACGGTCAAAGGATATCGGCTTTAACAAATAATCGATAACATCCAGCTCATATCCTTCAAGAGCATATTCCCGGTAGGCAGTTGTAATAATAACTTTAGGTGCCTTCTTAAGTGTTTTTAGGAATTCAATACCGGTGATCTGGGGCATTTGAATGTCCAGGAAAAGAAGATCAACTTTTTTCTCTCGTAACAGATCTAATGCTGCCATGGCATTAGTGCATGAACCGATAACCTCAATATTTTCAAGCTTTTGAATATGGGACTCTATTAATTTTATGGCAAGAGGTTCATCATCAACAATTAAGCATCGGGTTTTCATATTCAGTTATTAAATTATTCTGATAAGTCCAGTGTCAAATTTATTATCAATTTTCGTTCCGTTTCTATAACGTCAAGTTTATATTTCCAGGTGTAGATCAGATCCAATCGTTTCCTGGACATATTTATCTCTTCATTCCACTTATACTCGTAGTTACCCGGCTGATTTCCAGGATATAGCTTTTGGCTTGCAGAAAAAGAAAGCACTTCTTCTGAAATATCAATTTGTATAAACACCTTTCCAGGGTTCTGATCAAAATCAGTATTAAAACGGCAAACAGAATGGACAAGCGGAAATATAATATAGGGAGAAATCTTTGTGTTCTCTAAATCTCCTCGTATCTGAATATCATAATTGAAATTATCTTTATATGCAAGTTTCGCGAATCCCATAAAGATCCTTATGGCCTGTTCTTCTTTTCTTAATAGCACTCTTTCCCTGTCACAATCATAGAGAAAGTAGTGTAACAAATCGGAAACTTTCAATATCATTTCCGGAAGATCGACGAAATTTTCATTAGACATTCTGTAAATATCGTCAAGAGCATCCCTGAGAAATAAGGGATGTATACGGCTCCGCATAAAATTCAACTCTGATCTCAATGCGTTTTGCTCAGAAAGGTTTTTCCGTCGTTTTTTTCCGGCATTGAATTTTATTAGGCTAAGACTCAGGAAGACCACTACCGGAAATGCCAGACCAAAAGCATTGCGGAAAATAGCTGAGATTTCATATTCCCCTGCGTCTGATCTAAAAAAGAGTGGCAGGATGATCAAATTATCCAGGATAATATTCAAAATAGAAAAAATAACAAAAAGCATAATTATCAGCAAGAAGCTGATCAAAAACTTTCGTGCGAGTAAAAACCTGGGGATGATCCAGTAAACAATAGAATATGACAAACCCAATATAACGGGGAGTTCTAATAAATAATTCATGAACCATGGAAAATATCTCCCTTCGTTTACTCCGAGTCCATGAATATAGGTAAGAGTCAGTACATAAGCTGTCCAAAAAAAAATATGCCTCAGGTATCTCCTGCCAAGCAGTTTTTCTATTTCATTTTTTGTATCCTGCATCAGGTTATTATATCAAGCTGAACTGAATATTCATCAGCTTTAATACTTATTTTTAATTTATGTCTTCCCGGAAGAAAGTATTCCAGTCTCTTTCTTACCCCTTCTATAGAGTTGCTTATTTCCATTTCTTGTCGCATATCATCATTTTCATCTTTTCTGCTGTTTCTTGCAGTAAATCTTATACGATCATCCATTTCAATAATACGAATTCTGATCCAGGGGTTTCCGGGATCAAGTGAACTGCCATGTTTAAAACAATTTTCTATAAAAGGATACATAATAAGAGGAGGGATCCTGTAGTCCTTAAGTTTATCATCGACATGGAATTCAAAAATTAATCTCTCTCCATATCGCAGTTTCTCTAATTCAATATAATCAGAAATCAGTTTCAATTCTTTTTCTATCAGAACTTCTTCATGATCTGTATCATTAATCAGAAAATCGAGTAACCCCCATAATTTTTTAACCGCATTGCGGGTATTCGGCGGGTAGGTAACAGAAAGCGAATAAATATTATTGAGCGTATTGAACAAAAAGTGTGGATCAATCTGAGTTTTCATTAGCCGGATTTCGGACTGGAGTTGGTTATTCACTATTTCAACTTTATCCTTTTCGTATTTCAACCAGCTCCTTGTATATTTGAATGCCATAAAAACAAATAAAGCAAATGAGAAATCTTTAGCATTTAATAATAGTTGAGAAAATTTTACTTCGGTCCCGTTTTTTTGTAATTCAGGTGCAAATATGGAGTAATAGATAAAATCATAATTCCTCAATCTGAAATATGAAAGTACAAGGGTGAAAAGAATGATGCTGAGTACCAGAAAAGAATAAGATCTTTTTTCTATAAAAAATGGGATGATCAGGTAAACTGAGATGTAAATGTATACCAAAATTAGCGGCAGATCGACTTCCCAAAAATTATTGTTCAAATGCTGAGTTCCGGACAAGAGAAATAATACGGTAAAAAAAATAAACCAGAATATAAAGTGCTTCAGGATCCGTTCCAGATGGATATTTTTCAGGTTTTTAATCATTTGGTTAACAGAAGTAACTTGCTGAGATGTTACTATTTATCTGCAAATATAAACAAGGAAGGTTAATTGTCTGAAATTAAACAAAAAATGATAAATATCCTCATCAATTCAGTGAATGAATGCTTCTCATCTGCGAAATACAGTTTCTCATCAGTAAGTGAAAGCAGTAATATGCAGTCATCATCCTATCATTTCAAATAATTAATAAATAAAGTTTCGCACTTAAAATATTTTTGAAGGGAACATTTCCTGGAGTCCAGCAGTCTTTGGAAAAAATGGTATTACACCCCAAAGTAAACTATGAACTCTAAAATTCGGAGATGAACTCCGAGAAACTAAGTTTACGAACTTCGCAACCACTATCCACGTGTTGCCGGAGCCAGTTAAAATAGAGTAATTAATAAGTATGTTCAAAGTCTTAATGTTGTTTACTGACTTTAAGCTTCCGTTTGCTGATTAAATTTTCAGGCAACAGGACAAAAATCTATTTTTACTGCGCAACTAGAAATCTTTTTAATTCTTTGTTTTTAAATCTATCCTTGTTTTTTTCATAGATTTTTTAGGTTTATAAATAGTTAATATGAGAATATTGATAGTATAAAGCAAAGGGAAAAGCCGTCGTGAGACGGCTTTTTTTTTGAATTAAAACACTAAAACATCGGTTGTTTTAGTGTTTTACGAACAATTTGCATTATATGAGTCCTTTACAGTATCATATAGGTGAGATTACTACGTTCTGTCGTTGGTAGTTGCTTAACCGTCTGGACAGACTCGGTATTTTCATGAACTAGTCATTACAATTCAGTTCTAATATTCTGATAATGGTCAACAACACTTTTTGTCAGGTAAACGACAGCATTCGGTCATCCTACTACAGTCCCGGGTCGGTAAAAGCATTAATAATAAATGATTCGGCTTTATACATGGTGATCAGTGCTGTTCACTGAATAAAGAATGATCTAAAAATCTATTGTAATACTTTTAGCCGTATCCTTTGCTGTCACTGTTAACATTTATAAAAAAAAATAAAGGTTAATACTGAATAGCAGAGAAAATGTAAAAAACCAATTCATTTATTAATCAAAAACTTACCTATGAAAAAACTTACTCTGTTAATTGCATTTATGTCCATATGCAGTTTGCAATTTCTGCTGGCACAGTCGCGCGAAATCACAGGGGTGATAAGCACGGCACAAGATAATTCCCCTTTACCTGGTGCTACGATAACTGTAAAAGGAACAACTATCGGAGCAATTTCAAGGCCTGATGGTAAATATTCGATCGATGTCCCAGAAAATTACAATGTTCTGGTATTTAATTTTATCGGCATGAAAGCCAAAGAAGTTGAGATTGGGGACCGGACACAAATAGATGTGGCCCTTGAACTTGATGCCGTTGGGCTTGATGAAGTTATGGTTGTTGCTTATAACACTATAAAACGAGCTGATTTCACAGGCTCAGCTCAAATTGTTGATGGAGATGAACTACAGGTTCCAGGTATGGAATCTATCGACAAATCACTTGCTGGAAAGGTATCCGGGGTAAGAGTGACCTCAACCACTGGTGATCCAGGTTCTTCAGGAGAAATACAAATTCGCGGAATTGGTTCCATTAACGGGTCTACTTCTCCCCTCTATGTGATAGACGGCATCCCGATGATGAGTGGAGACTTTGGGCATTACGGAAGAAATTCAAATATTCTTTCAACCCTCAATCCTGACGACATTTCGAATATCACGATACTTAAAGATGCCGCAGCAGCCTCACTCTATGGCTCTAGAGCCGCAAACGGCGTTGTTATCATCACCACGAAGCAGGGTAAATCCGGTGAAACAAAATTTGATTTTAAAGCCAGTCACGGATGGTCGTCCATGGCCTCCAACTCTTTTGAAATGATGTCCGGGCCGGAATACCACCAATATGAACAACTCGCCATTGAAAATTATATTAAAGGTTTTTATGGCTTGCTCCCCGGCGGCGCAAACTATGGAAATGCAGACAGCCTTGCTGCTTACCGGCCTGAAATAAACTCATATAAAGAGGCCTGGAGCTCCACCATAGATTCAACAGTCAATACCGACTGGAGAGATGTTATATACAGAATGGGGCAACAAAAAGATTATCAACTTTCCGCTTCCGGAGGAAATGACAAAACCCGTTTTTACCTGGGAGGTGGTTATAGTGATATAGAAGGCATAGTAGCTAATTCTGATTTTAAAAGGTACTCAGGGCGACTAAATCTCAGCAATAAGGCTACTGACTGGCTGGATCTTAATTTGAATCAGATGCTTTCCTATACCCGGCATAACGGTTACAGAGACCAGTCTGACCAGGCCCAGGGTATCGGACATTCCCAGCCACTGGGTATCCTTTTTGCAGCCAATCCGACTGCCCCGAAATACGATGAAAACGGGGAAACATATCCGGGTGCACATTTTTCTTACAGGGGGCATCCTGAAGAACTACTCAAGGGAGATGACAGGTTTGTCAGGACCAATACAAGCCGGAGTATAACAAACGGCGGTATTGATGCAAAAATAACGGATTTTCTGTCTTTTAAATCTACACTTGGTCTGGACTGGGTACAGGCAGAAAATTTCGAATACTGGGGTCCGAATTCTATTGACGGAGCCTCTACCGATGGCAGAGGTGAATACCGGATTTATACAAATACAGACCTTACCAGTTCCAATGTTCTGAACTTTACAAAAGACTTTGGAAACCACAACCTCTCAGCAATTGCCGGAACCGAAATATCTGCAACAACTGAGAAATTCATTTATTCCCAGGTAATCAAATACTCAAATGAAAAATTAACCGAGCTGGGAAACGGTCAGCCTGATGATGCTTCATCATATGTCTCAAACAGCAATCTTATCTCCTATTTCTCGAATGTATCCTATAATTATGATGACAGATATTATCTGTCGGGTAGCATTAGAACAGATGGTTCCTCGCGGTTAGGCGTTGATAATCGCTGGGCGACATTCTGGTCTGGATCAGCTTCCTGGCGCTTCTCAAAAGAATCTTTTCTTGAAAACAGCAATTTACTGACAGATGGAAAGTTGCGGTTTTCGTATGGAACCAATGGAAACCTGCCCCCTTTCTGGTACGAACATTTACCCCTCTATGCATTTGACGGAGGTTATGGAGAAGATCCGGCAATTTATGTAGATCAGCCCGGAAATGTTTCTCTGGGATGGGAGAAAAGTAACAACATGAACATTGGACTTGATATAAACCTTGTAGGCAGATTCGGAATTGTTATGGAATACTACAACAAACTTACCGAGGGTTTACTGCTTGACCGTCCGATTACTTACCTCACAGGGTTTGAATCTACCTGGCAGAATGTGGGAAGCATAAAAAACAACGGATTAGAAGTTGAGTTTCATAGTGTGAATATCGCCTCTCCGTCAGGGTTTACCTGGAGAACCGATCTGACCTTTGCTAATCAAAAATCTATTGTTATGGAATTACCCGATAATGAAGATCTTATTACTGGTGATGGAGACCTTTTTATTTATCGTGAAGGCGAAGAAATGTATTCATTTTATCTTCCTACCTGGCTTGGCGTTGATCCTGAAACCGGATACGGATATTTCAAGATTAATCCTGACCTCCCCGATAGTCCGGACAACAGAACCAGGAGTTATTTTGAAGCAGGAAGATCAATAGTTGAAAAAGCCTATCCTGATATCCTGGGTGGGTTTACCAACAACTTTTCATATAAAGGCTTAAAAGTAAATCTCATGTTCACATATTCATTCGGTGGGAATATGTTTGATTACCCCGGATATTTCTCACATCATGACGGTTTGAGAGTTGGTGTATTTAATCTGGCTAAAGATGTTGAAAACAATTACTGGACCAGACCGGGTGATGAAGTGGACAATCCCATGCCCAATGCATACGACCCCAATCGCCCCGACAGCTGGTCAACAAGACATATCCTTTCAACAGATTATGTAAGGCTGAAAGAACTGAAGATTGGCTATACATTACCAGTATCTGTGAGTAATCGCCTGTATGCGGATAACCTTGAAGTTTATCTCAAAGGAACAAACCTCTGGATGTGGACAAGAGAAAAAGATATAGATCCTGAAGTCACATTAAATGGTTACCGGACTGTTGATACACCTTCAGCAAGGATGATCACTGTTGGCGTAAACCTCGGTTTTTAACTATTAAAAAATATTAATATGAAAAAAAATATAATATATTCATTTATTGCATTCCTGTTACTTTCAGGAACTGCTTGTGAGGATTTTCTCGAAAATTACCCCTCTACCTCACTGCCTGCTGACCAGGCAATTGAAAACATTACAGACCTTCAAAATGCTGTTAATGGCGTTTACACTCAGCTTATTGAACCCAATCTCCCCAATTATGCCACTTATTACGCAGGAAATTATATTGCGTTTGGCGATTTGCGATCGGGAGACATGACTTTTATCCTTAACCAAAATCAGATATCACCGGTAGCAAGATACGGATATGACAAGAACTCCATGTATGCTAATGTATTCTGGAAGATGCCTTATGTTTCCCTGGCAAGGATTAACGATATCCTGTCGGTAGTGGACAATCTTAATATTAAAGAAGGAGAAGAAAGTACATATAATGATCTCATCGGACAACTGCATGCTATGAGAGGACTCCTTCATTTTGACCTTGCCCGTACTTTTGCCCAGATACCCACTGCATTACATAGCGGGATAACTATGAATTCAGAGAACAGCGGTATTCCCCTGGCAAATTCAAAATTCCCTGTAGATTACCGTCCAACCCGGGCAACTTTGCAGGAAACGTATAACTTTATTATCGATGAATTTGATGAAGCCATAAGATTGCTCAAAAATGATCCGACCGTACAGGAATCATACGGCTATTTTAATGTTATAAGTGCAAAGGCGATAAAAGCAAAGGTACTATTGTATCTGGGAAATTATCCCGAAGCAAAAAGTCTTGCGATCGAAACAATTAATCAGATGGAAGATGCAGGATACAGGCTTGCCAGCAGAGAAGAATATCCAGGGATGTGGTCACAAACCGCCCAGCCTGAATATCTTCTCGAATTCATAACCACGCTAAATTATAACGGCCAGCGTAATTCCATAGGATATTATTCAGATCCTGAAGGATATGGTGAATTTGGCTTAACAGAATCTTTTGTCAGTTTCATGGAATCTGGTCCTGATGACATCCGTAATGAAGCCTATGAATTAAAAGTAAACGACAATGGTCAGGGAGAAGGTTATTACCCGGTTAAATATCCCGGACGACTCGGTAGTCTTTATGTAAATAACCCAAGGGTTATCCGGGTTGCTGAAGTATACCTCATCGCAGCCGAAGCAGCCCTTCACAACGATGAACCCGGTGTTGCAGCACAATACATCAACACATTAAGAAAAGAGAGAATAGAAGGATACACTGATGTCGTCTCCGTGTCGCTTGAAGATATCCTGAATGAAAGAAGAAGAGAACTTTTTGCAGAAGGGGAAAGGAGTTTTGATGTATGGAGAAATAAGCTAAGTCTGGTGAACCCGGATTACAGTAATGAGCCTGTAAATTATGATAATTACCGAACAATTATGGCGATCCCGCAGAGAGAAACAGATATTTCAGCCGGACTTAAACAAAATCCCGGCTGGGAGTAGAGCTAAACTTTGGTAGACCAAAATGAATCCAGAGAAGGAGGGTGTCATAAAAATACTTTTTAGACACCCTCTTTTTTTTATGAATTCCGGGATAATTATGCTCCTGTTATAACGGTTACATAATATATGAGCTTAAGGTCCAAACTATAATTCTTACCCTGAGTATCATACAAATTACCCATTTCGTCAATTAGTTCATAAGTAACATAAAGCTCAAACTGACCGGGGGCATCAAGCCATTCGATAATTTGATCGAGACCCTCTGTAACCTCAGTCACATTGTGTTCCATTCCATCATCAGCATATTCATTCAGAAGGAAACTCTCAATGGTTCCGACAGTGACTGTATTATCAGCACCAGGGGAAACCGCCTTTATCGTAGCTCTGAAATACATATCCTCGGGACCAAAATAATTTGAGATTTCAAATTTTACATCGTTAATTTCAAATCCCTTGATATTTTCTTCATAATCTTCATAATCTTCAGAGTCTTTGACATCGATCAGTGCAGGACCTTCCGCGCCTGATGGAGAACCGATATCAATAAAAAATGTTTTAGAGAAAGTTGTGTCCACATCCGGGATGAGGTTGTCTAATAAATCACAGGAACCGAGTCCCAGAAAGGCAGCTAAAAGAAAGAATATGTATAATTTTTTCATGATAATGTTTTTTGCAATTTATGAAGTAACAATTAATTATGCACAATAATTATTGTAAAATTCAACAAATTTATCCTGTCTTTAGGTAAACAGATGTTTTTCTGTGATAAGTATTCAGGTTATTTCTGCTATCGACAATTATAAACCGGTTAATCCTATATTCATTAGTTCAATTAATTATAACGGATTATCAGGGAGCCTGAAATCAAGAGAGTAAGGGATATATTAAGTAGATAGTGAAAATACTTTGGAAGGTCGGGAAAATCATATACATTTAAACGATATATGAAAACCCATGTATAGATTAATTATTCATATTCTTTTTTTTGTTTTAATGTATGGATGTCCTTTTATCCTGCACGGGCAAGACACTATTTTTGTAGATAAGAAATTAAAGCGGATAGACGTTGATAATAACTATCAAGCAGTAATCATAAGCCTTCCGGATAGTTTCCATCCGGAAGATCTTCCCGGCCTGAATTTCATAAAATGGGAAAAAGTCCTATCCAGGGATAGCTTCATCCTTGAAAATCCTACTTTTTTTAAATTCATTATCGAAAACAGGGATTCTGTTCCCATAGAAATCAGCCTTTCTCTCAATGCCGCAGATTCTGCGAAATTGTTTTACTTTGATAAAACGGGAAAATTAAGGCAGGGAGAAGAATTATATATCAGGGGACTGAAGCTTTTCGGAAGAATAAATTTACATCCCGGTGAACAGCAAAGCTTATACCTTAAAGTCAGAATACCGGATCTCAAGACCTACAACATCAGTCGGGATCTGAAATTCCGGATACACAATTACAGCTTGTTCCTGGAAAAAGAATTCTCAAGCAGATTTTTCCATTCACTTCTGCTGGGTTTACTTTTATTTTCAGCATTTCTCAACCTGATACTCGGTATAAGTCTGAAAAGAAGTTCATTTATAAGTCTTTTTCTGTATTTACTGAGTTTATTATTTTTCTCCTTTTCCTACCTGGGATTTTACGATGAATTTATCATAAGGAAATTACTGAGAATCCCCCTTGGTATGCCGGTATATTTCCTCACATTAATATTTTTCCTGCAGGTTAGTAAAAAGTATCTTCAACTGGACAAAAACCTTCCCGGTTGGAATACTATGACCAATGTGGTAATGTTTTTTCTGGCACTTTCCATTCCTTACTATTACCTCACTGTATATATTGAACGCTTCTATAACAGCTTTCTGGCATTCTCTTCACTGTTCTTTTTTGTAATTGCGGCAATAATGGGGGTTATAGAATCAATTATTCTGTTCCGGAAGGAACCTAAGGCCAAGTTTTTTCTCATAGCAAATCTTGTGGTTGTTGTATCACTTGGCATCAACCTTTTTCTCGACAACCGGTTTCCGGTCGTAATTGGCTCTGTGATACAGGGATTTATATTTACCATTGGTCTCGCTGAAGAAATAAAGATTCTGGATAAACAAAAACTAAAATTTCAGCAAAGCTATATTAATCAACTGGAGGTTAATCTGAAGTTAAAGGACAACCTTACCACTGAGCTGGAAAATAAAGTTGAAAAAAGAACTCATGAGCTGAGGCATGCAAATTCCGCTCTGATGGAAAAGAATACTGTGGTTGAACAACAGAAAGAATTGCTTGAGATCAGGAATAAAGAGATTAAAGACAGTATTGAGTATGCCAAAAGAATACAAAATGCGAGTTTCCCGTCTCGCAGGATAATTGAAAAGCTTAGCAATGACTATTTTATTCTTTATGAACCCAGGGACATTGTTAGCGGCGATTTTTACTGGTTTGGTGAAGTAGACGATAAGATTATTATCATTGCAGCAGATTCCACGGGCCATGGAGTTCCCGGCGCCTTTATGAGCATGTACGGAATTGCTTTTCTTAATGAGATCGTGAACAAGCAAAAGATTTATAGACCCAATGAGATCCTTGATACTCTGAGAGAAAAGATCACCGGATCCTTAAACAGGGGGGATGATGAATTTGAGACTATGGACGGGATGGACATGTCTGTATTGACTTTCGATAAAGTCAAAAAACGGGTCTTTTTTGCCGGAGCTTTTAATTCATTATACCTTATCAGGAACGAGGAGTTACAGATCGTAAGGGCGGATAAAATGCCTGTTGCCTACTATCAGAAAATGGACTCTTTTACCCTGCATGAAATCGAGCTTAAAAAAGATGATATTTATTATATTTTCACCGATGGGTTTATTGATCAGTTCGGAGGCAGCCTGGGGAAAAAGTTCCTTACAAAGAGATTAAAAGATATACTCCTTGACATTCATCCTTTAAGCATGCCGGAACAGTACAAACATCTGACTGCATCTTTCAAAGACTGGAAAGGGGACTATTTTCAGGTGGATGATGTGTTGATGATAGGATTAAGAATGTGAAAACACTTTTTTGACAGCCTCACACCATTTCTTTGGTTTTCGCATCCACCACCTGGTAAGACTTATCAATGATCAAATCGGCCAGCGGTTTAAGGGCAACGACATTCTGATGTTCCTTTTCAAGTACTTTTAACCTGAAATCATCCATGTTTTCCTTACCGCGAATTATCTGGGTAATTTTTGTTTCGTGAAAAGTAAGATCGATGAAAACACGCATATCAATTCCTTCGGCTTTGAGGGCATAAAGGCCATCAATTACAAGGACATCAATTTTCTTGAAATCCGTAATAAGCTTATCAACCTGTTCCGGAATAATGTCAATGCAGGGCATCATGGATTCACGGTCCTCTTTAAAATCCTGTATATTCCTGTGAATAAGATTCCAGTCATATTCATTATGGCCGACACTCTCAATTCCTTTGGTTCTTCGCCACTCCGGTCTGAGCAAAGGGGGAACTTTATAGTAATTATCCGTGTGTAAGACTTTCACCCTCACATGAGCGTCTTTGAGGATTTTTGCCAGTGAATGGCTGACTTCCGATTTTCCGGCTCCGGATTCACCGGAAATCGCAACGATATATTTGTAAGATCTGGGTTTTGTGTCCCTGTCCTCATAAACTCTTTTCGCAATTGCCTCTGCTGCAGCCTTGTGTATATCTTTTATAAGAAGAATATCACCTAACATAAAATTAAAAATTGATTATCGTATAAACTCTGACAGAATCAAGGATCGTGTATAAATAGTGTCTGTCCATAATGTCCGATATCTGCGTTATGCTCGCCGGAAAAATGCTCATTTACACGAGTAAACTCCGCTTTTTCCGGCTTGTGCCTCCGCTAAAGCTTCAGCGACACGCGGTCGCAAGCCTTGATCTCGAACATTATGATCCAGACACCAGACTCTATTGACAGACTCTAAATAAGAAAACTATAATTCTGTTTCAATAATTTTGTCATTAGACAACACAAACTTCATACCACGAATAAAGATTCTTACTTCGTCTGTATTTTCACTCTTGTACGCTACCTTAACCTTTTTGTTTCCAATGGTGAAAAAATAATCCCCGCCTTTGAATCTAAAACTGAACTTAATTTCCTTCCAGCCCTGTGGCAGATCAGGGTCAAGACGTAAAGCTTCCGCCTGCCAGTTCAGTCCGGCAAAAATACTTATCGCTGAGAGGACAGTTCCTCCCATAACCCCCATATGGATTCCTTCAGCGGTCGTACCCCCCTGTATGTCCACATAATCGCTCTGCAGGGCATCGAGGTACATATCCCAGCACATGGTATTATTACCGGTTAGCTTAGCAAGATAGGCGTGAACAACACGACTCAGGGTAGAGCCATGAGAAGTTCTTTCCAAATAATAATCGAAATTTTTCTTTAGCATATCCCCGGATACCTTATAACCCATCTCCTTCAAAAGGGAATGAACTTCAGAAGGATCAATGTTATAATAGGTCATCAAAACATCCGCCTGTTTTGCAACTTTATAATCATCAGGTGATTTTCCTTCTGCCTTTAATATCCTGTCCATCCGATGAATATCATCATACTTTTCACGATACTTGTCCCAGTTAAGTTCCTTGAGTCCAAAATAGCCCTCAAACTGTTCAATGATGCCATCCTCATTAATATTGACATTCATATTTGAAGAAATATCCTTCCATTTTACAAGCTCTTCTTTTTTAAGAACGATTTTGTCCACTACCCTTTTCCTCTCATCCAGATCCAGTTGATCCATAATATCAAAGGCATGTTTCATACACCAAACCACCATTATATTGGTATAAGCATTATCTTTAACTCCCCCTTCCTCATCATCGGGAAGCTTCTCATGAAATTCATCAGGCCCCATAACCTTATGAATGGAATACCTGCCACTTTCTTCATCCTTGTCACATTTACTCGCCCAGAATCTGCATATTCCAAAAAACATCTCAGCGCCAAATGAATTCATAAAATCCTGATCACCCGATATCTGGTAATATTCCCAGATATTATAGGCAACAGCCACCGATATATGCCTTTGCAAGGAACTGTAATCCGGGCCCCATTCACCGGATACCGGATTAAGGTGAACAACCTGTGATTCTTCTCTTCCGTCGCTTCCACTTTGCCAGGGAAACATTATTCCTTCATAACCGTGTTCTTTTGCATATTTTCGTGCTTTATCAATTCGCCGGTAACGATACATTAACACTGTCCGTGCTATTTCGGGACTATTTCCAACGAAAAACGGCAGTGCATACAGCTCATCCCAGAAAATATGGCCTCTGTAGGCTTCACCATGAAGGCCCCGTGCGGGAATTCCAAAATCAAGATCTTTATAATGAGGGCTTGCAGTTGTATACAGATGAAATATATGAAGCCTGAGAAGCATCTGACTATAGCGATCACCCGAAATCTCAAGATCTGCCTTATCCCAGATACCGGCCCATGCATCTATGCTGTCGGAAAGAACTGCATCCCAGGATTGTATACCGGAAAGTTGCTCGATAGAGGCACCCAGGGGATTGTAGGTTTCAAAATCCCTGGAGTTATTAATCGAAATAAGCTTTCTGAGTACACCGCTCTCCCCTTTTTTCAGACTGACCCTGAAGTAAGAGTTAATCTTACCTTTTTCAGTCTTAAACTCCTCCAGTGGAATTTCCTGGGGACCTCTGGTAAGTAATACTTTTTCTGCTACAGAGATGGTAATATCAGACTGATTGGTTTTAACAGTAACGTATCCCAGATCATTCATTCTACCCTGATCGACCTGGTCCAGATGATGCTGATCCAGATCCCTGTAACGGGCAACACCATCATTTATCAGATCACCGTCGATACCGCAGAAAAATTCAACAGTTTCGGAATAATTAAGCGGAATCACCTTGTATTCAAGACCTGCGAGATGAGGATTTGCCATGCTTACAAAACGGGAGGATTCAACCCGGGTTTTCTTCCCATCCTTGTGATTAACTATAAGCGATCTGTAAAGTATACCTGTTTTGAGATCAAGTCTTCTTTCCTCAAGATTGAAATCGTGTTTGTCCGGATTGAACCAATCACCGCCTTCGATTCTGAAACTAACAGGCAACCAATTGATAAAATTAACAAAATCCTCATTTTCTATCCACCGGTCCTCTACCTTTGATTTTCTCCTGTTGTATAATCCGGCCATATAACTTCCGGGGTAATTGTTCTCCCCTGCCTTGACTTCTTCCATTGCTCCACGTGTTGCAAAGAAACCATTTCCAGTGGTTAGCAACGCCTCTCTGGATTTCTCATTTTCTTTATCATAAACATTATAGAGTAAGTTCCATTTGAGTTCTTTGGCTCTTGTTTCAAACCATTTATCCAATGCAGGAATACCCCCTAATTCTGAAATATCATCAAGAACAATATCTGCACCATTTTTCTCCAATGCAGCCCGGTTGCCTTCACGGTCCAGTCCGAGCGTTAATCCAAACCCCCCTTTTTGTCCCGCCATCACCCCGCTTACCGCATCTTCAACAACTACAGAACGATCGTATGATACACCAAGATTATCACAGGCAGTGGTAAATATGTCGGGTTCGGGTTTTCCCTTGAGGCCTATCTCAGCAGAGACGAGTCCATCAACCCGGGTTTCGAAATACTCTGACAGACCTGAAACCTCCAGGACCTTTTTACAATTTTTACTGGACGATGCCACTCCGAGTCTGATATCTTCCTTCTGTAAATTCTTTATTAGTTCAACAGTACTTTCATAAACCTCAACACCGTCTTTCTCAAGAATGTCGGTAAAATACTCATTCTTACGGTTTCCAAGACCGCAGACCGTTTCTTTTTCCGGATCATCGGAAGGATCACCAAATGGAATATCGATTTTTCTGGATTTCAGAAAGTCCGCAACTCCCTTATAACGAGGCTTACCATCTACATGTGGCAGGTAATCTCCTTCATGCGTAAATTCTCTGTACTCTTCACCATGTTTCTCCTCTCTTGCTTTAAGGAAATCATTGAACATCCTTGTCCATGCCCGTGAATGAACCTGAGCAGTTCTGGTAATTACTCCATCAAGATCAAAAATGACTGCATCGAAACTATGTTTGGCCATAAATATGAGATTTTTCGTTTAGATTTATACAAAAATAAGGAATTATATTAAACAGGAAGGCCAAAACCCGGGAATGAAAAATAAAATTATGAAAACCCCGCATGAAAACACAGAATAACCAGGAAAATAACAAGGCACAACCACCATGAAAAGACAGAGAGTGGTTCGGTATTAAGAAATTTGAAGATTGTGAGAAGTCTGATTTGTATTTGATTACTTTGGCAATAAATTAAGGTCGGGGTACGCCTTTCTGCCATCTGTTTATTGAAAAATGATACAAAGCAAACGGAGAATTAACATCCCCGGATCATCAGAATTCTCGCAGCAAGCTGATGAGATTCGAATCACCCTGAAGAATCGGGATTTCGAAATCAGTGTCTCAGGGATTTAAAAAAATGAAATTGCCGGCAAAAAAATACAAACAATAAGAATATTAAAAACGTTAGCAAAACAAACATTGATTGGGAATACAACAGAAATAATTTGAAGATCCCATTTTTTTTATTTATTTAGATTAGTTTTTTTATTATAAATCTGAAGCTATGAGTAAGACCATTTTTGTATCCAACCTTTTGCCTTTAAAAGTTAAAGTATCCAAAAAGAACGAAATAAAAACCATCGGCAGGATTGGCGGTTATGCCAGCGGACTTAGAAATTTCTACAAAAATAATCATTCAGCCTGGCTGGGAACCTCAGGACTCAACAATATTAAAATTACGCAGGAAGAAAAAGAGATAATAGAAAAAGAATTAAATGATCATAAATGCTATCCTGTTTATCTCAGTAAAAAAGAAAAGGAAAGATATCTTGAAGGTTATGCAAATTCTACCCTGTGGCCACTGTTCCACTACTTAAATGAAATTGCAACTTTCAAAAAACAAGACTGGGAAAGCTATGTAAAAGTAAATGAAAAATATTGTGATGAACTGGAAAAACTTGTGGAAGAAGGCGATAAGATCTGGATACATGATTACCACCTGATGCTCCTTCCAAAAATGATCCGGGAAAGATTCCCGGATATAAGTATCGGTTACTTTCAGCATATACCCTTTCCTTCGTTTGAGATTTTCCGCCTCCTTCCTCAAAGAATAGAAATCCTGGAAGGATTACTTGGAGCCGACATGATCGGGTTCCACACCTACGATTATGAAAGGCACTTTTTAAGTTCTGTGAAGAGGCTTATCGGAATTGAGAGCTATTTCAACCAGATCAGACACGAAAAGAGAGTGCTGAAGGTCGATAACTTCCCGATGGGAATTGATTTCGATAAATACAACAGCCGGGCCGGGAAATTAATGGAAAAAACTCCCAAAGGACTGGTTAGTTTTAAGGATCAGATTGAAAAACATATACGGGGAAATGAAAAAAATAAGATAATATTATCCATCGACTGGCTTGATTCTGCAAAAGGCCTGGTAAACCGGCTTAAAACTTTTCGTTATTTCCTGAAAACCTATACCAAATATCATCACAAAGTATCCCTTCTCTTTTATATTACTCCTCCCAACGAAAACACTTTTGAATACCAGAAAATCAAATCGGAGCTGGACCAGCAGGTTGGTAAGATAAACTCGGAATTCGGAGCGGTTGACTGGACTCCTATTTTTTATTTTTATAAAGAACTGAACTTTGATGAGATCATCCAGGTATATCTTTCTTCAGATGTGGCACTTATTACTCCATTCAGAGACGGACTTAGCCTCATAGCAAAAGAATATCTTGCCAGTCGGCCTGATAAAAAAGCCGCACTCATTCTTTCTGAGATGGCTGGATCCTCAAAGGAACTTGGTGAAGCCTTTATCGTAAATCCAAATAACCGGGAAGAAGTCGCCAGTGCTATTAACAAGGCTCTGTCTTTATCCGATGAAGACAAAATAGAAATGAACTCTGCATTGCGCAAGCGGCTTTCAACATATAATGAAAACAAATGGGCCACTGACTTCCTGAAAGGTCTGGAATCTGTAAAAAAGTTGCAGGAATTTAATTTAACAAGAAAAATCAATGAGAAGATTTTAGGGGGTATTGAAGAACGTTTTGTCTCAGCAGAAAAAAGAATGATCTTCCTCGACTATGATGGTACACTCCAGGGTTTCTTTAATGATCCCCAGGAGGCAAAACCTGATGAACAATTATACACCATCATAAGGAAACTTACTGAAGATAAAGATAATGATGTAGTTATAATCAGCGGAAGAGATAAAGAAACCCTGTCCAAATGGTTTGAGGGGGATTGGCGTTTAGGATTTATTGCCGAACATGGCGTGTGGTATAAAAAGGTGGATGGAGACTGGAATATGGTAGAAACCATAAGTAAAGACTGGATGGAAATTATACGTCCTACCATTGAATTTTATGTCGATCGCACACCCGGAAGTTTTATTGAGGAAAAGAATTACTCTCTCGTCTGGCATTACCGGGATGCGGATCCGGACCTCGGCGTACAAAGGTCACTGGAACTCAAAGATGAGTTGCAAAGCCTTGTAAGCAACCTGAATCTTGAGATCATGGATGGTGATAAGGTTATTGAAATTAAAAATTCCGGAATCAATAAGGGACGGGCAGCGCAGAAAAGATTGCAGGGAAAAAAGTATGATTTTATAATTGCTATGGGAGACGACTGGACCGATGAATTTACCTTCAGGGCTATGCCTGATGAGGCTATAACAATTAAAGTAGGTACAAAATCTACCCGGGCAAAATATTATGTTGATAATTACATGAATATAAGAGAAATCCTTAAACAGTTATGTAAGTGCTGAAATAATTGCAGCATTAATTTCTACCAGTCAAAGAAAACAGTATCCGGCACAGAATATTTTGCTAATGATTTTCTGATAACCGGCGGTTTCTTTTCCGGAAAATAAAAATTAAAACTATGGTAAAATATTTATTGAGTTTATGCTGCATCATCATATCGTTTACAGCTTATTCTCAAGAACTTATCACCGACCGCCCCGACCAGACCGAGTCCTCATCAACAGTTCCGAAAAAAAGTCTTCAGTGGGAAAGCGGATTTTCTTTTGAATCGGAGAAGACCGAATTCAGGGGTGAAATAGTTTACTACAGAAATCTCGGATTAAATCACAGCCTGCTAAGATACGGATTGTTGGATAAGCTTGAACTGCGGCTGGGGGCCGATGTCATGAGAAAATCAACCGAAACCGGACCGAGATCAGATACAGTCCAAAAAAATATTGACCTTGAGCCCGTATATGTAGGTGCCAAAGTAAAACTGACGGAAGGTGGCGGCCTTATACCCGAACTGGCCCTAATGGGGCATGTTGTATTACCCTCTCTTTCTACAATTGAAGGAGATGATAAACCTATGCCTGACATAACACTTGCAGGCACATTGTCCCCCCGGGAATGGGCTTCATTGGGCATAAACATTGGCCTGCGATGGTCCAACTTCAGTTTTGAGCAAACAAACCTGTTTTATTCTTTTGTTATAGGCTTTTCCCATGGAGAAAAGCTGGGTTCATTCTGGGAATTGTATGGCTACCGTAATTACTATGCCATTGGTGATGTAAGAGCCGATGCAGGCCTAACCTATCTCCTGAAACCCAATTTCCAGCTTGACCTTTCCGCAGGCTTTGGAATAACAGAGATCAGTCCCGATTATTTTATAAGTTTCGGTTTTAGCTGGAGGATGCCTGAATAAATTTTTAAAGCTAACCTGCTATTCGGGCTTTTCACAAACAAGATGTAAAACCCAGGCATTACCCCTGTGAAAATCCCCTCCTTCCTGGCTTATGAACATTTCTTTAAGATGCAGAATTTTCATATCCTGAAAATCCTGCTTCAGTTCTGAAATATCGTAAAGCATTTTAGGATTTTTTGGACCTCCGCTATCAAAGGAAATTTGCTTTTTTGAAAAATATTCGGCAATAATCTTTCCACCCGGCAGTAGACTTTTCATTATTCTTTTATGAAATATTATCCTTTCATCAGGGGGGAGATGAAGAAATGCCACTCCAACAAGATGATAATAATCCTCTGCAGTTTCAAAGTCCTGCATATCCGTTATCTGATATTCAAATTTCACATTTTCAGATCTGCTGAATTTAATGGCTTTGGCTGCAGCAACATTACTCTGGTCGAAAGCATGAACAAACCAGCCTTTTTTTGCGGCATAAACAGCGTTTCTGCCTTCACCTTCACCCGGAAGAAGAAGTCGGCCGAATTTCTGATCCCATAACTGTTTACCAAAAAAAAGACTGGGATCCTTTCCATAAACAAATTCATCACGATCAAAACGTTGATTCCAAAATTCTTTCATGGCAATTATATTTCCGTAATAGTGGCTAAGAGAATACAATATTAATGGTTTAATATGACATATTTTAGGGCTTTTAGTTTAAAATGATCTGAATTATTTCGACTCATTAATTATCTTTGTGTTATATTTTCAGGCATAACACCAAATTCCCTTCCCATGGTAAATTTCTTTAAAATTAGTGACAGTCAATACATTGCAATAGATTCGGAAGTAAAGCTCCGGAAACAGGATTTAAACAAGCTTTCCTGGTTACTCAATGATGCAAAATATCTGGATCAGGATATGATCAGAGGATATTTTATCGGGCCAAGAAAAGAAATGATTACTCCCTGGAGTACAAATGCGGTTGAAATTGCTGCAAATATGGGTATCCCTGATTTAAAAAGAATGGAAGAGTATTTTCAGACCGATGATGAAAATGCAGAATTTGATCCCATGCTTCAAAGGCTATACAAAAACCTCGATAAAGATATTTTTACCATAAACAGGGTGCCTGAAATAATACTCGAAATTGATGATATTGCGAAGTATAACAAAGAGGAAGGTCTGGCCCTTAATCCTGAGGAAATACAGTACCTGGAGGATCTGAGTCAAAAGCTGGGGCGAAAACTGACCGATAGTGAGGTCTTTGGATTCTCACAAGTAAATTCCGAACACTGCCGGCATAAAATTTTTAACGGAATTTTCATCATCAATGGTGAGGAAAAAGAATCCAGTTTGTTCCAGCTGATTAAAAAAACCACAAAGAAAAATCCGAATAAAGTCGTTTCCGCATATAAAGATAATTGTGCTTTTGCCGAAGGTCCCCGGGCAGAACAGTTTGCTCCCCTTCGTCAGGATACTTCCGCCTATTTTTCCACCAGGGAAATAGACACAATTCTTTCGCTGAAAGCTGAAACCCATAATTTCCCCACAACCGTTGAGCCATTCAATGGAGCCTCCACCGGAACAGGAGGTGAAATACGAGATCGTATGGGAGGTGGAAAAGGTGCCCTCCCCCTGGCCGGAACCGCTGTTTATATGACTTCTTATCCCAGGTCGGAAGGCCCCAGAAGCTGGGAAAAAGCATTCGGGGAGAGACCCTGGTTATATCAAACACCGGAAGAAATCCTTATAAAAGCCTCAAACGGAGCAAGCGATTTTGGCAATAAATTCGGTCAGCCACTGATATGCGGAAGCCTCCTTACATTTGAACACTTCGAAAACGCTAAAAAATTCGCTTATGATAAAGTAATCATGCTGGCAGGAGGTATAGGCTTCGGAAAAAAGGAGGATACCCAAAAAGATATACCTCAAAAGGGAGATGTGGTTGTTCTGCTTGGAGGCGATAACTACCGGATTGGCATGGGTGGAGGTGCTGTTTCCTCTGTTGCGACAGGCGAATATGCCAACAGGATAGAGCTTAACGCCGTGCAAAGAGCGAATCCGGAAATGCAGAAACGAGTATATAATGTAATAAGAGCACTCGCAGAATCTACGGATAACCCGGTTATTTCCATACATGATCACGGAGCCGGAGGACACTTAAACTGTCTTTCTGAACTGGTTGAAGAAACCGGTGGAATAATCCGGATCAATAAACTGCCGGTAGGAGATCCTACCCTTTCAGCCAAAGAGATCATTGGAAATGAATCTCAGGAAAGAATGGGGCTGGTTATTAAAAAAGAAGATATTGAACAGCTTCGTCAAATATCAGAACGCGAAAGAGCACCTTTTTATGTGATCGGCGAGGTTACCGGAGATCACCGTTTTACATTCGTGGATGAAAAGACAGGAGAAAAACCTATAGACCTTGAACTCGGCGATATGTTCGGAAATCCCCCGGTGACAGTGATGAAGGATGTCACCGTCGAACCGGATTTCGCCCCTGCTGAATACGATCAGGAAAAACTCGAAGATTATCTATCCGAAGTTTTGCAAATGGAAGCAGTAGCCTGTAAAGACTGGCTTACCAATAAAGTCGATCGCTCGGTAACAGGTAAAGTCGCAAAGCAACAGTCTGCAGGTCCTCTTCAGTTACCCCTTAACAATCTGGGAGCAATGGCTATTGATTACAGAGGTGAAAAGGCATACGCCACCTCAATTGGTCATGCACCACAGGCAGGGATGATCGATCCCGGAGCAGGATCTGTTCTTTCGATTGCAGAATCGCTGACAAATATTATCTGGGCTCCCCTTACTTATGGATTGAGAGGGATCAGCCTGTCAGCAAACTGGATGTGGCCCTGTAAAAATGCAGGAGAAGATTCCCGCCTTTATTATGCTGCAAAAGCAGCCAGTAATTTCGCCCTCAGCCTTGGGATAAATATTCCTACCGGAAAGGATTCACTTTCAATGACGCAGAAATACAGGAATGATATCGTTTATTCCCCCGGAACTGTGATCATTTCTGCAGCAGCGGAGGTAAATGACCTCAGGAAAATTATTGAGCCGGTCTTAAGAAATGATAAAGATTCCCGCATCGTATATATTGACCTGTCGAGAGATGATTTAAAACTTGGTGGCAGCGCGTTCTCACAAAGTATGAATAAACTCGGTAAGGAAAGTCCTACCGTAAGAGATGTGGATTACTTTATTTCAGCCTTCACTCTTGTGCAAAAAATGATTTCGGAAGAAAACATCCTTGCAGGTCACGACATCTCAGCCGGGGGCATGATTACAGCTCTTATGGAGATGTGTTTTGCCGTGCCCGGAGCAGGAATGAACCTCAGAATAAATCATCCTGCCGAAAAAGATATAATAAAAGTTCTCTTTTCAGAGAACCCCGGAATTATCATTCAGGTCAAAAATGAATCACTTCTGGATGTGCTGGATGATAATGATATCGACTATCTGAATCTGGGACGACCGGAATTCAATGGTAAAATTGAACTGAATGCAGAAGGAAGGGATTTTGTTTTCGATATTCCTGAATACAGGGATAAATGGTACTCTTCATCCTACCTACTTGATCGTAAACAAAGTGGTGATGAAATTGCCCGGGAAAGATTCAATAACTATAAAAACCAAGCTCTTACATTCAATCTGAAAGACTTTGATGGGAGTTACGAATCGATGGGGATTGATCCCGGCAGGAAGGAAAAAACCGGCATCAAAACGGCAATCATCAGGGAAAAAGGAGTGAACGGGGACCGGGAGATGGCTTTTGCCATGCACCTTGCGGGTATGGATGTTAAAGATGTCCATATGACTGATCTGATAACAGGAAGAGAAGATCTTGAAGACATAAATATGATCGTGTTTGTAGGTGGCTTTTCCAATTCCGATGTGCTGGGATCAGCAAAGGGATGGGCCGGAGCATTTAAGTATAATGATAAAGCAAGGCAGGCATTGGAAAACTTTTATAAAAGGGAAGACACTCTAAGTCTTGGTGTTTGTAATGGTTGTCAACTGATGGCAGAACTTGATCTTATCTATCCGGAGCATAGCAGGAAAGTTAAAATGCTTCGTAATTCTTCAGGAAAATTTGAATCCGCCTTTTTAAATGTGGATATACTTTCGAACAAATCTGTTATGCTTAAAAGCCTTGAAGGAATGAAACTCGGGATATGGGTGGCTCATGGTGAAGGAAAATTTTCACTTCCCGAAGAAGAAAACAGTTACCATATTCCGGTAAAATACAGCAACGACAATTATCCCGGAAATCCTAACGGTTCAGATTTTTCAACAGCGGCCATCTGTTCAGGTGACGGCCGTCATCTTGCCATCATGCCTCATCTGGAAAGAGCCTTTTTTCCCTGGCAGTGTGCATATTATCCCGAAGAACGCAGAAATGATGAACTTACCCCATGGATAGAGGCTTTTGTAAATGCAAAGAACTGGATCCTTGAGAATAAGAGAGTTAAAGGATGAAGTGAGTCATTTGAAGGTACCAATCGGCTGAAAGAACAGACCCTAAGGGTTTCGAAAACCCTTAGGGTCTGTTCTTTCATTGCAAAAATGCAATTCTTAGGCATTCACTTTCAATTTGTAAGGATTCCAACATCTACATGGACTTTTTAAGCAGCCTCCCCAGGCACGGATCAGCATAGGCTGGGATCCTTTCACTATTATATATGATGGTTAAAAACCACTTCTTTTTCTTAATACAATTTTTATCTTTGCTAAAGATTAATTTAACATGCAAGCAACATGAAGCATAGCCAGGCATTTCATCTCGGCCTAATTTTCATCCTTTCCGTATTTCTTTTTCCTTCATGTGAAAAAACAGAGGGAGAAGGGGGAACCTCCGTAATTATGGGCAGGGTAAAAGTGAAAGATTATAATAATGATTTTTCGATAAAATTCAGTGAATATTATAGTGAAGGCGTGGATGTATATATCATTTACGGGAAGGACAGTATTTATTCCGATGATTTTGAAACGGGATTGGGAGGCTGGTATAGATTCAAATACCTGACCAAAGGAGAATATAAAATTTATGCCATGTCAAAAGATTCTACCCGTACATCTCCTTCAGGACTGGTGCCTGTGATGAGGGAAGTGTTTATAAATGAAAATAATTCTACCCATATTGTTGACGATATTCAGATATTCGATTAAGCTTACTGAAGGTTATAGTGCAGATGAAAAAACAATTAATAATTGCCTGTCTAATAATCATTATTGGAAATACAGCCGTAGTTTTTGCCCAGAATGAAGATTTTGGCTTATGGACTTCAGTGGGGACAGAAGCCAATATCGGGAAAAGGTTTGAACTGAATGTTAGTATTGAGAACAGGATAAGGGATAACCTTAACCGGAGAGATAAGAGCTTTCTTGATACCAGGATATCTTACCGTAAAGGACTTTTTGCAGCAGGTTTTGGTTACCGGATAAGCAATAATAATGAAGAAGAAAAAGGCCATTACGGATATTCAAACCGGTTTATCTGGCAGCTAAGATTTAGGCCTGAATGGAAGCGGTTTTCATTTGATTACAGGACAAGATTTCAAAGTCAGTACTTTAACATATATTCTTCGGAGGATGGATGCATTCCCGAAAAATTTTTCAGGAACCGGCTTAAAGCAAGTTACAACATAAAAAAATCGAATTTTGAACCCTCTGCCAGTTATGAACTTTATTATTTTCTGGACCAAAGAGGCAATGATTTGTTTAAACGTAGAAGATTTATCGCAGGAGTTGAATATGAACTCAATAAAAAGAATTCAATTGAATTATCCTATGTTTTTCATAAAACCATAAACGTAAAAAACCCCCGGCAGAATCATATAATCAGCCTTGAATACAAGTTCGAAATCTGATATGACAACAACTGAAAAAATAACATTTCTAAAAGAAAGCATTAAAGGCTCTGTATCGGATTTTGAATCTATTTCCCTTCATCAGATGTCGTCTGAAAATCAAATGACCCGTTATGATAAAAAGTACATTTTCAGAAGCCAGCTTATCCCCGAAATTATATCTCATCTTAAAGACTGCTATTGTGTTCTGGAAATTGATGGAAAAAAACTGATGTCTTATCAATCTGAATATTACGATACAGAGGATTATCAAATGTATAACGAGCATCATAACGGAAAAGTAAACCGCTTTAAAATACGCCTGAGAAAATATATAGATACCGGTGAAACCTTCCTGGAAATCAAAAGAAAAACCAATAAAGGTCTAATGGTCAAGAGAAGGACAAAGCTGGATGATTCCGGGAAAATATCTCCGGAAGCAAAGGATCTTATTGAAGAATTAACTCACTATAAATTTGATCAACTCCGGAAAACACTTAAAAGCGAATTTTTCAGACTCACACTTCAGAATAATCTTCAAAAGGAACGTGTTACAATAGATTGCTTTCCTGAGCTGTCTTTAAACGGGAAAAATATCTCATTGCCCGGTCTGGGCATTATGGAGATAAAGAAATGTAATATTCACAGCTCATCAATAATTGAGGATCTTTTGAAAGAAAAATCCGTCTATTCCACAAATTTCAGTAAATATTGTACCGGTATGGCATTGCTGAATGATGAGGTTAAATCCAATAATTTTAAAAACATAATTTTAACCCTAAAAAAAATAGAGAATGAATTTCTTTGCTATCCCAAATCTGAACATGCAGAATAGTATTACCTTCTTTGAGTTTACGAGTTTTTCTGATTTTATTCTGAGATTTCTATTTAACCTGGTGATAGCTGTTATCATTGTAAGATATATCTATTACAAGAAAACGAACCGTAAAGATTATCTGTTCACCTATCTTTTGATAAACACACTCATTTTTCTTTTGGCCTACCTTTTATCAGGAGTAGAACTCAAGTTGGGTTTCGCATTCGGACTTTTTGCAATTTTCGGAATCCTCAGATACAGAACCAATCCTGTACCAATCAAGGAAATGACCTACCTCTTTGTAGTAATTGGTGTGGCTGTAATTAACTCTATTTCTGACGATTACATACCTTATGCCGAAGTTTTTTTCAGCAATATTGTAATAATCATTATACTCTGGCTACTTGAATTTGTCTTTCTCCTGAGTCATGAATCTTCAAAAAGGATTACTTATGAAAAGATAGATCTCATAAATGAGGATAAAAGAGACGAGCTAATCCGGGACCTTCGGGAACGCACAGGAATTAACATTCACAGGGTAGATGTTAATTCAATAAATTTTTTGAGGGATACCGCAAGACTCGTGGTTTATTATTACGATAAGAATAAAATAAAAAATGCAGATGATCTGATTACTACCCTGGATGATGATGATGATTAAAAAATCTGTCATAATCATTGTCAACCCTGAAACATTATCAGTTTTTTTTGTTTCCTGCCTGCTTTGGTATTAATTTTATCCTTTATAGCCATTCAAACCTAAATCATATCCATTATGAAATTAAAAAAAGTTTTTCCTCAGCTCCTGGCCCTGGTATTTACTTCTTTAATTTTATTTTCCTGCGGAGATAAGAAACAAACCTATTTTACTTTCGATGATTCAGATAACAGGGTATGGATAGGAGAGGAATTCTGGGCTATTCCACTCGAAGACTGGAGGCTCAGAGATGGAAGAATAGAATGTGTGGGAGACAGGGCTAACATGAGGGTAAATTTCCTTACTACGGATATTTCCGGCAATGGGAGTTTTATCTTTTCTGTCCGGATGGGAATTCTGAAAGAAGGTGAAGGTCAGGGAAGTGCAGGTATAAGAGTGGCGATAAAAGATCATACCGATTCCGACTATCGGTCCCTGTGTTACTTTGGCAAAGGCATTGATATAGGGATAAAGAATTCAAAGCAGTTTTTCCTTGGGGACGAAGAACTTTTGATGCCGGAAACTTTCGATCAGTCCTCTTTTATTCTCAGAGTGAAAGGAAAGCAGGGAAGAAAAAATAAAATCCTTGAAGCCGAACTGATCGATATACATGGAAATTCACTGCACCTGGAAACTTCCGGATTTGAGAGTCTTGATGGTATGATCAGTCTGGTAAGCAACCATTTCGAATCTGGTTTTTTCCCTGAAGGGAGCTACTACTGGTTTGATAACATAAGTCTCTCAGGAAATAATGTAAATAATTATCCCGATCGTAGTTTTGGTCCTGTTTTTTGGTCGATGTACACACTGAGTAAATCCGAACTGAAAATGACAGCCCAAATGCCCCCTCTTTCTCCCGGTGATAGAGAAATGGTTCTCCTTCAGATGAAAAATGGCAGGAACTGGATCGATCTGAGTTCTTCGGGTATAGATCCGGATTCCCGGATAGCCACATTCCGTGTAAAAAACTGGGTCGACACGATGGATCATAATTACCGTCTGGTTTATAATCTCGATGGAAAAAAACATTATTATAAAGGAATGATACGCAAAGAACCGGATGAGGGAACCCTTACAATGGGAGGACTTACCTGTCAGATGCACTATGGTTTTCCTTACCGGCCTCTCGTGGAGAATCTGGACCGGCTGGATCCCGATATGCTTTATTTTTCCGGGGATCAGCTTTATGAACCGAACGGGGGATATGGTATAGTCCGCTTCCCTGCCGATGCTGCTATCCTGAACTACCTGGGCAAATGGTATATGTTCGGCTGGGCCTTTGGCGATTTAATGCGCAACCGGCCCACCATAGCGATTCACGATGACCATGAAGTTTATCAGGGTAACCTGTGGGGAGAAGGAGGAGAAAATGTGAGCCTGGATAAATGGCAGGAACATGCTGATGCCATTGGTGGATTTGTTGAGCCTGCGAAAATGGTTAACGTGGTGGTTCATACCAATAGTTCCCATCTTCCCGACCCTTACGATCCAACTCCCATGAAACAAGGCATCGACGTCTATTATACCGATCTTTTATATGGTGGAGTAAGCTTTGCTATTGTAGGTGACCGTATATTCAAATCCGGTCCCGAAAATGTTTCTACATGGGAAGGAAGACGGGATCATATCAAAACACCTTTGGAAGATCCTTCCGTACTGGATAAGGAAGGCATAACGCTTCTCGGGGATCGCCAGATTAAATTTCTGGAGCACTGGGTGGAAGACTGGGAAGAAAGTTATTTAAAAATTCTGTTAAGTCAGACTATTTTCGCCAATGTACCAACACATCACGGAGGCGATAAAATGGTCCTCCATGGCGACCTGGATTCAGGAGGCTGGCCCAAATCGGCCAGAGACAGGGCCCTGAGAGTTATCAGAAAAGGGTTTGCTTACCATATAGCAGGAGATCAGCATTTACCCATTCAGCTCCAATACGGCATTGATGAATACCGGGATGCAGGATGGGCTTTTTGCACACCCGCTATCACCGTAGGTTACCAGAGGAGATTTCTTCCCGACAAACTTGGCTGGGAAGTAGAAGGAAGACCAGAACACGGGAATCCCAATACAGGTCTATATAAGGATATTTTCGGAAATCCTAATTATATCTATGCCGTGGGAAATCCGGATGAAGAAACAACCGCTGAAAACCGATATATCAGGGCCGACAAATCGGCCTCGGGTTTTGGATTTATTAGCATTGACACGAAGAAAAGAACCCTTAAATCGGAAGCTTATCACTTTTTAGCCGATCTTTCATCAGGTCCGGAGGATACGCAATTTCCAGGGTGGCCCTTAACAGTTAATCAAACTGAAAACTATGGAAAGAAGAGATACGGCTACCTTCCTGTTTTAGATTTTGACACCGAAGTTGATCCCGTAATAAGGGTCTATAATACAAGCAATGAAAAACTTGTCTATTCCCTCAGAATAAAAGGCTCGCAGTTTGCCCCCTTTGTTTTTGAACCTGGGAATTACACGGTGTTGTATAAATTAAAGAACAGGGAAAAATGGCATCCCCTGGAAAATTTGGAGGTTAAAGAATTGCCATCAGATACATTGTTAATTACAGGAAACCTAAACTGATCCTAAAAGTACTTTGGGTATATACCCTGAGCATTCCTTGTAAAAAGGCATAAGAAATAAAATGAATAAATGAAAAATACAAAAAGTCCTGCCCTTGATGGTCGCAATGTTGCCTGTCCCTACCTTATGGTTAGCGATATTGAAGGAGAACTGAATTTCATTGAAAATGTATTTGGCGCAGAAATTATAGAAAGAGTTTATCATCCGGATGGACATCTTATCCATGGCGAAGCCAGGATCCGTAATTCAGTTATCATGATTGGGGAAGTAAAGAAAGGATTTCCTCTAATTGAAGCCGTGGTATATGTTTACACCCATGATGTTCAGGCCACATATTTGTTGGCACTGGAGCAGGAAGCCGAATCTCTTTCCAAGCCTGAATTGAAATTTTATGGTCTGAAAGAAGCCACTGTAAAAGATCTTCAGGGGGTACAGTGGAGAATCGCAGAAGTTGTGGAAAAACTTTCAAAAGAGGAAATGGAAAGAAATCTCAGAAAAGAACTGGAAGAAGGGAAATAGGGGAGCATCACATAACAATGAAAAAAAAATTCTATTATAATGAAAAGAAGAATGTTCTCGATTACATCCGGATGGCAGAACCTTACAATGGAAAGGTCCTGATTGAAAAAACAGAAACTTTTCTGACTCCGGGGGCTTCAATTCTCGAACTCGGTATGGGACCCGGAAAGGATATGGATCAACTTTCCCTTAACTACAAAGTAACCGGATCTGATCTGTCAAAGGAATTTATTGACATGTATAAAGAAAAAAATCCCGCTGCTGAAGCATATATTCTGGATGCCCATAGTATCAAAACCGATCAGCATTTCGATTGTATCTTCTCCAATAAAGTATTACATCATCTTTCGAAAAAGGAATTATCAGAATCTATTAAACGTCAGTACGAAATTCTGAATGCCCGCGGGATCGTTATTCACAGTTTCTGGGAAGGTGACCGGGAGGATATCCTCAGCGGTCTTCGTTTTGTCTATTACAGAAAGAATTTCCTGGAATCTATGTTTGCAGAAAGCTTTGAAATTTTATGCTCACACATCTATAGTGAAGTATTTCCCAACGACTCGGTCTGTATTGCAGGACGGAAAATAAATTAACTATTAATGAGTTATTTTTATAGAGGTTCCTGAGGATACTGACAAAATTAAGCCAATTGATATTAACATAACAAGAGTTTATTTTTACACAATCAAATGCATGTTCAGAATGATATACAAAAAATACAAATCCCTGATAGCTTTTACTGCTTTTGCCTTCATATTTATTTTCAGCTCTTCACAGGAATATCTCGACCCCTTGATTCCCGACAGCATTCCCCGTCTTTTTGCCCCCGGTCTGATCTCCACTGAAAATAACCATGAAGAAGGAATCGCCTTTTCGCCCGATGGAAAGGAAATATTTTTTACCCGCTATCTTACAGATGAAGAAGGAGAAAAACAAAGTTTTTTGCTCTACCTCAGAAAAGAAGGGGATACATGGACAAAAGCGGCAAAACCTTCATTTGCAAGTAAGTCAAATGAATCAGAACCGGCTTTTTCCAACGACGGACAGTCCTTGTTTTTTTTCTCGGAAAGAAGAAAGCCGGGCATTACTCCCTTTATTGGCGAGATATGGAAAGTTGAACGCACAAATGGTTCATGGGGAAAACCCCGCTATCATGAAAACATTCTGAATGCAAGCTGGATCAATAGCATAAGCTCCACATCAGAAGGTACTCTATATTTTTCTTCTTTCCGGGATAAGAAAATGGGCATCTTCTATTCCGAATTGAAAAACGGAACCTACCAGGAGCCCGTCTACCTGCCGAAGGAAATCAATTCTGTGGCCGGTGCAACCAACCCTTTTATCTCAGCCGATGAAAACATTCTGGTATTTGAAGGTCAGACCTCAGGTTATGGAAATACCGATCTTTATATAAGCTTCAAAACTTCTCAGGGTGTATGGACCCCGGCCCAAAAACTGAATGAAAACATAAATAAGACCCGTACCGAAACAAACCCAGCCCTGTCACCGGATGGAAAACACCTCTTTTTCACCCGGAAGGGAGATGTTTACAGGGTAAGAATTGAGTATATTTTTTAAGCAGCATCACTACTGCTTTCGCTGAGCTCACGAATACCGCTGATGAGATCCCTCGGCTAATGCCCGGGATCAGTTCGGCTAAATGATTATTACTTCTTAGACAGCCTCATCTGCGTTATGCTCGCCTGAAAAATGCTCATTTACACCGGTAAACTCCGCTTTTTGGGGCTTCACAAGCAGATATTGGACATTATGGACAGACACTACTTAATCCGTATATTCGGAAAGCTCAAACAATTCATCCAGAACATATTCCTGTACCCTGTCATCTTTGTCCGACTTAACTGCATTTATCATAGCAGAAGCAACCGTCTTTCCGTGAACAGGCCGGTATTTCTTCAGGAAAGGAACATCTTTGAACAGGTTGGCGAATTTTATTCCCAATTTCTCACCGGACCGTTCCTCATCCCGATCTCCCTCAAGAATAGAGGGTTTAATTAAAATTATACGCCGGAATTTCAGTTTTTTGACATCCCGGTCCAATTCACCCTTTATCCGGGAATAAAAGATCATTGACCCGGCAGAAGCTCCAGGAGCTGAAACAAGAACATAATCGGGCACTCCATTTTCGGATGCTGCTTCAGCCACCCTATATTGATATGTATAATCTACCTTGTACTGTGCATCTTTACTGCCGGCTTTTTTCAGGGTCGTCCCCATTGCCGAAAAAAGAACATCGCCATTTATCAGGGCCCTCCAGTCTTCCATATTGTTAAAATCCACAATCTCCTCAGTTAATTTGGGATGACTGATGCCAGTGGGCCTTCTTACAAAAATCGTAACACTACTGAAGTAAGGATCTGAGAGGCTGGCCCTTAAAACTTCCTTCCCTACCAGACCCGTAGAGCCGATTATAATAGCTTTTTGCATTTTATCCTGTTTTTGTGATACTTGGTCTTCAGGCTGAAAACAAATTAAATCTTAAAAAGTTTCGCCAAAGGTCCAGATCTGAATGGAAGTAGAGCTGAAAATATTCTGCCAGAATTAGAAATATGGCAGTAAAGGAGACCTTACCAAATCTCTTATTTATAACTACTCATCCGCTTCTGGTTCCCACAGTTTTAACGGGATTGTCATAATATTCACTTTTCGGGGCGGCTCAGGGGGGTATTTTCTCAGCGAACAGAATCCGCAAAGAGATAAAAAAAAATAACCGGACAAATTCAAGATAAACAATACTACATTATACTTGTTAGGCTTGTAAAAAGGCTAAAAAAAACAAAATTATGCAAACAATACTCGGAGCTGGTGGAGCCATTGGTACATATCTGGCCAAAGAACTTTACATTTACACCAAAAACATACGTCTTGTTAGCAGGGACCCGAAACCTGTAAACCCTTCAGATCATCCATTTCCTGCCGATCTGACCGATCCCGCTCAGGTCGACAAAGCTGTGGAAGGCTCAGACATTGTGTATGTTGTTATCGGGTTTGAATACAAAGCGAAAGTCTGGAGGGAAAACTGGCCCAAATTTATGGACGCGGTAATCTCAGCCTGTAAGAAGAATTCGGCAAAACTGGTGTTTTTTGATAATATATACGCCTATGATCCTGATTACCTTAATGGAATGACAGAGGATACACCCTTAAGACCTGTAAGTAAAAAGGGACAAGTTAGAAAAGAACTGAGCGAAAGAATAAATACCGAGGTTAAGAGTGGACAACTAACAGCACTTATTGCACGTGCCCCCGATTTTCTGAGCATTCATAATTCTGTTATGCACGAGATGGTAATTAAAAATTTGAAAAAAGGGAAAAGTGCCATGTGGTTCGCCGATGCCGATAAAGTTCATAATTTCATATATACCCCGGACGCAGCAAAAGCCACAGCCCTGCTGGGAAATACTGAAGAGGCCTATAACCAGACCTGGCATTTACCGGTCGATCAGACACCCTATACAGGCCGGCAATGGGTGGAAATGGCCGGCGATATTCTAAAAACAAAACCGAAGATTACCGTTTTAAAATCTTACATGCTGGGACCGCTGGGAATATTCGTACCTGTAATGAAGGAGTTTAAAGAAATGCTCTATCAATACGACAGGGATTATCTCTTCAACAGCACAAAATTTGAGAAAAAATTTAAAATTAAACCTACACCGGCAAAAGAAGCTCTTGAAATAGTTGCCAGAAAAAAATAGCTAGTGTCTTCTTCATGAAAACTGCTATCTTTACTACAAAAATTTCATGATAAGAGACAGGGTTTCCGGGAAGATCATATTTGACAACAAAAAGTACGATTTTGCCATTATCGGAGGAGGAGCAACAGGAATCGGGATTTTACTTGAAGCCGTAACACGTGGTTATTCAGCTATTCTTCTCGAAGCATCCGATTTTACAAAATCCACCTCCAGCAAAAGCACCAAGCTTGTTCATGGCGGGGTGCGTTACCTGGCACAGGGAAACTTAGGATTAGTTCGTGAAGCATGCATTGAAAGAGGAAGATTAAAAAATAATGCACCCCATATAGTAAAAGATCAAACATTCATTATTCCGGTATATTCTTTCTTTGATGAAATACTTTATACGCTGGGATTAAAATTTTATGATCTCCTGGCAGGAAATTTTAGCCTTGGACCTTCAGCAAGAATTACCAGGAAAAAAACATTATCTGAACTACCTGCACTTAATCCCATGAATTTAAGAGCCGGCATCAGATATCACGACGGACAGTTTGATGATTCCCGGCTCGCCATGAGTCTATTGCAGACAGCAATCACAAAGGGAGCGGCAGCTATTAACTATATGCCTGTTACCGGTCTTCTTAAAAATGATCAGGACAAACTCACCGGGGTAAAAACCAAAGATCTTATTAAAGAAGAACTATTTACCATTGAGGCTGATCATATCGTTAATGCCACAGGAGTTTTCGCCGATGAAATCATGCATATGGATAAACCCGGAATGAAAAGAACCATCCAGCCTTCACAGGGGATTCACCTTGTAATATCCGGGAAATTTCTTCCGGGAGATCATGCACTTATGATTCCCAAAACGAAAGATGGCCGTGTCTTATTTGCGGTTCCATGGCTCGGTAAGGTTGTTGTTGGTACAACCGACACACCCATAGAAAAAGCTTCACTGGAACCCGAGGCAATGGAGGAAGAAATTAAATTCATCCTCGATACCGCATCGAAATATCTGACAAAGTCACCTTCGCGTAAGGATGTACTCAGTGTTTTTACAGGGCTAAGGCCACTGGCTGCCGTCGACGATTCTGAGAAAACCAAAGAAATATCAAGAAGTCACAAGATCATGGTCTCAGATTCCGGATTACTGACAATTATTGGCGGAAAGTGGACCACATACAGGAAAATGGCAGAAGATCTCGTCCATCGTGCAGAAAAGAACAGCGGGCTCCCCCCTACCCGATCTGTCACGGCAAAATTGAAACTTTCCGGTTATAAAAAACAGCTAAACCCCTCTGACCCACTCTGCCTTTATGGAAAGGAAGCGGATAAAATAAAGGAAATTCAGCAAGAACCAGGATATTCCGGGATGATAAGTGAAAAATTAAAAATTTTCACTGCACAGATCGTTTACGCCGTGAGACATGAAATGGCTGTAAAACCCGAAGATATTCTTGCAAGAAGGACTAGAGCTCTCTTGCTTGATGCCCGTGAAGCAATAAAAATAGCCCGGCCGGTAGCAGAGATTATGGCAAAGGAACTAAAAAAGGATAAGACCTGGGTGGTGAATGAAGTAAAAGACTTTGAAATACTGGCAAAGAAATACATTTTGCATTAGTATTTTTTCATAATGTATGGTGACTTATTCAAAAGCCGGCTTTCGAGTTCAGGGAAACTAATATTTGGAATGGGGGTAAACAGAAAAATAAACCGGGAAATATATGTGTACCTTAGCCTGTATTATTCATGCAATAAGTTTTGGGCAGATGCCAGGCGGCGGCATCTGAAGATATAGCTTTCTGTTTCATGGGCTTCAAAACATCACAGATGTACTGAAATTGTCGCAATTGTAAAAATGAATAAATTAGTTTAACACCTATTAGCATTGTATTGATATACAAATAATATTTTGATTCATTTTTTGTGAATAATACAGGTTAGAGCCTTCATGACATAAATCAGATATTATGGAACAATTTATCCTTGCACTTGATCAGGGCACAACGAGCTCCCGCGCTATTTTATTTGACAATAAAGGACAGATGCGTTCTGTTTCCCATAAAGAATTTAAACAAATATTCCCCCGCGATGGATGGGTGGAACATAATCCTAACGATATATGGTCATCCCAGGTGTCCGTTGCCATGGAGGTTATGTCAAAACATGGTATCAACGGAAAAAACCTTGCGGGTATCGGAATAACCAATCAGCGGGAAACCACGATAGTATGGGATCGTGAAACAAGTGAACCGGTTTACAATGCTATTGTCTGGCAGGATAGGCGCACTGCCTCTCATTGCAGAAAGCTTATAGAAGAAGGTCATGGACCGGCAATAAGAAAAAAAACCGGTCTTTTGATCGATTCTTACTTTAGTGCAACAAAAATCAAGTGGATACTCGACAATGTGCCCAGAGCAGAGCAAAAGGCAAAACAGGGCAAACTCGCTTTCGGTACTGTAGATTCCTGGCTTATGTGGAAGCTTACCCAGGGCAGATTACATGCCACAGATGTTACCAACGCCAGTCGCACCCTTCTTTTCAATATTCACGAAATGAAATGGGATGATGAATTACTGGAATTATTTGACCTACCACATTCCATGATGCCCGATGTACGTCCTTCCAGCGGGATTTTTGATGTTGCCAGTACAACATTTTTCTCCTCCAAAGTCCCTCTTGCCGGTGTGGCGGGAGACCAGCAGGCAGCACTTTTCGGCCAGCTATGCCTCGGGAAAGGAATGGTAAAAAACACATACGGTACCGGTTGTTTTGTTTTAATGAATACAGGCGATCAACCCTATGATGCAAAAACTTCCATGGTTACAACCCTGGCCTGGCAAATCGGAAACAAGGTGACCTATGCCCTGGAAGGAAGTATTTTCAATGCCGGAACAGTTGTTCAATGGTTACGCGATGAGTTGGGAATAATAAAGAAATCTTCGGATGTTGAGAAACTTGCCAGGGAGGTTCCTGATAATGGTGGAGTGTACATGGTTCCCGCATTCACCGGACTTGGGGCCCCACACTGGGATCCCCATGCCCGGGGGGCCATCTTTGGCCTTGGACGCTCCTCAAATAAATATCACATAGCCAGGGCTGCACTGGAATCTATTGCATTCCAGACAATGGATGTTATGGAGGAAATGCGCGAGATAACCAAAATAGATCTTAAAGAATTACGCGTTGATGGCGGAGTATCAGTAAATGATTTGCTCATGCAGTTCCAGGCTGATATTCTTAAGCTTCCTGTTGTGAGACCAAAAATTCACGAAACTACGGCTCTGGGAGTTGCATATCTTGCCGGACTGGCAACAGGATACTGGAAAGATATAGAAGAATTAAAAGAACAATGGCAAATAGAAAAATCCTTCCAGCCACAAAAAAGCCCGGAGACAACCGTAGACATGAAACTGAAATGGATGAAAGCAGTTAAGCGTACCGGTAACTGGGAACAGGAAGAGTGAAAAAAGGATAATTATCCTAACCTCCAAAATTCATCAGTAGCTCATAAACCAGAAATGCCGGCCAAACAATTGCTTTTAGTATTCCAATTGCCCCCATCCAGAAGCTGGTGGCAACAGAAATATAATATATAGAAGCTCCTATAAAACCTAATCCATATACAGCACCCGATTGTGCATTACAATGTGATTTACCAGCCATAATTTAAAAATTTAGTTTAAGGAATTAGTTATTTCGCAGCAATTTCAGAAATAGAAAGGAAATTACCAAATTTTTATGATATCAGGCTTTTTTCCGTCCTGAAAAAATGTGTAAATCAAGCAAAAACTTCAGCCAACTCCGGATAGTGAATAAATTACAGACCTTATCCTATCAAGGTTTTCAGTTCTCCGGCAGGAGCAGTGGAAAGAGAAAATAGCCGGGTGCATTTTCCCGGAGGTACAAATCAGGAATCTAATATACACGGGGAGTTAAAAAGTTCGATCTGGTGGATAAAGGCCCGGGATACAATTATATACAGATAAATACCGGAACTTTTTTCAGTGCATTTCATATGAATTCTATATATTTGTCATATAGAAAACTAAATTGGAGGTTCAGGGTATAAGAGGAAAAAAGTATTCTGAACTTAATAGATAACATTTAATTACTGGAAATAAACACACTATGACATCATTTGAAACCTCTCTTATCATTATCGGAATTATCTTCCTGTTCATTATCGTTACCGGAATATGGTTAAAGAGAAAAGAACCCCCCTACCCCAGCAGCATTGTTAATATTCATAAGCTTCTGGCCCTTGGTACGATCATTTTTCTCATTATTACCGTTTATCCCATTCAAAAAGAAAAAGGAATATATACCATTGATTGGCTGTACATAATTATAACCCTTATTTCCATAATTGCAGCCTTCGTTACCGGTAGCATGCTCACACGTTACAATCCTCCGGCTAAAAAATTTATGAAATGGCTGCATTCGCTTTCATGGGTGCTGATCCTGGTTTTTAGCGGGATCATAGTGTATAGATTGTTATAAACGGAGACAGCGGGTGCATTTCTAAAATGGGAAATTACTAATCATCACGGATGACAGGGTCGTGAAAACGGAATTACCAGGCAAAATCGGCGTCTATTTTATAGGAATTAAGGATTTATCAGCAATTATAACCGGCGAGTCGTAGAAAGGAATTTCGGAAAAAGTAATATAGTTTTTCCCGGGCATAATATTTTCTTTAGGAATATGGAATACCTCGTCAAGCTTACTGATAGAGGCAGCCCAGACCTGATCAGGTTCATTAATTAGCAGAATATCTGGATTATACTTTTTTACAAGCGCATGAAAACTCTCTTTATCATCATTTTCCATAAGCACATTTGAAACCAGAAGAGTAAAACTGTTTTCTTCTGTCTGCCTGTTGCTATCCTTTGCCTGAGTTTTGTAAAGGGGTGTATATACCACAACAAACTTCATTTGATATACCAGTGAAGCTACCAGCATTAACAACAATGGTAACTTAAATATCCATCTGAAATCTACATATAAATATGCCAGAATTAGGGTTAATAAGGTTAAGACAGCAATCTGAACTCTGGGAAAATCAAACATTCTAATCCACCAGGCTGCCGAGTTGATCAAGGGCAATCCTTTGGCAATTAGGACAATAACGCATAATATTAAGGTAAGTATCCGCATTTAAGCATATTTTAACTTGTTACATTTGCATTTTTGATTGGTTAAAATGAATTATGCAAACAAGGTTTTTTACCTTCATTACCAGATGATAAATATTTACAAAGGTGATAATCATAAAAACGAATACTTTACACAATTTTATAAAGATATTATATGATTCACACATTCCTCTCCTCTTATAAACTGGTAGATGAAAGATGCACCGCATTGGTTGCGCTAACCCTATTCCCATTTTCATTGATGGAACCGGACCGTCTTTGAAATCAATTGTTATTTCCTGTGCCAGTATTTTTGGAGGGGTCCATCCGTTATTGCCCTTTTTCGTCACTGTAAATATACTTAAGTTTTGTACTAAAAATTTTATAAAAATAACTAAACAATATCCCACCTCACCTCTCTTTTCCCACCTTTTCCTCCGCCACTTCACAATAATTAATTATTTTTACATATAAAACCAGATAAAATGGAGAAAAAAGTCACTTCCCTTCAGAGTCCAGCTTATATATTAATCATCATAGCTCTTGGATATATAGTGCTGGAGGAGGGACAGTTTATTCTCGCCCCTCTGGCATTTGCATTGCTATTCACGGTGATGCTGGCACCGGTGAGTGATTTTTTTGAACGGCTGGTGAAACGAAAAATACCAGCAATATTACTCGCCCTGCTAAGTGTAGCCACAGTTCTTGGAATGCTAATAACACTTGTCTCCTTTCAATTAAGCAGTATCATCAGTGAATTACCAAATATTACCGGGGAAATTACCGAAGGCATAGAACAGATCATGAACTGGGTGAATCAGAATCTAAACCTGAACCAGGCTGACATCGAGGAAAATATTCCTTCACTGCTGGATAGCTCAATGAACTACATTAAAAAAGGAATTAGCTTTTCGTCAAACTTCATCTTTAATTTCCTTTTTATATTGATACTGGTCTTTTTCCTTCTCTGGTATAAAGATAGTTTTCACAGCTTTCTGCTCATTCAGTCGAAAAAATCCGCCCGCGAGGAATTCCGGCAAATATTGATACAAATCAACAAAACCTTACAAAGATATCTCTACGGTTTATTGGGAGTCATAGCTATACTTGCAGTGCTAAACAGTACAGGATTAATGATCATCGGGATCGATTATGCCATTTTCTGGGGAGTGCTGGCTGCCTTTCTGGCTGTCATTCCCTATATCGGAACCACCCTTGGAGGAATTCTTCCCTTTCTTTATGCCATTGCCACTACTGATAATTTTTGGCAACCGCTGGCTGTAATTGGCATGTATGTGGTCATTCAGCAAATCGAGGGAAACATCATCACTCCCAATGTTGTCGGAAGCAGTGTCTCTATAAATCCCCTGATCGCTCTTCTTGCAATACTTTTTGGAGGTGTGGTTTGGGGAATATCAGGCGTTATCCTTGCCATTCCGGCTATTGCTGTTGTCAAAATATTTCTGGAACATAATAACAAAACCAAAGCCATAGCTTCTCTCATGAGTAATAAGGTTCATAAGCAGGATGAGGAGTTCTGGAAGGAGATGGATGATGATAAATATAGGGTTAGGTAATCGGAGGGGCGGTAATTGGTAATCGGTGAGCGGTAATCGGTGAGCGGTGATCGGTGTGACCGTCAGTTGGTGATAGCAACCCCGAATGGGGTTAAACTGGAATAGCCATGGGCGGGAAGACAGAGTGAGTGTGAGAGTGAGAGCGAGGGTGCTTTAAAACGCAGGCCTCCG